>NZ_LT976853.1:428206-759198 GCF_900249755.1 Cupriavidus taiwanensis
GATCGTCGCCAACAACGGCATCCTGTTCTCCGAGTCGGCGCTCAAGGGCGCGCACTTTATCGAGCTGTGCTGCCAGCGCAAGATTCCGCTGGTGTTCCTGCAGAACATCACCGGCTTCATGGTGGGCCGCAAGTACGAGAACGAAGGCATTGCACGCAACGGCGCCAAGATGGTGACCGCGGTGGCGACCGCGCAGGTGCCGAAGTTCACGGTGATCATCGGCGGCTCGTTCGGCGCGGGCAACTACGGCATGTGCGGGCGCGCGTATTCGCCGCGCTTTTTGTGGATGTGGCCGAACGCGCGCATCTCGGTGATGGGCGGCGAGCAGGCCGCGAGCGTGCTGGCGACGGTGCGCCGCGACGGCATCGAAGCGAAGGGCGGGCAGTGGAGCGCGGAAGAGGAGGATGCCTTCAAGCAGCCGATCCGCGACCAGTACGAGCACCAGGGCCACCCGTACTACGCCAGCGCGCGGCTGTGGGACGACGGCGTGATCGACCCCGCGCAGACGCGCACGGTGCTGGGGCTGGGGCTGTCGGCCAGCCTGAACGCGCCGATCGACGAGATGAAGTTCGGCGTGTTCCGCATGTAAGCCTGCGCCGATCCGAGATGCGCCGCGCCGCCCGCCTTGTTCGCCGCCTTGCCCTGGCCACGGTGCTTGCCGTGCTGGCGCCGCTGTGCGCGCAGGCGCAGATGGCGAACGGCAACGGCCAGTCGGGCGCGCGCGTGCGCTTCCAGGAGCAGGTGGTGATGCTGCCCAAGGCCGCGATCCCGTCGCGCATCGACCTGGAGGCCACGGTGTTCAAGCCGGCCGGCGCGGGGCCGTTCCCGCTGGTGGTGATCAACCACGGCAAGGCCCCGGGCCGGCCCGCGATGCAGGGCCGCGCGCGCTTCCCGGCGCAGAGCGTGGAGTTCCTGCGCCGCGGCTACGTCGTGGTGCTGCCGATGCGGCAGGGCTTTGCGCGCTCGGGCGGGGCCTATGTGGGCGGCAGCTGCGACATCGAGACCAACGGCATGATGCAGGCCGACGACGTCGTCGCCACGCTCGACTACATGGCCACGCAGCCCTATGTCGACATGGAGCGCATTGTCGTGATCGGCCAGTCGCACGGGGGGCTGACCACCATGGCGTTCAGCACCATCGCTTATCCGGGCGTGCGCGGCGTGGTCAATTTTGCCGGCGGGCTGCGAAACCTGAACTGCCCCGACTGGGAAGAGCGCCTGGTCGATGCCTTCGCCAGCTACGGCGCGCTGGCGCGCTATCCCTCGCTGTGGATCTATGGCGAGAATGACAGTTACTGGCCGGTGCCCTTGCCCGGCCGCATGTTCAACGCCTTCAAGGCGCGCGCCAGCGGCCCGGCTGCGCAGGCCCGGCTGGTCGACGTAGGCGAGTTCGGCGCCGACTCGCACCGCCTGTTCAGCGCGCGCGAAGGCATCCCGGTGTGGCTGCCGGAGGTGGAGGACTTCTTCCGCTCGCTGGGGCTGCCCTTCGATCCGGGCACCTGAGCCGCATCATCCCTCATCCGCTATATCCGCTATATCCGCCAACGGAGCGAACCATGGAATTCACTGCCCTGACCGTCAATATCGCCAATCACGTCGCCACCGTCACGCTGAACCGGCCCGACGTGCGCAACGCCTTCAACGAGACCGTGATCGCCGAGCTGACCGGCGCCTTCCGCGCGCTCGGCGACATGGACGAGGTGCGCGCCATCGTGCTGGCCGGCAACGGCCCGGCCTTCTGCGCCGGCGCCGACCTGAACTGGATGAAGAAGATGGCGGGCTACTCCGACGACCAGAACCGCGCCGATGCGCTGACGCTGGCGCAGATGCTGCACACCATCTGGTCGTGCCCGCGCCCGGTGATCGCGCGCATCCAGGGCGACACCTACGCCGGCGGCATGGGCCTGGTGGCCGCGTGCGATATCGCGGTGGCGGCCGAGCACGCGCATTTCTGCCTGTCCGAGGCCCGCCTGGGCCTGCTGCCCGCCACCATCAGCCCGTACGTGATCCGCGCCATGGGCGAGCAGGCCGCGCGCCGCTACTTCATCACCGCCGAGCGCTTCGACGCGGCCGAGGCGCTGCGCCTGGGCCTGCTGCATGCGGTGGTGCCGGCCGAGGCGCTGGATGCCAAGGTCGCCGAACTGACGGCCGCGCTGGTGGCCAACAGCCCCAACGCCGTGCGCGAGAGCAAGCGGCTGGTGCAGGACATCGCCGGGCGCGTGATCGACAACGACCTGCTGGCGGATACCGCCGACCGCATCGCGAAGATCCGGGCTTCCGAGGAAGGGCGCGAAGGGGTGAAGTCGTTCCTGGAGAAGCGCACGCCGTCGTGGCGGCCGGCTTGAGTTCCGCGCATCAGCTCGCCGCTGGTTTGCTCCCCTCTCCCGCGCGCGGGAGAGGGGCCGGGGGTGAGGGCCGGCGCTCGCAAGAACGACGGCGGTCACTTCGTGGTGGCTTATGCCCTCTCCCCCAACCCCTACCCAGGAACCTTCGCTAAGCCTTTGATTTGGTTAGTGCCACCAAAAAATCAAAGACCACCGTCATTCCCGCGAAAGCGGGAACCCAGCGACTTTGAGAGGCGCTTGCGCTTCAAAGACACTGGGTCCCCGCCTACGCGGGGACGACGTGTCGGTTACTGGGAGCAAGCCGGCATGGCCAGCGTGCGGGCTACGCTCTCCCGCAAGCGGGGGAGGGGAGTTTCCGCCGTGGCAGGCGAAGGCGCGACGCATCAAATAAAGTCCGCATGAGGTTGCGTGGAGATGGCAGCACGCTAACCACAAGCGCATGGCTTCTTGCTCACAACGTTCGCCAAATCCCGTCAACGCCACGCCAACCGCAAAAATCCGGCGGCATTGCCAAGCCCGGCAGGACCTTCCTAACATGACCCTCCCCAACCCGTCCGCACCGTCGCACTGCCCGCGCTAGCCGGCAGCCAGCGCGGACGGCCAACCAAGGAGGGCTCTCTTGGACCACCTGTCCCTTTCCCCAGGCAACGGCACGCCGTCGCTGGGCCAGCGCAGCCGCGCGGCGGTCTGGCACCCGTGCACGCGCCTGCGTCCCGACGACGACGCCGTGCCGCTGGCGATCGTGCGCGGCGAAGGCCCGTGGCTGCACGATGCCGACGGCCAGCGCTATTTCGACGCCACCAGTTCTTGGTGGGTCAACCTGTTCGGCCATGCCAACCCGCGCATCAACGCCGCGCTGGCGCGCCAGCTGGAGACGCTCGAGCACGTGATGCTGGCGGGCTGCACGCACGCGCCCGCGGTGGAGCTGGCCGAGCGCCTGTCGGCGCTGACCGGCGGTGCGCTGGGCAATGTGTTCTACGCCTCGGACGGCGCCTCGGCGGTCGAGATCGCGCTGAAGATGAGCTTCCACTACTGGCGCAACACCGGCCTGCCGGCCAAGCGCGAGTTCGCCTGCCTGCGCCACGGCTACCACGGCGAAACCGTGGGCGCGCTCGCGGTGACCGACGTGGAGATCTTCCGCGACGCCTACGACGCGCTGATCCGCCGCGCGCATGTGGTGATGTCGCCCGATGCCCGGCAGGCGCGCCGCGGCGAGTCCGCTGCCGATGTCGCGGCGCGCGCGCTGGCGGAGCTCGAGGCGCTGCTGCGCGAGCGTGCCGGCACCATTGCCGCGCTGATCGTCGAGCCGCTGGTGCAGGGCGCCGCCGGCATGGCGATGCACGACCCGTCCTACCTCGACGGCGCGCGCGCGCTGTGCGACCGCTACCGCGTCCACCTGATCGCCGACGAGATCGCGGTGGGCTGCGGCCGCACCGGCACCTTCTTCGCGTGGGAGCAGTCGCGCGCCGAGGAAGCCCCGTTGCCGCCGCACCTGTGGCCGGACTTCCTGTGCCTGTCCAAGGGCATCAGCGGCGGCTACCTGCCGCTGTCGCTGGTGCTGTCGCGCCCGGAAATCCAGCGCGCCTTCGTCGCCGACGAACTGGCGCGCAGCTTCCTGCATTCGCATTCGTACACCGGCAACCCGCTCGCCTGCCGCGCGGCGCTGGCCACGCTGGACCTGTTCGCGCAGGACGAGGTGCTGGCGCGCAACCGCGAGCGCGCGCAATGGCTGGCCGACGGCATGGCCGCGCTGGCGGCCGACGCGCGCGTGCGGCATGTGCGCCAGCGTGGCCTGATCTGGGCCGCCGATGTGCGCGACGAGGTGGCCGGCGCCGGCTTTGCCGCGCGCTTCCACCACGCCGCGCGCGCGCGCGAACTGCTGGTGCGCCCGATCGGCAATACCCTCTACGTGATGCCGCCCTACGTCTTCGACGCCGCGCAGGCGCGCTTGCTGGGCCAGCAGATGCTGGCCACGCTCGACGATGTGACCGTGACAACGGATGCGGGCAAGGAGGTGCGCCATGCTGCTTGAACAACTGAAGCAGGCTGCGGCGCAGCGCCACGCGCTGGCGCTGACGCGCCGCCGCCGCATCGCGCACACCGCCTGCGCGCCGCACCAGGCGGTGGGCGAGGACGGCACCGCGGCGGCATCGCTGCTGACCTTCTGCAGCAACGACTACCTCGGGCTGGCCAACCACCCGCAGGTGATCGCCGCGCTGGTGGAAGGGGCGCAGCGCTATGGCGCCGGCAGCGGCGCCTCGCACCTGGTCAGCGGCCATTCGATCGCGCACGCGCGGCTGGAGGCCGAGCTGGCGCGCTGGTTCGCGCCGCACATCGCACAGGCGCGCGCGCTGTACTTCTGCACCGGCTACATGGCCAACATGGCGGTGCTGACCGCGCTGGGCACGGCCGGGGCGACGCTGTTCTGCGAGTCGCTCAACCATGCCTCGCTGATCGACGGCGCCCGGCTGGCGCGCGCCGACGTGCAGCGCTACCCGCACTGCGACACCGGCGCGCTGGCAGCGCTGCTCGCGGCCAGCCCCAGCGCGCGCAAGCTGATCGTCACCGACAGCGTATTCAGCATGGACGGCAACGTCGCGCCGCTGCGCCAGCTGCTGGCGCTGGCCGAGCGTCATGACGCCTGGATCATCGTCGACGATGCGCACGGCTTCGGCGTGCTCGGCGAGCACGGGCATGGCGTGCTGGAAGCGCTGGGACTGTCGTCCGAACGCCTGATCTATATCGGCACGCTCGGCAAGGCCGCGGGCGTGGCGGGCGCCTTCGTCGCCGCGCACGAGACCATCGTCGAGCACCTGGTCAACACCGCGCGGCCGTATATCTACACCACTGCCGCGCCGCCCGCGGTCGCGCATGCGCTGCTGGCGAGCCTGGCCATCATCGAAGGCGAAGAGGGACGGCAACGCCGCGCACAACTGGCGCGCTGCATCGCGCTGCTGCGCGAGGGGCTGGCCCGGCTGGCCGCGATCGCGGGCTGGACCCTGGGCGACAGCCAGACCGCGGTGCAGCCGCTGATCGTCGGCGACAACGGTGCCGCGCTGGCGCTGTCGGCCACGCTGGAGGCCGACGGCATCCGCGTCGGCGCGATCCGCCCGCCGACCGTGCCCGAGGGCACCGCGCGGCTGCGCATCACGCTGTCGGCGGCGCACACCGAAGACGATGTGCGGCGCCTGCTCGATGCACTGGGCGCCGCCGTGGCGCAGCGGGAGGCCGCATGAGCACCCCCGTTACTCACATGGCGCCTTTCGCCTGCTTCGTCACCGGCACCGACACCGGCATCGGCAAGACCCACGCCAGTGCCACGCTGCTGCATGCGCTGCATCGCGCCGGCTACCGCACCGCGGGCATGAAGCCCGTGGCCAGCGGCAGCGAATGGCGCGACGGCCACTGGCACAACGACGACGTGGCGCAGCTGCGCGCCGCCAGCTCGTTGAACGTGCCGCTGGGCCAGACCTGCCCGTTCCTGCTGCGCACGCCGTGCTCGCCGCACCTGGCGGCCGCGCACGAAGGCGTGCGCATCACGCGCGCGCCGATCCGCGCTGCCTTCGACGCGCTGCGCCGCCAGGCCGACGCGGTGGTGGTCGAGGGCGTGGGCGGCTTCAACGTGCCGCTCGACAGCGGCGCGGTGCGCTGGAACACCGCCGACCTTGCCGTGATGCTGGCGGTACCGGTGGTGCTGGTGGTCGGCATCCGGCTCGGCTGCCTGAACCACGCCATGCTGACCGCCGAAGCCATCCGCGCGCGCGGCCTGCCGCTGGCCGGCTGGATCGCCAACCGGGTCGATCCCGGCATGCTGCTGGCCGACGAGAACATCGCCACGCTGCACGCGTCGCTGGACGCGCCGTGCCTGGGCGAACTGCCGTGGCAACTGGCGCCCGCGGCCGCGGCGGACCGGCTCGACCTTGCGCCGCTGTTGACGGCCGCCTCCCGCTACCAGACCGAGGCCACTGGCCTGGCTGCCTGAAAACAACAAGATTCCATTGACCATGACCCAAGCCCACACCGTTACCACCATCTCCGCCGAATCGCTGCGCCAGACTGCACGCCAGCATGCCTTGCCCGACGATGCCAAATGGCGCGTCGATGACGTCGCCGCGCTGTTCGCGCTGCCGTTCAACGACCTGCTGTTCCGCGCCCAGCAAGTGCATCGCGAGCATTTCGATGCCAACACCGTGCAGCTGTCGACGCTGCTGTCGATCAAGACCGGCGGCTGCGAAGAGGATTGCGGCTACTGCCCGCAGAGCGCGCACCACGATGCCGGCGTCAAAGCCGAGAAGCTGATGGCGCTGGAGGAAGTGCTCGACGCCGCGCGCGCGGCCAAGGCCAATGGGGCCACCCGCTTCTGCATGGGCGCCGCCTGGCGCAGCCCCAAGGACCGCCACCTGGAGCCGGTGATGGACATGGTGCGCGAGGTCAAGGCGATGGGCCTGGAGACCTGCGTCACGCTGGGCATGCTCAAGGCCGAGCAGGCGCAGCAGTTGAAGGATGCGGGGCTGGACTACTACAACCACAACCTGGACACCTCGCCCGAGTTCTACGGCAAGATCATCACCACCCGCACCTACCAGGACCGGCTCGACACCATCGGCCATGTGCGCGATGCCGGCATCAATGTCTGCTGCGGCGGCATCGTCGGCATGGGCGAATCGCGCGAGGCGCGCGCCGGGCTGATCGCGCAGCTGGCCAACATGGACCCGTATCCGGAGTCGGTGCCGATCAATAACCTGGTGCAGGTCGAGGGCACGCCGCTGGCCGGCACCGAGGCGCTGGACCTGTTCGAGTTCGTCCGCACCATCGCGGTGGCGCGCATCACCATGCCCGGCGCGATGGTGCGCCTGTCGGCGGGCCGCGAGGCCATGGACGAAGCGCTGCAGGCGCTGTGCTTCATGGCCGGCGCCAATTCGATCTTCTACGGCGACAAGCTGCTGACCACCGGCAACCCGCAGGCCGACCGCGATCGCGCGCTGCTGGCGCGCCTCGACATCCGCGCCGAAGGCCACGCGGGATGACGCGGTAGAAAAGTGCCCGCTGGACGGCGCGCCGCCGTAAGATCCCATCCATGGGATAACGAGGAGGGCGCATGTTCAACAAGATCCTGATCGCCAACCGCGGTGAAATCGCCTGCCGCGTGGCCGCCACCTGCCGCCGGCTGGGCATCCGCACCGTCGCGGTGTATTCCGATGCCGACGCCGAGGCGCGCCACGTCGCCTTCTGCGACGAGGCCGTGCATATCGGCGGCGCCGCCGCGCGCGACAGCTACCTGCGCGCCGACCACATCATCGAGATGGCCAAGGAGACCGGCGCCCAGGCGATCCACCCGGGCTACGGCTTCCTGTCCGAGAACGAAGCCTTCGCCGAGGCCTGCGCCGCGGCTGGGCTGGTGTTTATCGGTCCGCCGGCGTCGTCGATCCACGCGATGGGCAGCAAGAGCGCGGCCAAGCAGCTGATGGAACAGGCGTCGGTGCCGCTGGTGCCGGGCTACCACGGCGACGACCAGGACCCGGCGCTGCTGCGCCGCGAGGCCGACCGCATCGGCTACCCGGTGCTGCTCAAGGCCAGCGCGGGCGGCGGCGGCAAGGGCATGCGCGTGGTGGAGGCGGGCGACGGCTTCGAGGCCGCGCTGGCGTCGGTCAAGCGCGAGGCCAGCGCCAGCTTCGGCGACGACAAGGTGCTGGTGGAAAAGTACCTGACGCGCCCGCGCCATATCGAGATCCAGGTGTTTGCCGACACCCACGGCAACTGCGTCTACCTGTTCGAGCGCGACTGCTCGGTGCAGCGCCGCCACCAGAAGGTGCTGGAGGAAGCGCCGGCGCCGGGCATGACCGAGGAGCGCCGCCGTGCGATGGGCGAAGCGGCCGTCGCCGCGGCCAAGGCCGTGGGCTACGTGGGCGCCGGCACGGTCGAGTTCATCGCCAATCAAGATGGCTCGTTCTATTTCATGGAGATGAACACGCGCCTGCAGGTCGAGCATCCGGTTACCGAGATGATCACCGGGCAGGACCTGGTCGAATGGCAGCTACGCGTCGCCGCCGGCGAGCCGCTGCCGCTGGCGCAGGAGCAGTTGCGCATCGACGGCCACGCGCTGGAGGCGCGCATCTACGCCGAGAACCCCGACAAGCAGTTCCTGCCGTCGACCGGCACGCTGCGCTTCCTGCGCACGCCGCCGGCGGTGCAGTTCATGCGCGGTGAGGATGCGCATGGCCCGGCCGGCGTGCGCATCGACGCCGGCGTGCGCGAGGGCGACACCATCAGCCCGTTCTACGACCCGATGATCGCCAAGCTGATCGTCTGGGGCAAGGACCGCGACGAGGCGCTGGCGCGCATGCGCCAGGCGCTGGCGGCGTATCACGTGGTGGGGCTGTCGACCAACGTGGCATTCCTGCAGCGGCTGGTGAAGTCCGAGGCGTTCCGCACCGCCGATCTCGACACCGGCCTGATCGAGCGCAACGAGGCGGTCCTGTTCCCGCCGCCGGCGCCGGTCGGTATGGAACCGATCGCGCTGGCGGTGGCCGCGCTGCTGGAACGCGAGGCGCGCGAGTTGCGTATCGATGCCGCCGACCCGCACTCGCCGTGGACGCACGCGGGCGCGTGGCGGCTGAACGGCGGCGTGTCGCGCACGCTGCGCTTCGGCTATGGAGAGCAGGTGCTGGAGGTGAAGCTGAACAGCAACGAGCGCGGCGGCACGCTGATCTATGCGGACCAGGCCGCGCCCTTTGCCTACACCTGCCAGGCGGACGATATCCGCGTCAACCTGGGCACGCGGCGCGCGCACGGGCAGGTGCATGCCGACGGCGAGAGCTTCCACGTGTTCTACGCCGGCCGGCATGTCAGCCTGGCATGGCTCGATCCGCTGGCGCATGCCGGCGAGGCCGAAGGCGAGGGCGGCAAGCTGACCGCGCCGATGCCGGGCAAGGTCATTGCCGTGATGGTCGAGGCCGGCAGCACGGTCACGCGCGGCACGCCGCTGCTGGTGATGGAGGCGATGAAGATGGAGCACACCATCAGCGCGCCGGCCGACGGCGTGGTCAGCGAAATCCTCTACGGCGTGGGCGAGCAGGTGGCGGAAGGGGCGCAGTTGCTGGCGTTTGCAGGGAAATAGGCCTGCGGCTACGGGATCGGCGTCACGGCGCCGGGCCCGGAAACAGCAGAGCGGGTGCGGGGCCTCGGGTATGACTTTTCCCCCGGAAATTTGAGATAGCTCCTACGCAGGGGCTTGATGCGTCGTGGCTAGAATTGCTGAACCTCAGCCTGTCACCTCGCCTTAGCCATGCTGCGCACGCTTTGCCGGATCCTTCTCTTGGCCTTGCTGACTTCCGGCACCGCCGGTGCGGTGTGCACCGGCACCGGCGTCAGCTCGACCATGGCGCTGCCCGCCAGCCTCACGGTTGCGCGGGACCTGCCCAACGGCAGCATCCTCTTCGACACCGGCTGGGTCGGCAGCAGCTCGGCGTACATCGTATGCGATCCGCTCGAAACCTGGAGCTATGGCTATGCCGTGCCGATGACGCCTGCGGCTGGCGTCGGCGTCTATGAAACCGGCGTCCCCGGCATCGGCATCCGCACCGGATGGTCGAACACGCTCAGCGCGCAGCCGGCCGACATCACCCAGTCCATGGTGCAGAACTGGCCGCGTGCGCAGCAGACGCTGCCCAATATGCGGGGCGCCTATCTGCCGCCGGCCCTGTATCGCGTCCAGCTGATCAAGACCGGGCCGATCACGCCCGGCGTCATCGCATTCCAGAATCCCACCGCGACGTCCGTCTATGGCGGCATCGTCGCCACCGCGACCAACTTCACCAGCACGCAGGTCAATATCCGGACCGCAGGCTGCCGCGTCACCAACAGCAACATCATCGTCACGCTGCCGAAGGCAAGCGCGCAGGGCTTCGGCGGCGTCGGGTCGACACAAGGGGCGACGTCGTTCAGCATTCCGCTGGTTTGCGATGCCGGCATCAGCATTGCCTACGAACTGGACGGGCCGGCGGACCCATCGAATGCCCCCGGCGTGCTGGCCAACCAGGCGGGCAGCGACATGGCCACCGGCGTTGGCGTACAGGTGCTGCAAGCCAATGCCCCGGTGTCGCTGGGCGTGGTGTCGTCTCCGTATCTGCGCACCACTAGCGACAACGAGACCGTCAGCATTCCGATGACCGCACGGTATTTCAAGACCAGCCAGGTGGTCACAAGCGGGCGCGTGAACGCCATTGCGACGCTGAACATGAACTACCAGTAGTTGCCCCGCGCCGCGCGGCGCCGCCGCGCCGGGCGCGCTAGCCGCAACAATCCACCAAATGCCCCGACACGGCGGCCCGCCGGTACGGGGCATTTTCCATTGGCGGCGTTCCCGCCATTCGCCCCCGCGGCGCATTCCTCTGCCAAAATAGCCCTTTGCACTACCAGAATCGCTGGAGACACCATGAAGTTGCAGTTGT
The DNA here is from genome assembly GCF_900249755.1 of Cupriavidus taiwanensis. Taxonomy (NCBI): domain Bacteria; kingdom Pseudomonadati; phylum Pseudomonadota; class Betaproteobacteria; order Burkholderiales; family Burkholderiaceae; genus Cupriavidus; species Cupriavidus taiwanensis. The sequence goes on from NZ_LT976853.1 coordinate 439,002, forward strand.
ACGTTCCCGATGGCCGTTACGACCCATGGATCGAAGGTTTCGCCGAGGCGCTGCCCGAAGCCACATGCGTGACCTGGGACGACAGCCGCGGCGAATCGGCCGATTACGCCGTGGTCTGGCGCCCGCCCGTCGAGATGCTGCGCGGCCGCACCGACCTGAAGGCGGTGTTCAACCTCGGTGCCGGCGTCGACGGCATCCTGCGCCTGCGCGACGAGGACCCGCAGGCGCTGCCGGCCGGCGTGCCGATCGTGCGGCTGGACGATGCCGGCATGGCCACGCAGATGGCCGAATACGTCACCTCCGCCGTGCTGCGCTATTTCCGCCGGCTGGACGATTACGCCGCACAGGCGCAGGCCGGCAAGTGGAAATTCCTTAAACCGTACCGCCGCGAAGACTTCACCATCGGCGTGATGGGCGTCGGCACGCTGGGAACGCATATCGCGCGCACGCTGGCCGGCTTCGGCTTCCCGGTGCGCGGCTGGAGCCGCACCGCGCGCGCCATCGAGGGCGTGGTCGGATTCCACGGCGATGCCGGGCGCGCACCGTTCCTGCAGGGCTTGCGCGTGCTGGTCAATGTGCTGCCGCTGACCCCGCAGACCGAGAACATCCTGAACGGCGAACTGTTCGGCAAGCTGGCGCAGGGCGCCTACGTGATCAATGTCGCGCGCGGCCAGCACCTGGTCGAAGCCGACCTGCTCGCCGCGGTGCAGGCCGGCCAGGTCGCGGGGGCTACGCTGGACGTATTCCGCACCGAGCCGCTGCCTGCGGAACACCCGTTCTGGCAGGAGCCGCGCATCACCATTACCCCCCATATTTCGGCGCTGACGCTGCGCGAGGACAGCATCGCGCAGATCGCCGGCAAGATCCGCGCGCTGCGCGCCGGCCAGCCGATCGCGGGCGTGGTCGACCTGCAGCGCGGCTACTGAGCCGCCAGACCAGCCCCATACGCCACCGAACAAACGACAGGAGACAGCCATGACCATGCCTAACTACGTGAAGATCGTTGAAGTGGGCCCGCGCGACGGCCTGCAGAACGAGAAGGCGATGGTGCCGACGGACGTGAAGGTCGCGCTGATCAACCAGCTTACCGACGCCGGCTTCGTCAATATCGAGGCCGCCTCGTTCGTGTCGCCCAAATGGGTGCCGCAGATGGCCGACGGCGCCGACGTGATGGCGCGCATCCAGCGCCGCGCGGGCACGCTGTATTCGGCGCTGACGCCGAACCTGAAGGGCTTCGAGGGCGCGATCGCGGCCGGCGCCGACGAGGTGGTGATCTTCGGCGCGGCCAGCGAGGCGTTTTCGCAGAAGAACATCAACTGCTCGATCGCCGAGTCGATCGCGCGCTTCGCCCCGGTGGCGGCCGCGGCCAAGGAACAGGGCGTGCGCCTGCGCGGCAGCATCTCGTGCGCGCTCGGCTGCCCGTACCAGGGCGAGGTGCCGGTCAGTTCGGTGGTCGACGTGGTACGGCGCATGCGCGAGCTGGGCTGCGACGAGATCGACATCGCCGACACCATCGGCGTGGGCACGCCGGTGCGCGTGCAGGAAGTGATGCGCGCCGCCGCGGCGGAGTTCGCGCTGGACCGGCTCTCCGGCCATTTCCACGATACCTACGGCCAGGCCCTGTCCAACATCCTGGCCAGCCTGGAAGTGGGCGTGGCGATCTTCCATGCATCGGTGGCGGGCCTGGGCGGCTGCCCCTATGCCAAGGGCGCCACCGGCAACGTCGCCACCGAGGACGTGCTCTACATGCTGCACGGCATGGGCATCCACACCGGCATCGACCTGGAAGCGGTGGTCCGCGCCGGCGACTACATCTCGCAGGCGATCGGCCGCGCCAACAGTTCGCGCGTGGGCCGCGCCCTGCTGACCAAATGGGCCGCCGCCAGCGACGCGGCACCGGCCTGCGTGTAAGGCGCGCGGCCGCAGACAGGAGAACGCATGACGATGCATGACGAAGCGCTGCCCGAATCCGCGCGGCGCGTGGCCGAACTGCTGGCCGGGCTTGGCCATGACCGGCCCGTGGTGATGCTGCCCGCCACCGGCAAGACCTCGGCCGAGGCCGCGGCGGGGCTGGGCTGCAGCGTGGCCGAGATCGCCAAGTCCATCATCTTCCGCCGCGTGGCCGACGATGCGCCGGTGCTGGTGATCGCCAGCGGCAGCAACCGCGTCGACGAGGCCAAGGTGGCCGCGCGCGTGGGCGCGCTGGGCAAGGCCGACGCGCGCTTCGTGCGCGAGAAGACCGGCTATGCCATCGGCGGCGTCTGCCCCATCGGCCATGCGGTGGCGCCGGTGATGCTGCTGGACCGGGACCTGTTCCGCTATGACAGCCTGTGGGCCGCGGCCGGCCATCCGCATGCGGTGTTCAACCTGACGCCGCACCAGCTGCAGCAGATGACCGGGGCCGAAGTGGCCGACGTTGCGGCCGGAGCCGCGGCATGAGCCCGGACCTGCGCCCCGGCCTGGCGTTCAGCTGGGAGTACACCGTGCCGCCCAAGGCCACGGTGCCGCGCCTCTACGACGATATCCCGGGCTGCCCCGAAATGCCCGACGTGCTGGCCACCGGCTATCTGGTCGGCATCATGGAATGTGCCTGCCTGCAGATGCTGCGCGAGCACCTGGACTGGCCGCGCGAGCAATCGCTCGGCACGCTGGTCAGTTTCTCGCACCTGGCGCCGACGCCGCCGGGCATGACGGTGACGGTCAGGGGCGAACTGGTCGAGGTGGACGGGCGCCGCCTGCGTTTCCAGCTTAGCGCGTGGGACGGCGAGGACAAGATCTCGGAGGGCGTGCACGAGCGCCACCTGATCGACGCCGGCCGCTTCAACCAGAAGGTCGCGGCCAAGGCCGCGCGCGCGGCGGGCTGAGTGGCGAGCGAGCGCAACGCCATGGCCCTCACACCTGCCTTGCTGGCCGCTCAGGCCGACGCCGCGCAGCGGGCCTCGCCGGTGCCGTCGCCATGCCGCAACGTCTGCCGCATGGATCCGGCCACCGGCTATTGCGCGGGTTGCCTGCGCACCATCGAAGAGATTGCCGGCTGGTCGTCCGCCGGCGACGAAGACAAGCGCCGCATCTGGGCGCAGCTGCCGCAGCGCGCCGCATGGCTGGCAGGCGAGGAGACATCCCCTTGAGCGAATGCCCGGTCCCGCAGTTGCCGGCCACCATGCGCGTGTTCGAGCGCGGCTGGCTGTCGGCAAACAATATCCTGTTCGTCGAGGGCGACGATACCGCGCTGGTCGACACCGGCTACGTCACCCACGCGCCGCAGACGGTGGCACTGGTGGCGTCCGCGCTGCAGGGCCGGCCGCTGGCACGCGTGATCAACACCCACCTGCACTCGGACCACTGCGGCGGCAATGCCGCGCTGCAGGCGCGCTGGCAACCGCGCACCGCGATCCCCGCGGCCGAGGCCAAGGCCGTGGCCGCATGGGATACGGAAGCGCTCAGCTACGAGGCCACCGGCCAGCAGTGCGATCGCTTCACCTTCGACAGCGTGCTGAACGACGGCGACACGCTGCGCCTGGGCGGCATCGACTGGCAGGTGGTGGCGGCCCCTGGCCATGACCCGCACGCGGTGATGCTGTTCGCACCGGCCGAGCGCATCCTGATTTCCGGTGACGCGCTGTGGGAGAACGGCTTCGGCGTGATCTTTCCCGAGCTGGAGGGCGAGAGCGGCTTCGCCGAGCAGGCGGCGGTGCTGGCGCGCATCGCGCAGCTCGACGCGCGCGTGGTGATTCCCGGCCACGGACGCGTGTTCACCGGCGTCGCGGCGGCCGTGGAAAGGGCCCAGGGGCGCCTGGCCTACCTTAGCGCCGACCCGGCGCGCAATGCGGCCCATGCGGTCAAGGTGCTGGTGAAGTTCAAGCTGCTGGAGGCGCAGCGCATGACGCTGGCCGCATTGGCCGCGTGGATGGAGGCGGCACCGTTGATGACGCACATGCGCGAGCGCTTTATGCCAGCGCTGTCGATGGCGGAACTCTGCGCGCAGACGGTGGGGGCGCTGGCGCGGGTGGGAGCGGCGCAGGTCGAGGGGGAGTGGGTGGTGAATCCGGATTGATGCGCTGCCGACGCAGCGAATCATGGCAAGCAATCCGTCGCCCCCGCTGGTTTGCTCCCCTCTCCCGCTTGCGGGAGAGGGAGAACACAATCGGGATGCGGCCTCGCGGCAGGCCGATCAGAACGAAGTCCTGAACCCCACCTTCACACTCCGCCCCGCCATCGGCGCAATATCCCGCAGGATCGACGACGCGTTGCGCGCATCCTGGTTGGTCAGGTTGTCGCCGCGCAGATACACCAGGGTTTGCGTCCCCGCCGCCTTGAACTTGTAGGTCAGCGCCAGGCTCAGCAGCGTATAGGCATCGGTCGGCGTGTCGTTGGTCGGCACGCGCGTCTGTTTGGCCGCGTAGGTGACATCGACGCGCGCGCCCCATGGCCCGGCGCCGTAGACCAGCGCGCCGCCCAGGCGCAGCGGCGCCAGGCGCGGCAGCGGCTCGCCGGTGTCGCGGTTTTCGCCGCGCACATAGTCGGCGCGCGCCTCGAAGTCCAGCGTGTCGCTGCTGGTCAGCATCTTCTGCAGCAGGCGCGCCTTGCCTTCGGCCTCGAAGCCGTACAGCGTGGCCGGCACGCCCAGGTACTGGAACTCGGGCAGCGCATCCGGGCTGCCGGGGGCGACCACGTCGCCCGCCTCGTCGCGCGCGCGGCCGGTGGCGCTGAGCGCCAGGTAGTTGGCAAAGCGGCTGTAGTAGCCCGACACGCCGGCGCTGTGCGCGCCTGACTTGAAGCGCAGGCCCAGGTCGATCGAGGTGGCGCGCTCCTTGTTCGCGTTGGGGTCGCCCACTTCCCACGAGCCGGTGGCGACGTGGGGACCGTTGGCGTACAGCTCGTAGAAGGTCGGCGCGCGTTCGGTGTAAGACAGGTTGCTGGTCAGCGACCACGCCGGGTTCATCTTGTACAGCAGGCCGGCCGAGGCGCTGGTGGCGTTGAAGCTGCGGCTGGCGTCGGTGAAGCGGTCGTTGCCGTTGGCGCTGGCCTTGACGCTGCTGTGGTCGAGCCGGCCGCCGAAGTTCAGCTTCAGGTCGCCGCCCGCAGTCAGCGGCAATTCCTCGAACAGGAACAGCGCGGCGTTGTCGGTGTTGGTGCTGGGCACGAAGGCTTCCTCGCCCAGTGCCGAGAAGTTGGTGTGGCCGAACTGCGTGCCGACCACGCCGCTAAGGTTCCCGATTTTTGCGTGCCGGGCCTCGAAGCGCGCATCCCAGCCGCGGTTCTTGAAGATCGTGCCGGTCTCGCCGTCTTCGATTTCGCGGTGCTCGTAGTCGGTGAAGCTGACCTTGCCCTTGACCGACTCGAACCAGCCGCCGGTGTTGCCGGCGAGGTTGCGCGCCTCGCCTTCCAGCGCGAAGCGGTCCTGCTTCATCTTCAGCCGCACCGCGTCTTCTGCGGGCGTGCCGTAGTCGTTGCGGTAGGCGCTGTAGTTGGCGCCGACGAAGCCATCGGCCCAGGTGTAGGCGCCGCCCAGCGAGCCGCCCTGCTGGTCGGCGCTGGTATTGGGCAGGCGCCCGTAGGGCTCGGGCTCGCCTGCGGGCAGTGGCTCGGCGTTGCGCAGGCGGTCGCTGCGCGCGTAGCCGGGGATGCGCAGGTCGCTGGTCTTGCGCGCGAAGGCATCGGCGTGGACGGCGAACTTGCCGTTGCCGGCCTCGATCAGCGCGCTGGCGTTGCGCGCCTGGTCGCCGCCGGCGGTGGCGCTGGCATCGACCGCGCCGCCGACGCCTTCGATCGGCTCCTTCGGGATGCGGTTGTCGATCACGTTGACCACGCCGCCGATGGCATTGCCGCCGTACATCAGCGCCGCCGGGCCGCGCACGACTTCGATGCGCTCGGCCACCAGCGGATCGACCGGCACGGCATGGTCGTAAGACAGCGTGGAGGCGTCGACCGTGGTGCCGCCGTTCTGCAGCACCTTGATGCGGTCGCCGTCCAGGCCGCGGATCACCGGCCGGCTGGCATTGGGCCCGAAGTAGGTCGACGACACCCCGGGCAGCTTGTCCAGGGTCTCGCCCAGCGTGCTGGCCTGGCGCACAGCCAGTGCGTCGCCGCCCAGCGTCGAGACCGGCGCCACCATGTCGTTCAGGTCGCTGCCCAGCGGGTTGGCGGTGATTACGACTTCGCGCAGCGTGGCGCCGGGAGCCGTGGCCGGAGCGGCATCGGCGGCCGGCGCCGCGGCGGGTTGCGCCAGCGCGGCCGGCGCCACCAATGCGGTGGCCAGCGTGGCGGTGAGGGAGGCGGCAAGCGCCGCCAGCGGGGTCAGCCGGGGCGTCAGGCGTGGGGAAGCGGGCTTGGTGTAACGACGGGCGGTGTAACGGTTCTTCGACATGGCGCGCGGAGCAATGCAGTAGCGATCGGCCCGGCTGGCGCGGCGGCGTCCGGCCAGGCGCGGCACGCCTGCGACAGGCGTGGCGGCCGGGGCCGGAAGGGCGCGGGTTCAGCTCGGAATGCGTAAGACGGCGGGTGCGCGGCGCGGGCCGCGTCCCGGATCAGGCGAGGGCGATGGCCGGCGCCGGGGGGGCGCGCGATTGGAAGGGGTGGGCGCGGGGCAGGTCGGGCCAGCGCCAGGCGAGGCTGGCCGGCTTGACCGGCTTGCCGAAGGCAAGCCGCAGCGGCGGCAGCTTGCCGCAATGGGTGTCGGCGACGGTGGCGCCGTCGAACAGCACGCACGAGTGCCCGCTGAAGGCCTGCGACAGCGGGTGCGGGTCGCTGTCGCTTCCGTCCGCTGCCGTAGCGTTGGCGGCCGCCAGCGTGCCGGGCGGCGCGAGCAGGCCGCCGTGCACGATGCGGTGGGTCAGCCCGGCATGCTGCGCCAGCAGCAGGCACAGCGCCAGCCCCAGCGCGGACCAGAGGCCCGGGCGGAGCGCGCGCAGGCGGGCGAACCAGTCAGTGCGCATGGGGCTGGCCGCCGTGGTGGCCGTGGTGGTCGTGATCGCCGCAGCCGCAGTCATCGCCATGTTCGTGGCCATGGGCGTGATCGTGACCGTGGTCATGGTCGTCGTCGAAGTCCTCGACCCAGCCCGGGAACGGGTCCGGATAGGCCGCCCAGGCCTGCGCCCCGGCGGCCATCTCGGCATCGCTCAGCAGGCAGGCGTCGAGCCGGGCCTGCAGTGCGGCATGGTCAAGGTCCAGGCCAGTCAGCACCAGTTCCTGGCGGCGGTCGCCGAACGGCACCGGAACGCCGCCGTCCTGCATGTCGGCTTCCACCTCGGCGCGACCGGCGGCGTCGGCCGGCCATTCCGCCGGGTCCAGCGCGGCCCACCAGGCGCCCGCGCCGCCATGGCGGCAGACGCCGCCGGACTGGTTCCAGTCGCCGGCGGTGTCCATGCGGCTCGCCAGCCAGAACAGGCCCTTGGAGCGCAGCACGCTGCCATGCTCGCGCAGCCATTCGGTATGGATCAGGTCGGCAAAGCGTTGCGGGTGGAACGGGCGGCGGCGGCGGTAGACCAGCGTGGAGACGCCGCTGGCGGCGTCCGCCGCGGGCGCCTCGCCACGCAGCGCGGCGAGCCAGCCAGGGCCATCCGCGGCGGCTTCGAAGTCGAAACGGCCGGTGCCCTGCACGCGTTCGGGAGGCGCCTTGCCGAAGCTGGCTTCGACGATGTCGGCGCGCGGGTTCAGCGCCTGCAGTACCGCGCGCAGCCGCGCCAGCTCGGCCGCGGCGACGAGATCGGCCTTGTTCAGCACGATCACGTCGCAGCCTTCGATCTGCGCGACCAGCACCTCGGCCACGGTGCGGTCGTCGTCCTGGCCCGCCGCCAGGCCTCGATCGGCCAGGAATTCGGCTTCGTTGAGGTCGCGCAGCACGGTGGCGGCATCGACCACGGTTACCAGGGTGTCGGGCTGCAAGGCCGCATCCGGTCCCGCGCCATGCTCGGCCTCGAACAGGAAGCCTTCGGCGATGGCGAGCGGCTCGTCCAGGCCGTCGGCTTCCACCAGCAGCGCGTCGAAGCGTCCGGTGGCGGCCAGCCGGGCGGCTTCGGCGAGCAGGGATTCCCCGGACGGCAGCACCGTGGCTTCGCAGCCGGGCGGCAGCGGCGCCAGCGCTTGCCCGCCTTGCGCGCCGCAGACCAGCACGCCGACCCGCCCGCCGGCGCCATGCGCGAGCAGGTGGTTCAGCAGCGTGGTCTTGCCGACGCCGGGAAAACCGGACAGCACGGTGACGGGCAGGCGATCAGCCATGGCAGCAGCAGGGAAATTGGAGACAGGCAACGCAGCGCGCCAAGGCCGCGGGGCGCTGTTGCAACAAGGTTGCGAATTTACCAGAAAGGCCGGGGCGGCAACAGCCGGATGATTCTCAATCTTAGGCCGTGGCCGTGGCACGACAAAGCCGAAGCGGCCCGCCATGCGCATGCGGCCGGCAAGAAAGGAAAAAAGCAAACGGCCCGGGATTCCCGGGCCGTCATGTCGCAGGCTGCGCCGCTGGACGGCGCGCGGCGCTTCAGTCGCCGAACAGCTTCTGGCGCAGTTCGCGGCGTTGCTGTGCTTCCAGCGACAGCGTGGCGGTGGGGCGCGCCAGCAGGCGCGGCACGCCGATCGGCTCGCCGGTTTCCTCGCACCAGCCGTAGTCGCCGGATTCGATGCGCTGCAGCGACTGCTCGACCTTCTTCAGCAGCTTGCGCTCGCGGTCGCGCGTGCGCAGCTCCAGCGCATGCTCTTCCTCGATGGTGGCGCGGTCGGCCGGGTCCGGCACGATCACGGTTTCGCGCAGGTGTTCCGTGGTCTGGTCAGCGTTCTTCAGGATTTCGTCGCGCAGCTGCTCAAGGCGGTGCTTGAAGAAGGCGAGCTGCGCTTCGTTCATGTAATCCTTGTCGCTCATCTTCAGGATTTCAGCTTCAGTCAGAAGTTTGTTGCTGCTCATGGTTGCTGCTGATTCTCTTGTTGATGCGGCCGGCGGCGTCTCAGTCCGCGCGGGTGCGCTGTCCGCGCGCTTGCGCGCCACGGTTGTTTCACTCTGGCTGGCTGCAGTCTTGCTGCTTCGCGGGCCTCCCTTCCTTGCGCCCGCTTCGGCGTTCGCCGTACTGCCGCGGGGAGCGGGCGCGGCCTTCACAGGCTGCGCCTTGAGCGTCTCTGCCGCGGCACTACCAGTCTTGCTGCGGCTTTCTTTGGTCTTCGTTGCGGCTGTCATGGGGACACCTCTCTCTCGCGTCAGTCAGTGACGGCGCGCGTCGGGGTACCCCAGGCGGAACAGGCGGCCTCCGCACGAAGCACTGCGACCGCACCTGCTGGCGGCCTGCCTCATGCTGACGACAACCGCCGCCCTGCAAGTCCACCGGCAAGCGGTGGACCGGATACCGGGGGCGGGAAAAAGGTGCGCCACCGGTATCAAATCCGGCCTATTGTACTTGAACAAATTTTTCGGAGATATGGGGAAAACCGGCTGGCGCTTCGGTATTTCCCCGGTACCCCGAACGGGGGGCAGCCGCGAGGCGGTGTCGGGTGGGGGGCCGTCCATGGGACGGCGGGCGCACTCAGGCCAGGCAGTTCGCCAGGCCCTTGAGGATGGCGTCGCGGGGCAGGTCCACGCCGATGAACACCATGCGCGTGCCCGGGGTTTCGTCTTCCCACTTGGCACCGATGTCGCTGCCCATCAGCTGGTGAACGCCCTGGAACACCACCTTGCGGTCCACCCCCTCCATATATAGTACGCCCTTGTAGCGCAACAGTTTTTCCCCGTAGACCGCCAGGATTCCGGACAGGAATTCTTCCAGCTTGCCGTAGTGGAACGGCTTGTCGCTGCGGAACACGAACGACGCGATGCGGTCGGTGTGGTGGTGGTGATGATGGTGGTCGTGCGCATGGCCATGGCCGTGTTCATGATCATGATCGTGACCGCAGTCGTCGCCGCAATGCTCGCCGTGCTCATGGCCGTGTTCATGGTCATGATCGTGGTCATGGTCCTCGGCGCGCAGGAACTCGGGGTCGATCTCGAGCTTGGCGTTCAGGTTGAAGCCGCGCAGGTCGAAGATGGTGTCGATCGGCGCCTCGCCGAAATTGACCAGGCGGATCGGCGCGCGCGGGTTCATGTGCAGCAGGCGGTGGCGCAGCTCGGCCACGTCGGACTCGCTCACCAGGTCTGACTTGGTGATGAAGAGCGCGTCGGCAAAGCCGACCTGGCGCTGCGCCTCTTCCTGCTTGTCCAGTTGCAGGTGCGCGTGCTTGGCGTCGACCAGCGTGATCACCGCGTCGAGCAGGTAGCGCGAGGCGATTTCCTCGTCCATGAAGAAGGTCTGCGCCACCGGGCCAGGGTTGGCCACGCCGGTGGTCTCGATCACCACGCGGTCGAAGGCGATCTCGCCGGCGTCGCGGCGCGTCAGCAGCGTCGACAGCGCCTGCACCAGGTCGCCGCGGATGGTGCAGCAGATGCAGCCGTTGCTCATCTGCACGATCTGCTCGCGGCCGTCCTGCACCAGGATCTCGTTGTCGATGTTCTCTTCGCCGAACTCGTTTTCGATCACGGCGATCTTCATGCCGTGCTGCTCGTTCAGGATGCGCTTGAGCAGCGTGGTCTTGCCGCTGCCGAGGAAGCCAGTCAGGATCGTGACCGGGGTCAGTTTGGACATTGCTTGTTCTCCGGGAAATGGGCGCGCCGGTCAGTGGGCGGCGGGCGTACGCTTGCCGCATTCGGCGCAGACGCCGTTCACGGTCAGTTCGACATGTTCGATGGCAAAGCCGCTGGGCACGCGCGGCGCGGCAGGCTGCGCCGGCGCGCCGGCGTCGTCCAGGCAGAAGGTGCGGTCGCTGCGGGTGCAGTGGAAATGGCTGTGCTGGCGATGCTCCTGCGCGCGCGCGGCCTCGTGCTCGACCAGGCTGAAGCGGAACACGCGGTCGTTGCCGGCGCGCTTCTGCGCCACGCCCTGCTCCACCAGCCAGTCCAGCACGCGGTAGACGGTGACGCGGTCGATGGTTTCGCCGGCCTCGGGCAGCCGGTCGATCACGGCCTGGTGGGTCAGCGCTTCATCGCTGCCGATCAGGCAGGCCAGGATGCACAGCCGCGGCTGGGTCACGCGCGCACCGAGCCGGCGCAGGCGTTCATGGGCGGCCTCGAGGGCCGCGGCGGTCGGGATTGCCGGTTCCGGCGCCAGGGCCGGCCGGTCCGGACTGGGACGGGTCATGGCCGGATTTAACCATAGGCCTCCGGTTGATGCAATTCAGTTGCGTCAGCCGGGGCGTCAGATTGCGCCTATGATCGGCACAAGACCACCCACCGCGGAGACCCCCGATGCTGAATGACGCGAGCGCGCTGCTGTTCCCCAATTTCGAACCGTTCCGGCAGCAGGTGGGCGAGGTCGAGATCGCCGGGGTACGGGGCGGCTCGGGGCCGCCGCTGCTGCTGTTGCACGGCCACCCGCAAAGCCACCTGATCTGGCACCGGGTGGCGCCCGCGCTGGCCGACCACTTCACCGTGATCGCCACCGACCTGCGCGGCTACGGCAGCAGTGCGGCGCCGCCGGGCAATGCCGGCCACGAGCGCTACAGCAAGCGCACCATGGCGCAGGACCAGGTGGCGCTGATGGCGGCCCTCGGTTACAGGCGCTTTGCGCTGTGCGGCCATGACCGCGGCGCGCGCGTCGCGCACCGGCTCTGCCTGGACCATCCCGAAGCGGTCAGCCGCGCCATGCTGCTCGATATCGCGCCCACGCTGGCCATGTACGAGCGCACCAGCATGGCTTTCGCCGCCGCCTACTGGCACTGGTTCTTCCTGATCCAGCCGGCACCATTCCCCGAGACCCTGATCAACGCCGAGCCGGATTTCTACATCCAGAAGCTGATGGGCCTGCGCCACGCCGGCCTGGCGGCGTTCGCGCCCGACGCAATGGCGGCCTACACCGCGGCGATGCGCGACCCGGCCCGCGTGCACGCCATGTGCGAGGACTACCGCGCCGCCGCCACCATCGACCTCGAACACGACCGCGCCGACCGCGACGCCGGGCGCCGCCTGGCGCTGCCGCTGCGCGTGCTGTGGGGCGAGCACGGCGTGGTGGCGCGCTGCTTCGAGCCGCTGGCGCTGTGGCAGGAAGTGGCCGCCGACGTGAGCGGCCGCGCGCTGCCCTGCGGCCACTACATCCCCGAGGAAGCCCCGGACCCGCTGCTGGAGGAAATGCTCGGTTTCTTCCGCTAGCCGGCGCCGGGTGTCGCCAACGCAGCCTTTACGGGCGATCGCTGCCTTATCTTCCTTGTTCCCCGCGATATGCCGCGGATTGCAGGCGGGTTAGCCCCTATACCTGCCTATTGTCTGCCGTTGCTAACATCAAGCCCCGCCCTTGCCGTTTACGGCGGGGCAGCGGTGCCAGCCGGCATGGTCCAAGCGCGGCCAGCGAGACCGCGCCGGCCCGGCCCCCGTCTACGCGGGGGCCGGGCCGGCGGCAACGCATTGCAGACGGGTATCAAGGGAACCAGGAGAAGAGAGCATGAAACGCGTGGCAAAGATGGTCGCGGCCGCTATGGCAGTCAGCGCGATGGGTGTGGCGACGGGCGCGTACGCCCAGGAATTTCCGGGCAGCAAGCCGGTGACGGCGGTGGTGCCGTTTGCCGCGGGCGGCCCGACCGACAAGGTCTCGCGCGAGCTGACCATGATCATGTCCAAGCACCTGGGCGCGACCATCGTGATCGAGAACCTCGGCGGTGCCGGCGGCACCATCGGCGCCAAGAAGGTGGCCCAGGCCAAGAACGACGGCCACACCGTGCTGATCCACCATATCGGCATGTCGACGGCACCGGCGCTGTACCGCAACCTGGGCTTCGATCCGCTGAAGGATTTTGAGATGGTCGGCGAGATCGCCGACGTGCCGATGGTGCTGGTGGGCAACAAGTCGCTGCCGCCCAACACCTTCAAGGACCTGCTGCCGTACATCAAGGCCAACGCCAGCAAGCTGTCGCTGGCCAATGCCGGCATCGGCTCGGCCTCGCACCTGTGCGGCCTGCTGTTCCAGAGCGCGATCCAGACCGAGCTGACCACGGTGCCGTACAAGGGCACCGCGCCGGCGCTGACCGACATTCTGGGCGGCCAGGTCAACCTGATGTGCGACCAGACCACCAATATCGCCGGCCAGCTCAAGGCGGGCGCGCTCAAGCCGTACGCGGCCATGCAGTCGCGCCGCGTCGAAGCCTTCAAGGACATCCCGACCGCCGCCGAGCAGGGCCTGCCGGGCGTCGAAGTGAAGATCTGGCACGCCATGTACGCGCCCAAGGGCACGCCCAAGCCGGTGATCGACAAGCTGTCGGCGGCGCTGCAGAAGTCGGTGGCCGACCCGGCCTTCCGCGCCAAGATGGCTGAACTGGGCGCCGAGGCGGTGCCGGCGCAGCGCGCCACACCGGAATCGCTGCGCACCTTCCTGGGCGCCGAAATCAACAAGTGGACCCCGGTGATCAAGAAGGCCGGCGTGTATGCGGACTGATCGGGCGGACTGATCGAGCGGACTGAACCGGTGGAGTGATTGATGCGGCGCGCCGGCCTGCTGGCCGGAGCGCTGTACCGAAGGGCCATGCGTTGCGCATGGCCCTTTTTTGTTTCCGGATCGATGCGACCGGCGGCGGCGGGCGTCCTATATTGGTCAGACTGCTCGCCGCGCCGGCGAGGTGCGCCAGAGGCCTTGAAACCGCGCGGGGGCGTCGCCAACTACGGTCCTGACATATTCACGGAAGCCACCATGGAACAGTATCACGGCACTACCATCGTCAGCGTCCGCCGCGGCAATCAGGTCGCGCTGGGCGGTGATGGCCAGGTCACGCTCGGCAATATCGTGATGAAGGGCACCGCGCGCAAGGTGCGTCGCATCTACAACGGCAAGGTCCTGGTCGGGTTTGCCGGCAGCACCGCCGACGCCTTCTCGCTGCTGGACCGCTTCGAGGCCAAGCTGGAGAAATACCAGGGCAACCTGACGCGCGCCGCGGTCGACCTGGCCAAGGACTGGCGCTCGGACCGCGCGCTGCGCCGGCTCGAGGCCATGCTGATCACCGCCGACCGCGACACCACGCTGGTCATCACCGGCAACGGCGACGTGCTGGACCCGGAGAACGGCATCGCCGCGATCGGCTCGGGCGGCGCGTATGCGCAGTCTGCCGCCAAGGCGCTGGTCGAGAACACCGAGATGGCGCCGAAGGACGTGGTCGAGAAGGCGCTGACCATCGCCGGCGAGCTCTGCATCTACACCAACACCAATTTCGTCATCGAGACGCTGGAATAAGCCGCTGGCCGGCCTCCGCGCAGGCCGGCGCGCCCCCACTGAACGGATACCATGTCGCACACCATGACCCCGTCGGAAATCGTTTCCGAACTCGACAAGCACATCATCGGCCAGAACAAGGCCAAGAAGGCCGTGGCGGTGGCGCTGCGCAACCGCTGGCGCCGCCAGCAGGTGGCCGACCCCCTGCGCCAGGAAATCACCCCCAAGAACATCCTGATGATCGGGCCGACCGGCGTCGGCAAGACCGAGATCGCGCGGCGCCTGGCCAAGCTGGCCGACGCGCCCTTCATCAAGATCGAGGCCACCAAGTTCACCGAGGTGGGCTACGTCGGCCGCGACGTCGACACCATCGTGCGCGACCTCGCCGAAATGGCGATCAAGCAGACGCGCGAATCCGAGATGAAGAAGGTGCGCACCAAGGCCGAGGACGCTGCCGAGGACCGGCTGCTCGACGTGCTGCTGCCGCCGCCGCGCGACATCGGCTTCTCGCAGCCGGAAGAAAAGGATTCCAACACGCGCCAGGTGTTCCGCAAGAAGCTGCGCGAAGGCTCGCTCGACGACAAGGACATCGAGCTCGAGGTCTCCGCCGGCATGCCGAGCATGGACATCATGGGGCCGCCGGGCATGGAAGACATGACCGAGCAGATCCGCACCATGTTCGCCGGACTGGGCCAGGGCAAGAAGGCGCGCCGCAAGATGAAGGTGAAGGAAGCCTTCAAGCTGCTGATCGACGAAGAGGCAGCCAAGCTGGTCAACGACGAGGAACTGAAGCACAAGGCCATCGCCAACGTCGAGCAGAACGGCATCGTGTTCCTGGACGAGATCGACAAGATCGCCAGCCGCAGCGATATCGGCGGCGGCGAGGTGTCGCGCCAGGGCGTGCAGCGCGACCTGCTGCCGCTGGTCGAAGGCACCACGGTGAACACCAAGTACGGCATGATCAAGACCGACCACATCCTGTTCATCGCCTCGGGCGCGTTCCACCTGTCCAAGCCGAGCGACCTGATCCCCGAGCTGCAGGGCCGCTTCCCGATCCGCGTGGAGCTGGAGTCGCTGTCGGTGCAGGACTTCGAGGCCATCCTGACGCAGACCGATGCCAGCCTGACCAAGCAGTACCAGGCGCTGCTGAATACGGAAGAGGTCAACCTGGTGTTCGCGCCGGACGGCATCCGCCGGCTCGCCGAGATTGCGTTCTCGGTCAACGAGAAGGTCGAGAACATCGGCGCGCGCCGGCTCTACACGGTGATGGAGCGGCTGCTGGAAGACCTGTCGTTCCACGCCAGCAAGTCGTCCGGCGAGACCGTGACGATCGATGCCGCCTACGTGGAAGAGCGCCTGGGCGACCTGGCCGGCAACGAGGACCTGTCGCGCTACGTGCTGTAAGGCCCGCGAGCGGCAATCGGAAGGCGCACCACGGTGCGCCTTTTTTCATGTCCGTGCGTTTCCAGCTGCCACTTCCCGGTAAGGCTCGTAAGCATTGGTAAGCCCGCTGGCCGGCGTTGCCCGGCGATGCGACCCTTGCGCACCTTGACGGTCGATTGACCGGTGCGGGAGCCACCGCATCCCCCTCAACCCACTGGCAGGAGAAATCACATGGTCCATTACAAGACCCGCCGGGTGGTGCTCGCCACCGGCGGCCTGCTGGCCGCGCTGGCAGCGGCCACGGCCTTTCTTTGCATCCGTCCGGCCATCCCCGCTGCCGAAGCCGCGCAATCGGGCACCATCGGCGCGGCCGCCGCCGCGGCGGCGACGCTGGCGCTGGATTCGGGCGCGCTGTTCACGCTGGCGGACCGCCATGCCGGCGACGCCATGCGCATTGCCGACAGCGGCGCGCCGGCGGAGGGCGCCGAGGGCCTGGACTGGGACTACGTCCAGTTGCGCCTGTAAGGCGGCGCCATGCCATGCAAAAGGCCGCGCACTTGCGCGGCCTTTTGCATGGTGGGCTCCTTCAGCGTGATACCGGCCGCTTGCCCAGCTTGCGCTGCAGGGTGCGCCGGTGCATGTTCAGCGCGCGCGCGGTGGCGGAGATATTGCCGCCATGCTCGGCCAGCACGCGCTGGATATGCTCCCATTCCAGCCGCGCCACCGACAGCGGCACCGGCTCTTCCAGCGCGGCCTGCGCCGCGTCTTCCGATACCCCCGCCATCAGCGCGGTCAGGATCGAATCGACATTGGCCGGCTTGGCCAGGTATTCATCGGCGCCTTGCTTGACCGCCGCCACCGCGGTGGCAATGCTGGCGTAGCCGGTCAGGATCAGGATGCGCGCGTCGGGCAGCGCCTGGCGCAGCGGCGCCACCAGCTGCAGCCCGGACTCGGCGGGCGCGGTGCTGCCGGCTTCGGGCGGCGGCTCCAGGTGCAGGTCCAGCGTGACGTAGGCAAAGTCGGTGCGCGCGGCCAGCGCCAGCGCGGTGCGGCCGTCGTGCGCCACCGCCACGGCATAGCCGCGGCGCGTCAGCGCGCGTGCCAGCGTGCCGGCAAAGACTTCGTCGTCGTCGATCACCAGGAAGGGCGTGCCGGCCGGTGCGGTGGCTTCGGGTACCGGGGTGAGGGGTTCGGTCATGGTTGGGAAGGTACGGCGGCGGCCGCCGGTGCGAACAGCGTGGAGAGCGCCGGCAGCCGCAGTTCGGCGACGGTGCCGCCGCCCGGACGGTCATGCCAGGCCAGTTCGCCGCCCATTTGCCGGGCGGCGCTTTGCGCCAGGTACAGGCCGATGCCCTGGCCGCCGTGCTGGCTGGCCACCGGGGTCTCGCCCAGCTGGCCGCGCAGCGCTTCGGGAATGCCGTCGCCATGGTCGGCGACGCGGAACGACAGCCACGGCGCGGTATTGCCCGGGGCCATGGCGATCTGCAACTGCAGCGGCTGCGCGCCGCGTCCGGCGGCCTGCTGGCTGCGCGCGGCGTTGTCCAGCAGGATGGTCAGGATCTGGCCGACGCGCGCGGTTTCCACTGCCTGCGCGCCGGCGCCGGGCGTGGCCACGGCCTGCAGGCTGGCGTTGGGATGGCGCAGCTGCCAGCGCTCGGCAAAGGCCGGCAGCCAGCCGTCGATGCGCTGCGGCGCCAGCGTGGCCGGGTCTTCGCGCAGCCGCGCCAGGGTCGAGCGGCACAGCGCCAGCTGCTGCTCCATGGTCTGCAGGTCGGGCAGGTAGCCGCTGATGGCGGCGGCGCCGCGGTTCGGGTCGCAGGCATCGGCGCGCAGCTCGCCGGCAATCACCGCCAGCGTGGCCAGCGGCGTGCCGATTTCATGCGCGACCGCGGCGGCCTGGCCGTTCAGGTCTTCGACGCGCGCTTCGCGCAGCAGCTGCTCGCGCGCCAGGTTCAGCTGCGCCTCGCGCTGGCGCAGCACGCCCGACAGGCGCGCGACGAACAGCGCGATCATCACCGCGCTGGCGACAAAGTTCAGCCACATGCCGGCCAGGTGGTAGTTCACCGCGTTGTCCGGGTCGTGCAGGTCCAGCGGCACGTATTCGATCAGCAGCACCGTGTAGCAGGCCAGCGCATACAGCGCCAGGACAATCACCTGGCGCCACGGCAGGATGGCCGCGGCGATGGCCAGCCCCGGCAGGTAGAACGAGACGAACGGGTTGGTCGCGCCGCCGGTGTAGAACAGGATGGCCGACAGCGCGGTCAGGTCCACCAGCAGCTGGCCCATCAGCTCGGCCTCGCCGGGCGCGCTGTTGCGCCGCGTGTGCTGGCGCAGCCGCAGGCCGGTGAGCAGGTTGAACAGCGCCTGCAGCCCCAGTACCACCAGCAGCGGCCCGTACGGCAGGCGGATGCCGGCAATCGGCTCGCACACCAGCACGGTCAGCGCCTGTCCGCCCAGCAGCGCCCAGCGCAGCCAGAACAGCCGCCGCAGCGTCACCTGGCCGTGGCGCGCCGAGCTGCCGGCCGGCAGGGGCGACAGGAACGGGAAGTCGGGCAGGCGGGACACGGCTGGGGCGGGGCGCATGGCGCGAGTGTATCAATGCCGCCGCGCGGCGCCGGCGCGTGCGACACCTTGCCGCATTGGCGTGCCGCCACGCTGGCTGCCAGACTGGCTGGTTGCGTGGCCGGGCGCCCGCGCCTGGCGGCCCCGCCGGGCGCAGCAGGGCGGTCCTCGCCATGGTCTAATGTCTGCTTTCAGGAGAGCCTTTGATGCAAGCCAAATTCCGCCCGGCCACGCTGGCCGCACCCTTCGCCCTCGCCGCCGCGCTGGCATCGGGCGCCGCGCTGGCCCAGGTCGATGTCAGCAACGCCTGGGTGCGCGGCACGGTGCCGACCCAGACCGCTTCCGGCGCCTTCATGGTGCTGCACGCGCACGAGAACGCGAAGCTGGTCGGGGTCTCGTCGCCGCTGGCGGTGGCCGAGCTGCACGAGATGAAGATGGAAGGCAACGTGATGCGCATGCGCCAGCTCAAGTCGCTGGACCTGCCGAAAATGCAGAACGTCGAACTGAAGCCGGGCGGCTACCACGTGATGCTGATGGACCTGAAGGGACAGCTCAAGCCCGGCGACACCGTGCCCATCACGCTGAAGATCGAGCAGGGCGGCAAGGTGGTCGAGCAAAAGGTCACCGCCGAAGTGCGCAGCATGGTGCCGGCTGCCGCCAGCGGCGGGCACGCCGGCCACGGCGACCATAAGCACTGACGCACTGGGCGGCCGGGGCAGCCGGCCCCGGGGTCTCAGCCGCGCAGGCTGATCGGCTCGTCCGCCTCCTGGCTTGCCGCCGCCGCCAGCACGCGCTCGCGCAGCCAGGCGTGGGCGGGATCGGCGTCGGTGCGCTGGTGCCAGATCATGCTGAAGGTGAAGTCGTCCAGCGCGAATGGCGGCGCGAACACGGCGTAGCGCGGGTCGTCTTCGAGCGCGGCCAGGCTGCGCCGCGCGGTGGTCAGCACCAGGTTGGTCCCGGCGATCAGCGCCGGCGCCACGCTCCAGTGCGGCACCACGCAGGCGATCTTGCGCCGCCCGCCCAGCCTGGCCACGGCCGCGTCGATGGCATCCATGCGTTCGCTGTGGGTGGCGACCAGCACGTGCGAGCGGGCCAGATACGCCACCTGGTCGAGCCGGCCGGTATCGCGCACGGTGGCGGCATCGACCGCGCAGGCATAGGTCTCGCGGAACAGCTCGGCGGACTGCACGCCTTCGGGCTGGTGGCTGAATACGCCCAGCGCCATGTCGATCTCGCCGTCGGCCACTTGCGCGGTCATGCCTTCGCGGCTGGCCTGCGACACCACCAGGTCGATATTGGGCGCGGCCTTGCGCACCGCGCGCAGCAGCCGCGGCAGCACCACCAGCGCGCCGTAGTCGGACATCGCCAGGCGGAAGCTGCGCCGCGCGGTGGCGGGCTGGAAGCCGCTGGGGCCCAGCAGGATGCGCACCTGCGCCAGCGCCTCGGCCAGCGGGCCGGACAGCTCGTGCGCGCGCGCGCTCAGCACCAGCCCGCCCTTGCCGCGCACCAGGATGGGATCATCGAGCAGCTGCCGCAGCCGCCCGAGCGCATGGCTGACCGCCGGCTGGCTCAGGTGCAGCCGCAGCGCGGCGCGGGAGATATGGCGCTCCGCCAGCAGCGCTTCCAGCACCACCAGCAGGTTGAGGTCGATTCCGCGTAGGCTATTCATTCGGCGAATATTAAACGTACGAAAGCAGAATTGGAAATTCGCAAAGCGATATTTCAAACTGCTGGCATCGCATCTTGCCCTATGGAGCGCGCCATGTCAGGCACCCCGTTGTCGTTTTCGATCCCGGCATCGCTGTGGCTGCCGCTGGGCACCGCGGTGCTGGCCGGCGCCGCGATCCCGTTCCAGGCCGGCGCCAACGCCACGCTCGGGCGCATGCTCGGGCATCCGCTGTCGGCCACGCTGGTGTCGCTGCTGGTCAGCCTGGTGGCGCTGCTGCCGGTGCTGTGGCTGATGCGGGTGCCGCTGCCGTCGCCGGCGGCGCTGGCCCAGGCGCCGGCCTGGCTCTGGAGCGGCGGCGTGCTGGGGGTGTTCTATATCTCCGCCGCGCTGATCATGGCGCCGCGGCTGGGCGCCGCCGGCTTTATTGCCGCGGTGGTGGCCGGGCAGGTGCTGGCCGCGCTGCTGGTGGACCAGTTCGGCCTGGCCGGGTTTGCGGTGCGCGCGCTCACGCCGGCGCGGCTGGCCGGCGCCGCGCTGATCGTGGCCGGGATGCTGGCGATGCAGTGGGACGGCGGCGCGGCCTCGGCGCCGGCGCGTCAGCCGGCCGCCGGATCGGGTACGGAGCCCGGGGTGGAATCCGGCGCCTGACCATCCTGCCGGGCCGCCAGGCAGGCCGGGCACAGGCAGTGCTGGCCCGGCACGATCCGTCGCGCCGGCAGCAGCGGCTGGCTGGCGCACCAGCATTCGGGCAGCCCGGCCGCGTAGCCGCAGACAAAGCCGGCGCCGCAGCGGCTGCAATGTTCGACCGGGCGCAGCTGGCCGGTCAGCACCGTGGCGGCGTTGCTCATGGCCGCCTCCGCGGGACGGTGCGGTTTCGGTCAGGCGAGCGGCAGAGGGCTGCGGACATGATCGATGCGATGGGTAACACTGCAGGGAACACGGACTGCGGGGAACACTGCGCCGCCACGCCGGCCAAACGGCTGAGAGCGCAGGCGCGAAGGCGGTGCGCCTGTTGCATGGACGGAACGCGTTGGTGCCCCGCAGGCCGCTTGCGGCCGGTTCACCGCGCCGGCTTGGGCCGGCGCGCTCGCGCCCCGCGCGGTTTCTTGTAAAATCGGCGCCTGCCGTGGCCGGATGGCGCACTTTCGGGCGATCCCCGTGGGGCGCTCCGTCGGGCTTCCCCCCGGGGACGCGGCTTAGCCATCATACCTGTTGATTCTCACGGATGTCCCCCATGAACGCCGACAACCCCGGGCCTGCCGCAACCACGGTGGCCGCCATTGCTCCCGCGCTGAAAGCCGAGATTCTCGCCGAGGCCCTGCCGTATATCCGCAAGTTCCACGGCAAGACCATCGTGGTCAAGTACGGCGGCAATGCCATGACCGAAGAAAAGCTCAAGCACGGCTTCGCGCGCGACGTGATCCTGCTCAAGCTGGTTGGCATGAACCCGGTGGTGGTGCACGGCGGCGGCCCGCAGATCGACGAGGCGCTGAAAAAGGTCGGCAAGGTCGGCACCTTCGTGCAGGGCATGCGCGTCACCGACGAAGAGACCATGGAAGTGGTCGAGTGGGTGCTGGGCGGTGAAGTCCAGCAGGACATCGTGATGCTGATCAACCAGTACGGCGGCCAGGCCGTCGGCCTGACCGGCAAGGACGGCGGCCTGATCCGCGCCAAGCGCCTGCAGATGCCCGACCGCGAGAACCCGGGCGCGTTCATCGATATCGGCTACGTCGGCGACATCGAGGCGATCAACCCGGCGGTGGTCAAGGCGCTGCAGGACGACGCCTTCATCCCGGTGATCTCGCCGATCGGCTTCTCCGACGACGGCCAGGCCTACAACATCAACGCCGACGTGGTCGCCGGCAAGATGGCCGAGATCCTGAAGGCCGAGAAGCTGGTGATGATGACCAACATCCCGGGCGTGATGGACAAGAAGGGCAACCTGCTGACCGACCTGTCCGCGCGCGAGATCGAAGAACTGTTCGCCGACGGCACCATCTCGGGCGGCATGCTGCCGAAGATCTCGTCGGCGCTGGACGCGGCCAAGAGCGGCGTGCACTCAGTGCACATCATCGACGGCCGCATCGAGCATTCGCTGCTGCTGGAAATCCTGACCGAGCAGGCCTTCGGCACCATGATCCGCTCGCACTGAGCGGAGCCCCGGGGCGGCGCCGGCCACGGCCGCTCGCCCCGGCATATCCCACCATCCTCCGAGTCCGGCGTGCCTTCCAGTCTTCCTTCACCGCGCCGTGTCCGCGCACGCCTGCGCCGCCGTCCCGCGGGCAATACCTCGGGCGACACGGTCTGGCTGTTCGACCTCGACAACACGCTGCATGACGCCTCGCACGCGATCTTCCCGGCGATCAACCGGCTGATGACCGCCTACGTCGCGCGCGTGCTCGGCTGCGACGAGGCCACCGCCAGCCGCGTGCGCGTGGACTACTGGCAGCGCTACGGCGCCACGCTGCTCGGCATGATCCGCCACCACGGCGTGGACGCGGCGGACTTCCTGCGCGCCGCGCACGAATTCCCGGCGCTGGCCGACATGGTGCGGGTGCGGCGCGGGCTGGCCGCGCACCTGAAGCACCTGCCCGGGCGCAAGATCCTGGTCACCAACGCACCGCAGGACTATGCGCGCGCGGTGCTGGAGATCGCCGGAATCCGGCATTGCTTCGAGCGCGTGGTGACGATCGAGCAGATGTGGGTGCATGGCCACCTGCGGCCCAAGCCGGACCGCCGCATGCTGCGCCGGCTGCTGGCGCAGGCGCGCATCGCGCCGCATCGCGCGGTGCTGGTGGAAGATACGGTGTCGCACCTGAAGCGCTACGCCGGCACCGGCATCCGCACCGCGTGGGTGACCGGCTACCTGCGCACGGTCGCACCTTCGCGCCCGCACCTGGTGCCGGCCGCGGCCGCGCATGACGACGGCAGCCGGCGCGACGCCGCGGTGCGCTCGACGCTGGAGGCCGAGGACCGCCGCCAGGCCGGCCACAAGGTGCAGGAGCGCTCGGTGACGCTGGTGGCCGCCGAGGCCCAGGCGCCGCAGGCGCAGCCCGGCGAGGTGCCCCGCGTGCGTGCGCGCGTGCCGAACCGGCCGGCCTATGTGGACATAAAAGTACAATCGATGCATCAACTCCAACGACGAATGCGGAGAACCGGGTCATGACGCAAAGCAACGGGCGCGAACCAGAGGCGGTCATTACAGGCGGCGAGCCGGACCCCGACCAGCCGCCGGCCACGCCGGCGCGCAAGCGTCCGCGCCCCGGCGAGCGCCGCGTGCAGATCCTGCAGACGCTGGCCACCATGCTGGAACACCCGCGCGGGGAGAAGATCACCACCGCGGCGCTGGCCGCGCGGCTGAGCGTGTCCGAGGCGGCGCTGTACCGGCATTTCGCCAGCAAGGCGCAGATGTACGAAGGGCTGATCGGCTTTATCGAGCAGACCGTGTTCGGCCTGATCAACCAGATCACCGACAAGGAAGAGCACGGCCTGCGCCAGGCGCACGCGATCGTGCGCATGCTGCTGTCGTTCGCGGAAAAGAACCCGGGCATGACGCGCGTGCTGACCGGCGAGGCGCTGGTGGGCGAGCACGAAAGGCTGCAGGAGCGCATCAACCAGCTGGTGGACCGCATCGAGGCGTCGCTGCGCCAGTGCCTGAAGGTGGCGGTGACCCAGGCCGCGTTCCCGGCGGATGCCGATATCCCCGCGCGCGCCGCGCTGGTCATGGCGGCGGTGCAGGGCCAGTGGCAGCGCTATGCCAAGAGCGGCTTCCGCAAGTCGCCATCTGACCATGCCGAAGCGCATCTGCGCGTGCTGCTGGGCTGAATGCAACCTGCCGGGCCGATTGCTCTATAATTGCCCGGTCGCGCCGATTTGATGACTGGCTTGCGGGCGCGCGGCAGCCACGGAACAAGGGTCCGGCGGCCTGCCACTATAAATGCGGCTAAAGAGGTTGGGTCGGCGCCCCATGCCACCACGGCAGTGGATGGCGCCGGCACGCGGAATCCCGCAAGGAATCCAGCGAATCCCGACTTGGCTGCGACGCTTGATACGCAAATGCCGGTCGGGTTTTTTTATGCCCGTTCGCCACGGGCCGGATTCCATGACTGATGTCGCCCTGCCGACCGCCGCGCCCGCCGCGCTAGACCTGCCGCCCGATTCGGTCGGCGTGGTCGCGCCGCAGCGCATGCACTTTGCCGAGCCGCTGAAGCTGCGCAACGGTTCGTCCATCGCCGGCTACGACCTGATGGTCGAGACCTACGGCACGCTCAATGCGGCCCGCTCCAACGCCGTGCTGGTGTGCCACGCACTGAACGCCTCGCACCACGTTGCCGGCGTCTATGCCGAAGACCCGCGCGACGTGGGCTGGTGGGACAACATGGTCGGCCCCGGCAAGCCGCTCGATACCAACCGCTTCTTCGTTATCGGCGTCAACAACCTGGGCTCGTGCTTCGGCTCGACCGGACCGATGAGCCTGAACCCGGCCACCGGCGCACCGTATGGCGCGGCGTTCCCGGTGGTCACGGTGGAAGACTGGGTCAATGCGCAGGCGCGCGTGGCCGACGCATTCGGCATCGCGCAGTTCGCCGCGGTGATGGGCGGCAGCCTGGGCGGCATGCAGGCGGTGGCGTGGAGCCTGATGTATCCGGAGCGGCTGCGCCATTGCATCGTGATTGCCTCCACGCCCAAGCTGTCGGCGCAGAACATCGCCTTCAACGAAGTGGCGCGCAGCGCCATCCTGTCGGACCCCGACTTCCACGGCGGCAACTACTACGCGCACGGCGTCAAGCCCAAGCGCGGCCTGCGCGTGGCGCGCATGATCGGCCATATCACCTACCTGTCGGACGAGGACATGGCCGAGAAATTCGGCCGCGAACTCAAGAGCGACGACATCCGCTTCTCGTTCGACGTCGAGTTCCAGGTGGAAAGCTACCTGCGCTACCAGGGCGACAAATTCGCCGAGTACTTCGACGCCAACACCTACCTGCTGATCACGCGCGCGCTCGACTACTTCGATCCCGCGCTGGCCCACGGCGGCGACCTGACGCGTGCGATGGCGCAAACCAAGGCCAGCTTCCTGGTGGCCAGCTTCGGCACCGACTGGCGCTTCGCGCCCAGCCGCAGCCGCGAGCTGGTCAAGGCGCTGCTGGACAACAAGCGCCCGGTCTCGTACGCCGAGATCGACGCGCCGCACGGCCACGACGCCTTCCTGCTCGACGACCCGCGCTATCACAACCTGATGCGCGCCTACTACGACCGCATCGCCCAGGAGATCGGCGCATGAACGCCCTGGCCAATCCCAACATCCTGGCGCTGCGCCCCGACTTCCGCGCGATCGCGCGCTGGATCGAACCCAGTTCCACCGTGCTCGACCTGGGCTGCGGCGACGGCAGCCTGCTGCGCGTGCTGCAGGACGAGCTTGACGTGCAGGCCTACGGCATCGAGATCCGCGACGAAGGCGTGCTGGCCTGCGCGCAGAAGGGCGTGCATGTCATCCAGCAGAACCTGGAGGGCGGGCTGGCGCTGTTCGAGGACAAGAGCTTCGACACGGTGATCCTGTCGCAGACGCTGCAGACCATCCACAACACCGCGCAGGTGCTGCGCGACACGCTGCGGGTGGGGCGCGAATGCATCGTCTCGTTCCCCAACTTCGGCTACTGGCCGCACCGGCTGTCGGTGTTCCGCGGCCGCATGCCGGTGTCGGAATCGCTGCCTTACCAGTGGTACAACACGCCCAACGTGCGCGTGCTGACCATCAGCGACTTCGAGGCGCTGGCGCCCAAGGTCGGCCTGCGCGTGATCGATCGCGTGGTGATGCACGAGGGCGTGACCGTCAACTGGGGTGGCAACTGGCGCGGCAGCCTGGCGGTGTACCGGGTCTGCGCGGCCTGAGCCGATACCGATACGCCGCCTACTCCGGCCGCGCGCCGTCCTGGTACTGCGCGGCAAACTCCGCCGACGGCGGGATCGGCTTGATGATGTCGATCAGCACGCCGTTGGGATCGGCGGTAATGAAATGCCGCTGGCCGAAGGCTTCGTCGCGCAGCGGCTGCAGGATCGGCAGCCCAGCCGCGCGCAGGCGGTCGTGCAGGGCGTCCGGGTCTTCCACCTCGAAATTCAGCAGCAGTCCCTGTGCGCGCTGGCCGCGGGCCGGCGCGGGAATGGTCTCGTGGCTGCCGTCCAGCACGGCGAGGTTGACCGAGGGATCGTCGGCCAGCTGCAGGTGCACGTACCAGTCGCTGGCGAACAAGGGCGTGAAGCCGAAATGACGCTGGTAGAACGCTGCCGTTGCGGCTACGTCGGCGGTCATGATGACCGGGTAGTAGCTGGTGACTTTCACGATATCTCCTCCTTAATACATGCAGCCTGTATGTGAATCCATATTAAGATACAGGCTGCATGTTTGCAAGGAAACCAAAGCGTGGCCCGAACCAACCGTGAACGCACCGTTGCCACCCGCCAGGCGCTGACCGATGCCGCGCGCGCCCTGTTCGTCAGCCGCGGCTACGCCGACACGTCGACGCCCGACGTCTGCGCCGCCGCCGGCATCACGCGCGGCGCGCTGTACCACCACTTCGCCGACAAGCGCGACCTGTTCCGCCACGTGCTGGCCGGGGAAGCCGCGGCCGTCGCCGCCGAGATCGAAGCCGCCACGCCCGCCGGCCAGGCGCCTGCCGAGGCCTTGCTCAGCGGGGCGCAAGCTTACCTGCACGCGATGACGGTGCCTGGCCGCACCCGCCTGCTGCTGGTGGAAGGGCCGGCGGTGCTGGGATTGCGCGAGATGCTGGCGCTCGACGAGGCCAATGCCGCCCGCACGCTGCGCGAGGGGCTGGCGGCGGCGGGCGTGGACGCGGCCGGCGTGGCGCCGCTGCTGTCGGCGGCGTTCGACCGTGCCGCCCTGGAGATCGAGGCCGGCGCCGATGCCGGCCGCGTGCGCGACGCGATGCTGTGGCTGCTGCGCCGGGTACTGGATCAGCCCGGACGCTAGGCTGCGGTCTTTAACGCGGCGCGTCGCCGGCGGTGCTGGCCAGATGGTCGACAAAGGCCCGCACCTTGGGCGGCACATGCCGCGTCGGCGTGTACACCGCGTAGGCCGTGCCGATGTAGGGCTCGAGGATGTCCCAGTCGCCCAGTACGGTGACGACGCGGCCGCGCTCGAGGGCATCGCCCAGCGAGAAATCCGGCACCAGCCCGATGCCGGCATCGCGTTCGACCATGGTCATGATCGCCAGGCTGTTGTTCAGCGTCAGGCGCGGCGGGATGCGCACCTCGACCTTGTCGCCGCCGGCGTGGTGGCGCAAGGTCCAGCGCTCGCCGAAATTGCCGTAGCCCAGGTACAGGCAGCGCGCCGCCGGCAGGTCGGCGGGCGCGGCCGGCGCGCCATGGCGGGCCAGATAGCCGGGCGAGGCCACCAGCCGGTAGCGCACCTCGCGCAGCGGCCGCGCCGCCAGGCCCGGGGCCAGTTCGCGCGCGATGCGCACGGCCACGTCCAGGCCCTCTTCGACGAGGTCGACCATGCGGTCGGCCAGCGTCAGCTGCAGGTCCAGTCCCGGGTATTTCGCCAGCAGCGGCGGCAGCCGTGGCGCCAGCCACGCCTGCCCGAACGACACCGGCGCGCTCACGCGCAGCACCCCGTGCGGCGCACCGCCGTGCTCGCCGGCGAGCGCGGTGACCTCGCGCGCGGCGGCGCTCATGCGCGCGCAGGCGGCGTAGACCGACTGGCCCAGCTCGGTCAGCGCGAACGCGCGCGTGGTCCGCTGCAGCAGGCTCGCGCCGAGCCGGGCTTCCAGCCGCGAGACATGGCGGCTGACCGCCGACGGCGTCATGCCCAGGTCTTGCGCCGCCGCCGAGAAGCTGCCGCATTCGACCACGCGCGCAAACACCGCCATCGCATTGAGTGGCGCATCCAGCATGCGAAATCTCCTGTCTTTGACCTGTAGTCAAATACTAATTGAGTCGTGGCGACATTGTTGACTTGCGCGACGAGTGAAACAATGCGGGCATTGGCCAGACCGGAGTTCCTCATGCCTTCGCAACAACCCCAGCCCGGCGGCGCCTGGCGCATGGTCGCAGCCATGGTGCTGTCGGGCACCATCGGCTGGTTCGTGGTGACCAGCGGCCAGCCGCCGCTCGATGTGGTGTTCTTCCGCTGCCTGTTCGGCGGCGCCGCGCTGCTGGGCGCGCTGACCCTGCAGCGTGGCTGGGTGCGCATGACCCGCGCGCAGGCCGGCTGGCTGGCGCTGGGCGGGGTCACGCTGGTACTCAACTGGCTGGCGCTGTTCTCGGCGTACGCGTACAGCGGCATCGCCATTGCCACGGTGGTCTACCACACCCAGCCGTTCTTCCTGCTGCTGCTGACCTCGGTGCTGCAGCGCGAGCCGTTCCCGTTCGCGCGGCTGCCGTGGCTGGTGCTGGCCTTTGCCGGCGTCATGCTGATCACCGGGCTGGAGCACGGCGCCGGCGGCGCGTCGATGCTGGCCGGCATCGGCCTGGGGCTGCTGGCGGCGCTGCTGTACGCCGTGACCACGCTGGCCACGCGGCGGCTGCAGGCCATCCCGCCGGGCCAGATCGCGGGGCTGCAGATGGTGCTGGGGGTGCTGATGCTGGCGCCGCTGGCGCATCCGGCGGCGGGCAGCTATGGCGGCGGCACCTGGGCCGCGCTGCTGGCGCTGGGGCTGGTGCATACCGGCGTGATGTACACGCTGCTGTATGGCGCGTTCCAGCGGCTGTCGGTGGTGTCGATCGCCACGCTGTCGTTTATCTACCCGCTGGTGGCGATCGTCATCGACGTGCTGGTGTTCGGCGTGGTGCTGGGCCCGCTGCAGGTTGCCGGCATGGCGCTGGTGCTGCTGGGCGTGGTGGCCAACCAGCTCGGCTGGACGCTGCCGCGGCGGCGGCGGGCGCAAGGGTGATGCGGAGGTGGCTGGCGGACGACCAGGCTTGACCGGAACGCTGACTACGGCTAGTGTAGGCAGCTAAAGCGAACGATCGTTCGATTCCAACGAGACAACCTGCCTCCGCCATGTCCACTGCGCCCCAACTGCACGCCACCGGCTCCAGCCCGCTCCATCCCTTCGACGACGCGCTGGCGCTGGTGCCGGCCGGCGAACACCGCTTCCAGGGCCGCACCACGCCGGCGTACTGGAACATGATCGGCCCGTTCGGCGGCATCACGGCCGCCACGCTGCTGCAGGCGGCGATCAACCATCCGCAGCGCCTCGGCGAACCGGTTTCGCTGACCGTCAACTTTGCCGGCCCGATCGCCGAAGGCCCGTTCGAGATCGAGGCGCGCCCGGTTCGCACCAACCGCTCGACCCAGCACTGGACCCTGGAACTGCGCCAGGGCGATGCCGTCGCCACCACCGCCACCGCGATGTTTGCGGTGCGGCGCGACACCTGGGCCTGCGGCGAAGCCGTGATGCCGGACGTGCCGGCCGCCGACACGCTGCCGGCCATGGGCGGATTCGCGCCAGTGCGCTGGCTCAAGTCCTACGACATGCGGCCGGTGCGCGGCGCCAAGCCCACCGCCGAAGCCGGCACCGAGCACCCGGACAGCCTGACCCAGTTCTGGCTGCGCGATGCGCCGGCGCGCACGCCGGACTTTGCCGCGGTGGCGGCGTGGGCCGACAGCTTCTACCCGCGCATCTTCCTCAAGCGCGCGGGCTTCGTGCCGGCCGGCACGGTGTCGATGACCACGTATTTCCATGCCGACGCGGCCACGCTGGCCGCAATGGGCGACCGCCATGTGCTGGCCAGCGCGCAGGCGCAGGTGTTCAGGCAGGGCTTCTTCGACCAGCGCGCGCAGCTGTGGAGCGCCGCGGGCGAGCTGATCGCCAGCTCGCACCAGATCGTCTACTACAAGGAGTAAGCCGGCCGGCTGGCTCAGGCGACCGCTTCGCGCGCCTGGGCCTCGTAGCGGTGCACGGTGTGGCGCATCGCCCAGAGCAGCATCACGCCGGGCAGCGCCACCACCACGGTCCCGAGATAGAAGGGGGCCCAGCCCCAGGCCTCGACCATATAGCCCGAGGTGGGCCCGACGTAGACCCGGCCCACCGACGCCAGTGCCGACAGCAGCGCGTACTGCGTGGCGGAGAACGAGCGGTTGCACAGCGTCATCAGCAGCGCGACGAAGGCCGCCGTGCCCATGCCGCCGCACAGGTTCTCGACCGCGATGGTGGCGCCCATGGTCCACAGGTGCGGCGGCGTCACCGCCAGGATCCAGTAGCCCAGGTTCGACACGGCCTGCAGCACGCCAAACAGCATCAGCGAGCGGTACAGGCCCAGCCGCACCATCAGCGTGCCGCCGAACAGCGCGCCGAGAATGGTCGCGGCCAGCCCCAGGGTCTTGTTGACGATGCCGACCTCGCCCGCCGAGAAGCCCGCGCCGCGGATCAGGAA
This sequence comes from Cupriavidus taiwanensis, assembly GCF_900249755.1. Classification (NCBI taxonomy): domain Bacteria; kingdom Pseudomonadati; phylum Pseudomonadota; class Betaproteobacteria; order Burkholderiales; family Burkholderiaceae; genus Cupriavidus; species Cupriavidus taiwanensis. The sequence goes on from NZ_LT976853.1 coordinate 469,215, forward strand.
GGTGGTCGACAGGCTGCCGGCAAAGGCGTCGCCCAGCTTGTACAGCACGATCAGCAGCAGCAGCCACCACGCCCCCCGGCGCGCGAAGAAGTCGCGCAGCGGGCCCACCACCGCCTCTTCCAGCGAGCGCGGCGCGCGCGCGGGCACGTCGGGCTCGGGTGCCCACAGCAGCGTCAGGATGCCCACGCCCATCAGCGCCGCCATCAGCAGGTAGGTCTGCTGCCAGCCCAGCACACGGTCGGCCAGCCACAGCGCCAGGCCGCCCGAGACCAGCATCGCCAGCCGGTAGCCCAGCACCTTGACCGCCGCGCCGGCGCCGCGCTCGGCCGGGCGCAGCACGTCGGTGCTGTAGGCATCGAAGACGATGTCCTGCGAGGCCGACAGGAACGCCACCAGCGTGGCCAGCGCCGCCAGCATCCACAGCGCCTGCTGCGGCGGGCAGAACGCCATGCCGGCGATGCCCAGCACCAGCCCGACCTGCGTCACCAGCAGCCAGCCACGCCGGCGCCCCATCAGCGGCGGCGTGTAGCGGTCCATCAGCGGCGCCCACAGGAACTTGAAGATATAGGCCTGGCCCACCAGCGAGAAAAAGCCGATGGTCTTGATATCCAGCCCTTCGACCGTCATCCACGCCTGCAAGGTGCCCGAAGTCAGCGCCAGCGGCAGGCCGGAGGCAAAGCCCAGCATCAGCATGGCGCCGATGCGGCGGTTGCGGAAGATATCGAGATAGGTCTGGAAATTCATGGACGGGGCAGCGGTGTGCCGCCCGCGCGGCTGCGCGGGCGCCGTGTATTATTGCACCACCTGTTTGCCCACTCTGCGCTTGCGTCCAAGGAATCGCACATGCTTCGCCGCCTGCAAGGTGTTCAGCGTCCCTCCCGACTGCGGCCGGTCCGCGCGCTGGCGCTGGCCGCGGCCCTGCTGCCGCTCGGCTGGAGCCAGCCGGCGCCGGCGCAGCCGCAGGACCCCGGCGCCGGCGGCATCCGGCTCAACCCGGGCGGTTCGGCGGTGCGCAATATCGTGCCGGCCGAGGTGATCGAGCAGCAGGCCGTGCAGGAGTACGAGCAGCTCAAGCAGGAAGCCATCGCCAAGCGCGCCCTCGCCGCCGACAACAACCCGCAACTGATCCGCCTGCGCGCCATCGGCAAGCGCCTGCTGCCGCAGACCGCGCGCTGGAACGAGCGCGCGCGGCAATGGCAGTGGGAAATCAACCTGATCGGCTCGAAGCAGGTCAATGCGTTCTGCATGCCGGGCGGCAAGATCGCGGTCTATACCGGGCTGCTCGACCAGCTCAAGCTGACCGACGACGAAGTCGCCATGGTGATGGGGCACGAGATCGCGCATGCGCTGCAGGAGCACGCGCGCGAGCGCGCCGCCAAGTCCGAGATCACCAACCTGGGCGCCAACGTGATCTCGCAGCTGTTCGGCTTCGGCAACCTCGGCAATATGGCGCTGGGCACCGGCGCGCACCTGCTGACGCTGCGCTTTTCCCGCTCGGACGAGTCCGAGGCGGACCTGATCGGCATGGATGTGGCCGCGCGCGCCGGCTACGATCCGCGCGCCGCGGTGTCGCTGTGGCAGAAGATGGGCAAGGTGTCGCAGTCGGGTGCCGAGTTCCTGTCGACCCATCCGTCCGGGCGCAGCCGCATCGCCGACCTGGAAAAGCACCTGCCCGAGGTGCTGCCGCTGTACGCGCGCGCAATCCACACCACGGTGGACAAGCTGCCGCCCTACCGCGCCAATATGGCGGGGCTGGGCGATGCGCCGGTGGATGCCGGCGACGAGGACCGGCAAAAGCCGCTGAAACGCTGAAACGCTGAACCGTGCGTTGCGGCGGCATTGCGACAACCGCAGGGGGACCCGCATGAGCCTGAACCGCATGAGCCCGTCGGAACGGCAGGCCGCGTATATGCTGATCTTCGCCGGCTGCGAGGCCGAGCCCGAGCGCTTTACCAGCGATCTGCCGGTCAGCTCCGAAGTCTGGCTGCTGTATGCGTCCGGCGAATCGTTCGAGGTGCCGCGCGGCCTGCTGCTGACCCCGCACCACGGCGCCGGCATTGCCGCGCTGCGCGCCGCGGTGCTGCAGCGGCTGCCGGCGCTGGCCGGGCCGGCCACGGACCCCGCCGGCGCGCGCTTCCTTGCCGCCAATGAATCGCACCTGCTGGCGCAGATCGACTTCTTCGACATGCTGCGCCTGCTGCCGCTCACTGCCTGGTGGCATCGCGAGGTGCGCGCGCCGATGGCGAGCATGAAGTGGACGCCCGCCGCGCGCCGGGCGCTGGCGCATAGCCTGACCGGCGATGCGCTGGTGCGCTGGCTGGGCGAGTCGGTGCTGGCCCATGTCGGCAGCGAGGCGGCATTGGCGCGCTTCAAGGACATCGGCTACACCGCGGCGCGTACCCGCTTCGGCGGCCTCGCTGCCCCCGCCGGGCAGGCGCTGGGGCGGCTGGTCAATGTCGCCGCGCAGTACGTCGCGCTGACGCTGCTGGGACTGCGCGACGACAGCTTCCCGCCGGGCGCGCTGACGCAGCGCGTGACGCAGGCCAGCCGCCAGGTGCTCGAAACCCTGTGGGCCTGCCTGCAGGAGGATCATGCGGAGGCCGCCGCGCCGGCCGCCGCAACGGTGGCGGGCGTGGCCGCCGGGGACGTCCCCAACGCCGCGGTCATCGCGCCGCTGTGGCGCATCTCGGTCAACCGGCCGGCGGAGCACGCGGTGTTCGCCTCGCGCAAGACCGTCAAGGCCGACGCCGCCATCCGCGTGTTCGATACCGGCGGGCAGGGCGTGTGCTGGGCGGTGATCGATTCCGGCATCGACGCGCGCCATCCCGCCTTCTTCGATCCGCTCAAGCTGGACGGCCCGCTGCCGGTGCGCGACGGGCTGATCGCGCCGCGCCTGTCGCGCGTGGTCAGGACGCTGGATTTCACGCGCCTGTCGGCGATCACCAGCGGCCGCCTGCCGCCGCTGCCCAAGGGCAAGCGCGCGCCAGACGAGGCCGAGCTGCGCCAGCGCATCGCCGCGATCGCCGATGACCTGGCGCATGGCCGCATCATCGACTGGTCCGTGATCGAGCCGCTGCTCGAGATCAGCCACGACGACCCGGCCCAGTACGTGGCCCCCGGCGGCAGCCATGGCACGCATGTGGCGGGCATCATCGGCGCCGGCTGGCCGGCGTCGGCCTACCTGGCGCGCCCGGACCCCATGCCGCTGCCGCCCGAGCTGGTGGAAGCCGGCGATGTCAGCGGCATCTGCCCGCGCATCGAACTGCTCGACCTGCGCATATTCGACGCGCAGGGCAGGGGCGACGAATTTGGCATCCTGGGCGCGCTGCAGTACGTGCGCTGGCTCAACCAGAGCCGCGACCGGCAGTCGGTGCATGGCATCAACCTGAGCGTGGCGCTGCGCCACGACGTGCGCAGCTATGCCTGCGGCAGCACGCCGGTGTGCGTCGAATGCGACCGCCTGGTGGCCAGCGGCGTGATCGTGGTGGCGGCGGCCGGCAACTACGGCTACGACGAGGCCTACGCCGCCGAACACATGGGCGCCGGCTTCCGCGGCCAGACCATCACCGACCCCGGCAACGCGCGGGCCGTGATCACGGTGGGCGCGACCCATCGCACCGATCCCTATCGCTTCGGCATCTCCTACTTTTCCAGCCACGGCCCCACCGGCGATGGCCGCATCAAGCCCGACCTGGTCGCACCGGGGGAAAAGATCACCTCGACCGTGCCCGGCGGCACGCTGGCTTCGATGGACGGCACCAGCATGGCGGCACCGCATGTGTCCGGGGTCGCGGCGCTGCTGCTGTCGCGCAACAATGAACTGATGGGCCAGCCCGAGACCGTCAAGTCCATCCTGTGCGGCGCGGCCACCGACCTGGGGCGCGAGCGCGCGTTCCAGGGAGCGGGGCTGGTCGACGCGCTGCGCGCGCTGCAGCGCGTGTAGGCCGCGGCCGCAACGTGCAACAAAAAAGCCGGCATTGCCGGCTTTCTTGACGTACGGGAACGGCAGGACTCAGGCGCGCAGTCCGCTGGCCTCGTCGGCGCCCACATGCACGTTCATGCATTGCACCGCCGCGCCGGCGGCGCCCTTGCCCAGGTTGTCCAGGCGCGCCACCAGGTTCAGGCGCTCGGCATTGCCGAACACGAACAGGTCGACGCGGTTGGTGTCGTTGTTGGCCTGCACATCGAAGAAACCGCCGTCGAGGTTGTCGGCGCTGTTGTAAGGCATCACGCGCACGAACTGCTCGCCTTCATAGTGCTGGCGATAGATCTCGACGATCTGCTCCGGGCTGACCTTGCGCGCCAGCCGCTCGCCGAACACCGGCACCGTCACCGCCAGGCCCTTCAGGAAATTGCCGACGATGGGGTTGAAGATCGGTGCCTGCGCCAGCCCGGCCTGCACGCGCATTTCCGGCAGGTGCTTGTGCTCCAGGCCCAGCGCGTAAGGGCGCGGGCTGTTCAGCTTCGGGTTACCGCCGGCCTCGAACTCGGCAATCATCGACTTGCCGCCGCCGCTGTAGCCGGTCAGCGAGAACGCCGACAGCGGGTAGTCGGCCGGCAGCACGCCGGCATCCACCAGCGGGCGCACCGCCAGCACGAAGGCGCTGGCGTGGCAGCCTGGCACCGCGATGCGCTTGCTGGCGCGGATCTTGTCGCGCTGGCCGCGCGCCAGTTCGGGCAGGCCGTAGGCCCAGTTGTCGGCGGTGCGAAACGCCGTGCTGGCATCGATCACGCAGGTATCGGGATTGGTCACCAGCGACACCGCCTCGCGCGAGGCCACGTCGGGCAGGCACAGGAAGGCGACGTCGGCAGCGTTCAGGAAGCGTGCGCGTTCGGCCGGGTCCTTGCGCTTGTCTTCGGCAATGCGCAGCAGTTCCACGTCGGAACGGCCGGAGAGATAGTCAAGCAGCCGGAGACCGGTGGTGCCTTCCTGACCATCGACGAACACTTTGAAAACCATGGCTGACTCGCTCTTTGAAATGCGGGAATGCGAAACATCTCCTGCCGGGCGCAGGAACGAACCCGCATTGTAACGGGGATGGGGGCCTGTCGCAGGCGGGTGTACCGGTTGGAGTCCTGCGCGCTGGCACAGTTCTGGGCTTGCGGGATTTAACCTAGTAGGTTAGTTTGGATGGAGAAGGGGACGGCGCATTACAAGCTGCGGCATGTGAAGGCCCTGCTGCTGGCGGGCAAGATGCGAATGACGTATGCCGCGTACTCCCATGCGGCGATGATGGGCCTGCGCTGGAGCGGAGTCCGCGAAATCCTGGCCCGGCTTGAGCCGGCGGACTTCTACAAGAGCATGACGACGTATGAGGACCACCGGGTCTGGCAAGATGTTTACCGGCCCGTTACGCCGCATGGCGCCCTGTATGTGAAGCTCACCGTGACCAGCGAGGTGCTGGTCGTTTCCTTCAAGCCAAGGTAAATACCCCCAGCGGACAGCCAGAGGAGGCAAGATGAAGTGTCCCGAGTGCGGTGGCGCGGAACTGGTGGCGGACATGCGCGACATGCCCTATACGTACCGCGGTGAAACCACGGTGATTCCCAATGTACCCGGGCAATGGTGCCCCAAGTGCGGCGAGGGCGTGCTGCCCCGTGACAGCGACTGGGTCAGCGATGCCATGCTCGCCTTCAACAAGCAAGTCAATGCCGCGCTGGTCGATCCCGCATATATCACCGAAGTCCGCAAGAAGCTCCGCCTCGACCAGCGCGAGGCCGCTGAAATCTTCGGCGGCGGCGTCAATGCGTTCTCTCGGTACGAAACCGGGCGGACCAAGCCGCCGCTGGCACTAGTGAAGCTGCTGCGGCTGCTGGACCGCCACCCGGAGTTACTGGACGAGATCCGCGCGGCCTGAGAGCGTTGACCCCGCCGTCAGAGCGGAAAGTTATAGTCGATCGACAGCGGCGCGTGGTCGCTGAACTTCTCGTCCTTGTAGATCGAGCAAAGCTGCGCGGTATCGGCGATCTTCGGCGTGGCGAGGTGGTAGTCGATGCGCCAGCCCACGTTCTTGGCGTAGGCCTGGCCGCGGTTGCTCCACCAGGTGTACTGGTCCGGCCGCGGGTCCAGCTTGCGGAATACGTCGACATAGCCGTGCACGTCGAACAGCTGCCCGATCCAGGCGCGCTCTTCCGGCAGGAAACCTGAGTTCTTCAGGTTGCCCTTCCAGTTCTTGATGTCGATTTCCTTGTGCGCGATGTTGACGTCGCCGCACAGCACGATCTCGCGCCCGCTCGCCTTCAGTTGCAGCAGGTGCGGCAGGAACGCTTCCATGAAGCGGAACTTGGCCAGCTGGCGTTCCTCGCCGCTGGAGCCGGAGGGGACATACACCGAAATCACCGCCAGGTGCGGGTACTGCACTTCGACATAGCGGCCCTCGCTGTCGAACTCGGCATTGCCGAAGCCGGTGACGACCCGCTCGGGCTTGTGGCGCGTATAGAGCCCCACGCCGCTATAGCCCTTTTTCTCGGCGTAATGGAAAAAGCCGTGGTAGCCGTGTGGCGCCAGAAACGCTTCCGTCATGTCGGCGGCCTGCGCCTTCAGTTCCTGCACGCAGACCATGTCTGCGTCCTGCTTGCCCATCCAGTCGAAAAAGCCCTTCTTCGACGCGGAGCGGATGCCGTTGAGGTTGGCGCTGATAATCCGTAACATTCGGGGAAATTTTGAATTCAGAGAGAAATGATGACGCAGCAGAACTCGCCCGCCGCCAGCGCGGGTAATGCGGGTACCGACCTCAGCCAGACCTTTATCCGCTTTGCGCTCGACGCGGGCGTGCTGTCGTTCGGCGAGTTCGTCACCAAGGCCGGCCGCAAGTCGCCTTACTTTTTCAATGCCGGCCTGTTCAACCAGGGCGGGATGCTAGGCCAGGTGGCGCAATTCTATGCGAAAACCCTGCTGGCCTCGGGCGTGCAGTTCGACGTGCTGTTCGGGCCGGCGTACAAGGGCATCACGCTGGCGTCGGCGACGGCAGTGGCGCTGGCCGGCATGGGACGTGATGTCGGCTTCGCGTACAACCGCAAGGAAGCCAAGGACCATGGCGAAGGCGGCACGCTGGTCGGCGCGAAACTGCAGGGCAAGGTGGTGATCGTCGACGACGTGATCTCGGCCGGCACCTCGGTGCGCGAATCGGTGAACCTGATCCGCGCGGCCGGCGCCGAGCCGGCGGCGGTGCTGATCGCGCTGGACCGCATGGAAAAGAGCGGCACCGCCGAGCAGGTCGGCACGCATTCGGCGGTGCAGGACGTGCAGCGCGAATTCGGCATCCCGGTGATCGCCATCGCCAGCCTGAAGGACTTGCTGGCCTATCTCGATGCCTCGCAGGATCCGGCGCTGGGCGCGTCGCGCGAGGCGGTGGCGGCCTACCGTCAGCGCTACGGCGTCTGAAACCGTTGATGACGGTGGGCGCTGCCAGCCAGCGCCCGGAGTGCGGGCGGCCTACTGAGGGCTGACTTTCAGACACGGAGGGAGCGCGGCGTGGCGGCAAAAGAGCGGCAGGAGCGGCAGGAGCGGCAGGAACGGGCAGGGCTGCAGGCGGCAACGCCTGCCACCACGGCGGAGTCCGCCGGCAACGGCGAGTCGCTGGCCGAGCGCGGCGCGCAGGTGCGGCCGCGCAAGCCGGTGCGCCAGGCCGCCAAGGCGCCCGACCGGCCCGCGCACGAGGCCTACGCGGTGCGAGCGCTGGTGCTGCAGGGCGGCGGCGCGCTCGGCGCCTACCAGGCCGGCGTGTACCAGGGCCTGGCCGACGGCGGCATCTCGCCCAACTGGGTCGCCGGCATTTCGATCGGGGCGCTGAACGCGGCCATCATCGCCGGCAATCCGCCGCAGCGCCGGGTGGAGCAGCTGCGCGCGTTCTGGGAATACATCTGCGCGCAGCCGTGGCTGCCCAGCCTGTCCTACACCTGGTTCGCCGATGAAGCGGCAAGCTGGCCCGAGCCGATGCGGATCTGGTTCGACGGCCTGCACGCGGCGCGCGCCATGCTGGAGGGGCAGCGCGGCTTCTTCCAGCCGCGCAGCTGGGCGGCGCTGATGTCGCGCTACTCGGACCCGACCCATGCCAGCTTCTACGACACCTCGCCGCTGAAGACCACGCTGGAGCGCTTTGCCGACTTCGACCTGATCAACCATCGCCCCGACCTGATGCGGGTCTCGGTGGGCGCGGTCAATGTGCGCACCGGCAATTTCGCCTACTTCGACAATACCCGCGACAAGCTCTGCCCCGAGCATTTCATGGCCTCGGGCGCGCTGCCGCCGGGCTTTCCGGCGGTGGAGATCGATGGCGAATACTACTGGGACGGCGGGCTGGTCTCGAACACGCCGCTGGCCGAAGTGCTGACCGCGCAGCCGCGGCGCGACGCGCTGATCTTCCAGGTGGACCTGTGGAGCGCGCGCGGCAAGCTGCCGCACGACCTGATCGACGTGGCCGAGCGCCAGAAGGACATCCAGTATTCCAGCCGCACCCGGGCCATCACCGACTACATGCGCGAGCAGCAGAACCTGCGCCGCATGCTCAACGAGGTGATGGCGCTGGTGCCGCAGTCAAAGCGCAACCACGAGTGGTACCGCCGCGCCGCGGAGCAGTCGTGCGATGCGCGCCGCAACGTGATCCAGCTGATCTACCGCGACAAGTCGTTCGAGAACCTGGCCAAGGACTACCAGTTCGGCCCGCTGACCATGCACGAGCACTGGACCAGCGGGCTCGAGGATATCCGCCAGACGCTGCGCCATCCGCAATGGCTGGCGATGCCCAGCCGCGAGCAGCCGTTCGTCACGCACGACGTGCATCGCGGCAACGGCGGCTGAGCGCGTCAGGCGCACGCCGGGCTCAGTCGATCTTGATCTTGGCCAGTTCCGGACGCGCCGGCGGATACGCCGGCTTCAGGTCGGCGAAGACCCGGGTCATGATCTCGGCCACCATCAGGTTGCGGTGCGTCTTGGAATCGGCCGGCACCACGTACCAGGGGCAGTCGGGCGTGCTGGTGGCCATGATGGCGGCCTCGTAGGCGTCCATGTAGGCCTTCCAGTGCTTGCGTTCGGCCAGGTCCTGGGTGTCGAATTTCCAGTGCTTTTCAGGGTCCGCCAGGCGCGCCTCGAGCCGCGACTTCTGCTCGTCGCGCGAAATATGCAGGAAGCACTTGACGATGGTGGTGCCGGTCTCGGTCAGCATCGACTCGAATTCGCGGATCTGGCGCAGGCGCCGCTCGCATTCGGCGGCGTCGATGCGGTGGTGCACGCGCGTGACCAGCACGTCTTCGTAGTGGCTGCGGTTGAACACCACGATCTCGCCCGACTTGGGCACCTGCAGGTGGATGCGCCACAGGAAATCGCGCGCCAGCTCCTCGGGCGTCGGCGCCTTGAAGCCGACCACGCGGATGCCGAGCGGGTCGAAGCTGCGGAATACGCCGCGCACGGTGCCGTCCTTGCCGCTGGTATCCATGCCCTGCAGCACCACCAGCAGCTTGCGGCGGTGCTCGGCATAGAAGATGTCCTGCTGCGCATCGAGCGCGTTGCTCAGCTCGATGATGCGGGCCAGGTCTTCTTCCTTGTTGCCGCACGACAGCGGCTTGCTGCCCGGGTCGAAGTCGGCAAGGCGGAACCGCTTGCCCGAGGAGATGCGGAAATCGTCCAGCGGCATGGGCGCTCCATTCGCGATGATCTGCGGGGTCAGGGAATCGGGCGCCCCGGCACTGCGCTGCACGGCGGGATGAGGACAGGGGCGCGCAGCCCCTATGGTCAGGCCGGCAGGGCCGCCAGGTCAATGCTGCCTTCGAACACGGTGGTGGCCGGGCCGGTCATGCGCACCGGTCCGGCGCCGCCGTCCCAGGCAATGGTCAGCTCGCCGCCATGGGTCTGGACCCGCACCGGCGAATCCAGCAGGCCGCGCCGGATGCCGGCCACCACCGCGGCGCAGGCGCCGGTGCCGCAGGCCAGGGTCTCGCCGGCGCCGCGCTCGTAGACGCGCAGGCGGATGGCATGGCGGTCCTTGACCTGCATGAAGCCGGCGTTGACGCGGTTCGGGAAGGCCGGGTGGTGCTCGATCACCGGGCCGTCCTGCAGCACCGGGAAGTTCTCCACGTCGTCCACCACCTGCACCGCATGCGGGTTGCCCATCGATACCGCCGAGATCCATTCGGTGCGGCCGTTGACCTCGAGGCCGTACAGCGTGTCGGCGCCTTCGGCCTGCGTCGGCAGGCCCTGCGCGCGGAACGGCACGCGCACCGGCTCCAGCTCGGGCGCGCCCATGTCCACCGTGACCTGGCCATCGTCCTGCAGCGTCAGCGTGATCACGCCGTTCATCACCTCCACGCGCACCGAACGCTTGTCGGTCATGCCCTGCTCGGTGACGAAGCGCACGAAGCAGCGCGCGCCATTGCCGCAGTGCTCGACCTCGCTGCCATCGGCATTGACGATGCGGTAGCGGAAGTCGACGTCCGGGCGCGTCGGTTTCTCGACGATCAGGATCTGGTCCGCGCCCACGCCGAAATGCCGGCTGGCCAGCGCGCGCCACTGCGCCGGGGTCAGGTCGATCTGCTGGTGGATGCCGTCGAGCACGACGAAGTCGTTGCCCGCGCCATGCATCTTGGTGAACTTGAGTTTCATGGTGAAGATTGTAGCGGCGCGGCGCCGGACCTGCCGGCGCGCTCCTCGGTAGCGCTCAGTAGATCTCGGGCTCGCCCGGCAGGCGGTGCTTGAAGCGCTTGTGCACCCAGTAGTACTCGGGCACGCGCGGGCGGATGCAGTCCTCGAAAAAGGCGTTCATGCGGCGCGTGTCGTCGGTCACGCTGGCGCCCGGGTAGTGCTCCCAGGGCGGCAGCACGCGCAGCACGTAGCCCTGGTAGTCGGGCAGCATCTCGGTGTAGATCGGCACCACTTTGGCACCGGTCAGGCGCGCCAGCCGCGATACCGAGGTCAGCGTCAGCGCCTGCACGCCGAAGAACGGCACGAACTCCGAATCGCGCTCGCCGAAGTCCATGTCGGCAATCAGCTGCATCGCCTCGCCCTTCTTCAGGCAGCGCAGGATGTCGCGCGCGCTGTCGTTGCGCGAAATCATGTTGGCGCCGAAGCGCCCGCGCGCCTGCTTCAGGAAGGCGTCGAACAGCGCGTTCTTCTGCTTGGTGTAGAGCGACGCGCCGGAGCGGCCGACATGCTCGCGCAGGTGGATGGTGAGCCGGATCGCGCCGGCTTCCACGCCCGACAGGTGCAGCGTCACCAGGATATGCGGGGTGCCGTCCAGCGCGACCAGCCCGGCCTGATCGTCGATCTGCACCCAGCGGCGCATCTGCGCCTCGTTGCCGGTCCAGAAGATGCCGCGCTCGGCAAAGCTGCGGAACAGGATGCGGAAGCTCTGCCGCGACAGCGCGTCGATCTCGGCCTCGGTCCGGTCCGGGAAGCACAGGCGCAGGTTGGCCTGCACCACCCGGCGCCGCTCGCTGGGGATGTGGTACAGCAGGCTGCCCAGCGCCTCGCCGAAGCGCGCCACGAACGGATAAGGCAGTTTGCCCAGCACGGTCAGCAGGCCGATGCCGAGCCAGGTGAACACGCGGCTCATGAAATCGATTGATCGGTGGCCGGCCCGGTATCGCTGCTTGCGGTGCCCGGCACATCCGGGGCGCCCGCTCCGGCGGGTTGCTTGTAGCGGTTGTAGGCCCACAGGTACTGGGTCGGGCACAGCCTGACCAGCGCCTCGATGGCCTGGTTGATGACGGCGGCGGCGGCGGCCGGTTCGTCCGGCAGCATGCCGCCCTGGTTGATCACGCGCAGGTGGCCGCGGTAGCCGGCGCCGCGCGGCAGCCGCTCGGCGAACACCGCCACCACCGGCGCGCCGGTCAGTTGCTGCAGCCGTTGCACCAGCGCCATGGTGTAGGCGGGCTTGCCGAAGAACGGCGCCCAGTTGCCTTCGCCGCCGCTGGGCACCTGGTCGGGCAGGATCCCCACCGCCTGGCCGCGCTTGAGCGCCTTCACCAGCATGCGCACGCCGCGCGGCGTGGCTGGCGCCATGTGCATGTTGGGCCGGGTGCGCATCTTTTCGATCCAGTCGCGCAGCCACGGCTGGTGCGGCGGCTTGAACAGCGCGGTCACCGGGCGGTGCAGCGCGTGGGATTGCGGCAGGACTTCAAAGCACCCCAGGTGCGGGGTCAGGATGATGATGCCCTTGCCGCGCGCCTGCAGGGTGGCCAGCTCGGGCCACAGGTGGTCGTCGAAGCCGTACAGCTTCGCGCCGATCCGGCGGCGGCTCCAGAAATAGGGCATCTCGATGATCATGCGCCCGGCCGAACGGGCGGCTTCGTCGATCATCGCCTCGGTGGCGTCGGGGAAGGCGAGCCGGAAGTTCTCGCGCAGGCGCTGGCCATAGCGGCCCGGCAGCCGCGCGATCAGCAGGCCCAGCGCGCCACCCGCGGCCTGCAGCAGCCGCAGCGGAAAACGGGAGATCAGCCAGAATAAAAAAGTCATCAGGCGTGGAAAGCAGGTCCAGGCAGGTCCGCCGCGGGTCTGGGCCGGGATCAGACGGGCTAGCAGGCGTGGGTCCCGATGGCGGTAATTCAATTCCGCGAGCGGCTTGCCGTTATCCGGCAATCGTCTGACGAACACAGCGGGGAAGGTGTCGTACCGCACCCCTGTGGCGCTGCAACGACGCCTGCAGGCGCGTATAATAGCGTGTATCGCCGAGTTAACTGACAACTTGCGGGGCGATGCGGCTCTCACCGGGCTGCCTGAAATACCGCTAAAGCGTCGCCGCCATGAACCGAACAGGCTGGCACGCAATAGCCAACCTGGAGAACAAGTTCGTGGCAAACGACTTCCTTTTTACTTCGGAATCCGTCTCCGAAGGCCATCCCGACAAGGTCGCCGACCAGATTTCCGACGCCGTCCTCGACGCCATCCTGGCGCAGGACAAGTACGCGCGTGTGGCAGCTGAGACGCTTTGCAACACCGGTCTGGTGGTGCTGGCCGGGGAAATCACCACGACCGCCAACGTCGACTATATCCAGATCGCGCGCGACACCATCAAGCGCATCGGCTACGACAACACCGAATACGGCATCGACTACAAGGGCTGCGCCGTGCTGGTGGCCTATGACAAGCAGTCGCCCGACATCGCCCAGGGCGTCGACCGCGCCTCCGACGATTACCTGAACCAGGGTGCCGGCGACCAGGGCCTGATGTTCGGCTACGCCTGCGACGAGACCCCGGAACTGATGCCGTTCCCGATCTACTACGCGCACCGCCTGGTCGAGCGCCAGTCGCAGCTGCGCCGCGACGGCCGCCTGCCCTGGCTGCGTCCCGACGCCAAGTCGCAGGTCACGGTGCGCTATGTCGACGGCAAGCCGCACAGCGTGGACACCGTGGTGCTGTCGACCCAGCATGCCCCGGACATCACCCAGGCGCAGATCCGCGAAGCCGTCATCGAAGAGATCATCAAGCCGGTGCTGCCGGCCGAGATGCTCAAGGAAACCAAGTACCTGGTGAACCCGACCGGGCGCTTCGTGATCGGCGGGCCGCAGGGCGACTGCGGCCTGACCGGGCGCAAGATCATCGTCGATACCTACGGCGGCGCCTCGCCGCACGGCGGCGGCGCGTTCTCGGGCAAGGACCCGTCCAAGGTCGACCGCTCGGCCGCCTACGCCGCGCGCTACGTGGCCAAGAACGTGGTGGCTTCCGGCCTGGCGCGCCAGTGCCAGGTGCAGGTCAGCTACGCCATCGGCGTGGCCCGGCCGATCAACGTGACGGTCTATACCGAAGGCACCGGCAAGATTCCGGACGCGAAGATCGCGGAACTGGTGCAGGAGCATTTCGACCTGCGCCCGAAGGGCATCGTGCAGATGCTGGACCTGCTGCGTCCGATCTATGAGAAGACGGCTGCCTACGGGCACTTCGGTCGTGAAGAGCCGGAGTTCTCCTGGGAAGCCACCGACAAGGCGGCTGCGCTGCGCGCGGCTGCCGGGCTATAAGCGCCGCCCAGCGCGCCAGCCGTCCTGGATGGCAAGCCCCGCCGGCCCGCAAGGGCCCGCGGGGTTTTTTGCGCGGGTTTGATCCGGGTCCAGCTGCCGCGTGACGCCGGTGCCACGCCCGGCGCACGGAGTAAAATTCCGCCACGCCCTGCCGCCGCCGCGGCGGCCACCTCCAAACACTGGTAACCGTTCCCAGAGGATGCCATGTCCGAAGCGCCTGTCCTTGCCCCGTCGACCACCGCCCGGCCGCCTGCCGCCGGCCAGCTCGACCTGATCCGCCCGCAGCCTTATACCGAGTGGGCGCCCGAGGTCAGCGCCGAAGCGCGCGCCACGCTGCGCCGCGAACTGGAGCAAGGCGCGGTGCTCTACTTCCCCCACCTGAAGTTCCATTTCCAGCCAGGCGAAGAGCGCTTCCTCGACAGCCGCTATTCGGACGGCAAGTCCAAGAACATCAACCTGCGCGCCGACGACACCGCGGTGCGCGGCGCGCAGGGCACGCCGCAGGACCTGGCCGACCTGTACGCGCTGATCCGCCGCTACGCCGACAGCAGCGAGTCGCTGATCCGCACGCTGTTCCCGGAATACATCCCGCACATGACGCGCGCCGGCACCTCGCTGCGCCCCAGCGAGATCGCCGGCCGCCCGGTCAGCTGGCGCAAGGACGACACCCGCCTGCACGTCGATTCGTTCCCGTCCAACCCGATGCTGGGCAAGCGCCTGTTGCGCGTGTTCCACAATATCGACCCGGCCGCGCCGCGCGTGTGGCGCGTGGGCGAGCCGTTCGGCGACTTCGCGCAGAAGTTCGTGCCCAGGACCCACGGCATGTGGCCGGGGCAGGCGGCGCTGATGAAGCTGCTGCATATCACCAAGCGCCGCCGCTCGGAATACGACCACCGCATGCTGCAGCTGCATGACCTGGCCAAGGCCGACCTGGACTACCAGGCCAACGTGCCGCAGCAGGAATTCCACTTCCCGCCGGGTGCCACCTGGATCGTCTTCAGCGACCAGCTGCTGCACGCTGCCATGCGCGGGCGCGCGATGATGGAGCAGACCATTTACCTCGCGCCGCAGGCGATTTCAGACCACACCCATTCGCCCGAGGCGGTGCTGTCGCGCATGCTCGGGCGGCCGATGCTGGTGTCGTAAGCGCAGGCCTGCGCCAGGCTACGTTCAGCGCAGCAACAGGCGCAGCATGGTGTCGAAGGTCTTGCCGTAAGGCGGCTTGAGCAGGCCGGCGCCATTCAGGCTGGCCTGCTGGAACACCGGCTTCACCTTCGAGAAGGTATCGAAGCCCGCCTGCCCGTGATACGCGCCCATGCCGCTGGCGCCGACGCCGCCGAACGGCAGGCCGTCCTGGGCGATATGGAACAGGGTGTCGTTGACGGTCACGCCGCCGGCGACAGTCTGCCTCATCACATGGCCGATGGCGCCGCGGTCGCGCTCGAACACATACAGCGCCAGCGGGCGCGGGCGCGCGTTGATGTAGTCCACGGCTTCGTCGAGCGTGCGGTAGGTCACCACCGGCAGCACCGGCCCGAAGATTTCCTCGCGCATCGCGGTCACGCCTTCGGGCACGTCCAGCAGCAGCACCGGCGGCAGGCGCCGCGCCTGCGCGTCCGGCTGCGCATCGGATAGCGGCACTACTGTCGCGCCCTGGGCCGCGGCCTCGTCGACCAGCCCGGCCAGCCGCGCGAAATGCCGCGGGCTGATGATGCTGGTGTAGTCGGCATTGCGCGCCAGGTCGGGATAGAGCCGGCGTACGCAGCGGCGCGCCGCCTCCACCAGTTGCCCGCGCAGGTCCTCCGGCACCAGCACATAGTCCGGCGCGATGCAGGTCTGCCCCGCGTTCATCAGCTTGCCCACCAGGATGCGCTCCACCGCGCGCTCCAGCTCGGCGCCGGCGCCGATGATGGCGGGCGACTTGCCGCCCAGCTCCAGCGTCACCGGGGTCAGGTTGGCGGCAGCCGCGCGCATCACATGGTGGCCGACCGCGGTCGACCCCGTGAACAGCAGGTGGTCGAACGGCAGCGCGGTGAAGGCGCTGGCCACTTCGGCATCGCCGTTGATCACCACGATCTCGTCCGGGGCGAAGTGCTGCGGCACCAGCTGCGCGAACAGCGCCGCGAAGCGCGGCGTGTATTCCGACAACTTCACCATGGCGCGGTTGCCGGCCGCCAGCGCGCCGGCCAGCGGCCCGACGGTCAGGTACAGCGGATAGTTCCACGGCACCACGATGCCCACCACGCCGAGCGGCTGCGGCACCAGGCGCGAGCGCCCGGGGCGGAACCAGAACCCGGTCGGCGCGCGCCGCACGCGCATCCAGCGCTTGCCGTGGCGCAGCGCGTCGTCGATGCCGGCGAGGCTGGGGAATACCTCCAGCAGCGCGGTTTCCTGGCGCGGACGGTTGGTGAAATCGGCGTGGATCGCGGCGGCGATTTCGGCCTGGTTTTCGGTCACCAGGCGCCGCAGGCGCTGCAGGCGGTCGGCACGCACGGTCCACGCGGGCAGCTGGTCGCGCCGCGAAGCGGCATGCATCGCACCGAAGACGGACGACAGGTCGGGCACTTCTCGCATGGCTGCGCTCCTGGGTTTGCGCGCACATTGGCGCACCATCGCGCACGATAAGTCAGCGCGCCGGCCAACACAATGGAAGCCTGCCACCAGGTGGCCAATTCAAACGCCCGTCCGCCGCGCGCGGCTTTCGTTGCCGCGACCCCTGTCGGACACCATCAGCGCTTCTCCGGCCGCCAAGCCAGCGCCTACACTGAATCTCACGGCTTGCCATCCGCTGGACGGACAGGGCGCGCGCGCCGGCGCAGCCCGGCTCACGCATGCGCGCCGCCTGCGGAATCGCGGGGGAGACAGATGGAAACCACCTATGACTACGTCATCGTCGGCGCGGGTTCGGCGGGCTGCGCGCTGGCGGGGCGCCTGGCCGACAGCGGCGACGACACCATCGCGCTGGTCGAGGCCGGGCACCACGACCACCATGTGCTGGTGCGCACACCCGCCGGGCTGGCCGCGATGCTGCCGCGCGCGGGCGCGCGCAACTACGGCTTCCAGACCGTGCCGCAGCCTGGCCTGAACGGCCGCCGCGGCTACCAGCCGCGCGGGCGCGGGCTGGGCGGCAGTTCGTCGCTCAACGCCATGATCTACACGCGCGGCCGGCCCGCCGACTACGATGCCTGGGCCGACGCCGGTTGCGATGGCTGGGCCTGGGACGACGTGCTGCCGTACTTCCGCCGCGCCGAATGCAACGAACGCCTGGCGGGCAGCGATGACGATCCGCTGCACGGCGGCAACGGCCCGCTGCATGTCAGCGACCTGCGCACGCCCAACCCGTTCGCCGAGCGCTTTATCGAGGCCGCGCAGCAGGCCGGCTATCCGCGCAACGACGATTTCAACGGCGAAGAGCAGGAGGGCGTGGGCTGGTACCAGGTCACGCAGCACGCGGGCGAGCGCTGGAATGCCGCGCGCGCCTACCTGCACGGCGGCAACGTGCGCGACCGCGCCTGCAACGGCGGCCGGGCGCGGCTGCAGGTGCTGACCGACACGCAGGCGCTGCGCATCGTCTTCGAAGGCCGCCACGCCGCCGGAGTGCTGGTGTTGCGTGACGGCCGCCAGCAGCTGCTGCGCGCGCGTCGCGACGTGATCGTGTGCGCGGGCACGTTCGGCTCGCCGCAGCTGCTGATGGTCTCGGGCGTCGGTCCCGCCGCGCACCTGCGCGAGCACGGCATCGACGTCGTGCATGACCTGCCCGGCGTGGGCGCCAACCTGCAGGATCATCTGGACGTGGTGCTGCACAAGCGCACCGCCGTGCCCGAGCTGTTCGGGGTGTCGTTCGGCGGCGTGGCGCGGCTGCTGTCCGAAATGCTGCGCTACCGGCGCGAGCGCGCCGGCATGATGTCGAGCAACTTCGCCGAGGCCGGCGGCTTCGTGCGCAGCCATCCGGCGCTGCCCGAGCCCGACCTGCAGCTGCATTTCGTGGTCGGCCTGGCGGACGACCATATGCGCAAGCTGAATCTCGGCCACGGCTATTCCTGCCACGTATGCCTGCTGCGCCCGCGCAGCCGCGGCGAAGTGCGGCTGGCCGCGGCCGATATCCGGCGCGCGCCGCTGATCGACCCGAAGTACCTGAGCGACGCGCGCGACCTCGACGACATGGTGGCCGGCGTGCGCATCGTGCGCAGCATCCTGGCGCAGCCGCAGCTGGCGTGCTTCGGCGGGCGCGAGCTGTATACGGCCGGGCTGCGCGCCGATGGCAGCGACGATGCCGCGGTGCGCGAACTGGTCCGCGCGCGCGCCGATACCATCTACCACCCGGTCGGCACCTGCCGCATGGGCATGGACGCGATGGCGGTGGTCGACCCGCAGCTGCGCGTGCGCGGCGTCGAGGGGCTGCGCGTGGTCGATGCCTCGGTGATGCCCACGCTGATCGGGGGCAACACCAATGCGCCCGCGATCATGATCGGCGAGCGCGCGCACGACCTGATCCGCTATGCGCCGCGGGTGATGCTGCGGGTGCTGGAGTCGATGGAAGCCTAGCCTTCGAAGCCGCGCGACGCCACCCGCGCGAGCGCATCGGCATCGGCATCCAGCGTGCCGAACACGCGCCCGTGCTGGCGCCCGAGCCGGCTGGCGACGAACAGTTCCGCGTTCTCGTGGTCGGCATGCGCCAGCATCAGCGCCGCCTGCGCGGTCAGCACCAGGCCCTGGGCAAAGCGGCGGGCATTGGCCTCGAGCTGGTCGGCGGGCTCGCGCAGCATGGCCTGCAGCGAGGCCAGTTCGGCGCGCACCGCCGGGTGGCCGCCGGCGCGGCGCGACAGGTCCTGCAGCAGGCGCGCGCCATCGTCGGGGTTGCGCTGGAGCGCGCGCAGCACGTCCAGGCACATGATGTTGCCCGAGCCTTCCCAGATCGAATTGACCGGCGCCTCGCGGTACAGCCGCGCCATCGGGCCTTCCTCGACATAGCCGTTGCCGCCCCAGACTTCCATCGCCTCGCCGGTGGCTTCGAGCGTGCGCTTGCAGACCCAGAACTTGGCCGCGGGCGTGACCACGCGTTTCCATGCGGCGGCCAGCGGATCCTCGTCGGCGTGCGCGAAGGCGTGGCCCAGTTCCATCATCAGCAGCGTGGCGGCTTCGGATTCGAGCGCCAGGTCGGCCAGCACGTTGCGCATCAGCGGCTGGTCGCACAGCAGGCGGCCGAAGGCGCTGCGGTGGCGCGTATGGTGCAGCGCCTGCACGAAGGCCGCGCGCAGGATCGCGGCGCTGCCGATCACGCAGTCGAGCCGCGTGCTGGTGGCCATCTCGATGATGGTCGGGATGCCGCGGCCTTCCTCGCCGATCAGGATGCCGGTGGCGTCGCGGAACTCGACTTCGCTGCTGGCATTGGAGCGGTTGCCGAGCTTGTCCTTGAGCCGCTGGATCTGCACCGCGTTGCGGCTGCCATCGTCGCGAAAGCGCGGCACGAAGAAGCACGACAGCGGACCGTCTTCTGCGCCCATGCGCGCCACCACCAGGTGCGCATCGCACATCGGCGCTGAGAAGAACCACTTGTGGCCGGTCAGCGCGTATTCGGCGCCGCGGCCTTCGCCGCCGGCGCCGTGTAAGGGGCGCGCCACCGTGGTGTTGGCGCGCACGTCGGAACCCCCTTGCTTCTCGGTCATGCCCATGCCGACCATGATCGCGGTCTTGTCGCGCCACGGCAGGTCGCGCGCGTCATGCCCGGTCGCGTACAGGCGCGGTTCCAGCTCGGCGAACAGCGCGGCTTCCTTGCGCAGCACGGGGATGCTGGCAAAGGTCATGGTGGGCGGGCACAGCGAGCCCGATTCCACCTGCGCCTGCAGGAAGTAGCCCGCGGTGCGCGCCGCCCACGCGCCCGCGCGCGGTTGCGCGAACGGCAGCGCCTGCAGCTGCTGGCTGCGCAGCAGCCCCAGCAGCGCGTGCCAGCCGGGATGGAACTCGACCACGTCGATGCGCTCGCCGGTGCGGCTGTGGGTGTGCAGCTCGGGCGTATGGCGGTTGGCGTCGGCGGCCCATTGCTGCACTTCCGGTTCGCCCAGCCGCGCGCCGAACTGCCGCAGCGTGTCGGCGTGCCAGCCGCCGCCCAGGCGCTCCAGCGCGGCCCGCAGCATGGGATCGCGGTCGAACAGGTTGTAGTGCGCGAGATCCGGCACCTGGTTGAAGACGCGATGGGTGGCGGCGTCGGTCATGATGTCTCCTGGATCGGGGCTGGCCGTTTGCTTGCATGGTAGAGCACTTGGAGCACCTGGAGCACTAAACGAACGTGGGGCCCGCGTGAGTGCAGGGTCGTCCGCCTGGCGTAGGCTTTTGCGATGCAGCATGCGCGATTCGATACCTTTCTGCACAGCTGTGGCACCACCCCCGATGGCCAACTGGCACTGGCGCCCACCGGTGCTCTGTGCTTAAATTCACCCCGTTGGATGAAACAGGGGTGCCGTACGGATGGGCCGTGCGGCTGAGAGAGTCCCTTCGAACCCGATCCGGTTAGTACCGGCGTGGGAAGTTTCAGCAAGACCAAGCCTCTTGTCCCACCGGGACTCGCCACCTCGCCCACCGGCCAGGCGGCGCTCACAGGGCTCCTGGTTTCGTCCACCCCGCAAGAGAGAGAGGACGACACCCATGGCCCGTACTGCCCCCGCTGCATCCTTCGAATCGCTCGAAAGCGATCTCGACCAGAAATTCGCCTACCCGGCTTCGAGCAAGACCTACCTGACCGGCAGCCGCCCGGATATCCGCGTACCGCTGCGCACCATCCTGCAAACGTCGACTCGCACCGACAAGGGCGAGATGTCCAATCCGCCGATCCCGGTGTACGACACCTCGGGCCCGTACAGCGACCCGGACGTGCATATCGACCTGAAGGCCGGCCTGCCGGCGGTGCGCGCCAAGTGGATCGAAGAGCGCGGCGACACCGAAGTGCTGCCCGGCCTGTCGTCCGAATACGGCCGCGACCGCGCCAACGACCCCGCCACCGCGCACCTGCGCTTTGCCCAGCTGACCAATCCGCGCCGTGCCAAGGCCGGCGCCAACGTGTCGCAGATGCACTATGCGCGCCGCGGCATCATCACGCCGGAAATGGAATACGTGGCGCTGCGCGAGTCGCTGAACCTGCAGGCGCTGTACGACAAGCCCGAATACAAGGCGCTGCTGCGCCAGCACCCCGGCAACGCGCTGGGCGCCGGCCTGCCGCTGCGTCCGGAAGACATCACGCCGGAGTTCGTGCGCCAGGAAATTGCCTCGGGCCGCGCCATCATCCCCGCCAACATCAACCACACCGAGCTGGAGCCGATGGCGATCGGACGCAATTTCCGCGTCAAGATCAACGGCAACCTGGGCAACTCGGCGGTGACCTCGTCGCTGGCCGAGGAAGTGGAAAAGATGGTGTGGTCGATCCGCTGGGGCGCCGACACCATCATGGACCTGTCCACCGGCAAGCACATCCATGAAACCCGCGAATGGATCCTGCGCAACTCGCCGGTGCCGATCGGCACGGTGCCGATCTACCAGGCGCTGGACAAGACCGGCGGCATCGCCGAGGACCTGACCTGGGAGATGTTCCGCGACACGCTGATCGAGCAGGCCGAGCAGGGCGTCGACTATTTCACCATCCACGCCGGCGTGCTGCTGCGCTACGTGCCGCTGACCGCCGACCGCGTCACGGGCATCGTTTCGCGCGGTGGCTCGATCATGGCCAAGTGGTGCCTGGCGCACCACAAGGAAAACTTCCTGTACACGCACTTCGACGAGATCTGCGAGATCATGAAGGCCTATGACGTGTCGTTCAGCCTCGGCGACGGCCTGCGTCCGGGCTGCATTGCGGACTCGAACGACGAGGCCCAGTTCGGCGAACTGCGCACGCTGGGCGAGCTGACCGCCAAGGCGTGGAAGCATGACGTGCAGGTGATGATCGAAGGCCCGGGCCACGTGCCGCTGCAGCGCATCCAGGCCAACATGGACGAAGAACTCAAGCATTGCTACGAGGCGCCGTTCTACACCCTGGGACCGCTGGTGACCGACATCGCCCCCGGCTACGACCACATCACCAGCGGCATCGGCGCGGCCAATATCGGCTGGATGGGCACGGCCATGCTGTGCTACGTCACGCCCAAGGAGCACCTGGGCCTGCCGGACAAGGAAGACGTGCGCGAGGGCATCATCACCTACAAGATCGCTGCCCACGCCGCGGACCTGGCCAAGGGCTGGCCCGGCGCGCAGCTGCGCGACAACGCGCTGTCCAAGGCACGCTTCGAGTTCCGCTGGGAAGACCAGTTCAACCTGGGCCTCGACCCGGAACGCGCGCGTTCGTACCACGACGCCACGCTGCCGGCCGAGGGTGCCAAGATCGCCCACTTCTGCTCGATGTGCGGGCCCAAGTTCTGCTCGATGAAGATCACGCAGGAAGTGCGCGACTACGCCGCGTCGCTGCCGAAGGACGCGCAGCAGGGCATGGAAGAAAAGTCGATCGAGTTCCTGAAGAAGGGCAGCAAGATCTATTCGTAAGGCGGTAGCAGTACGGGCCCGGCCTCGCAAGCCAGGCCCGCGCATGATCCGCCGCCGCGCAGCGCCCCGCGCGGCGGCACCGATAACAAGGAGGCCGGACGCGGCCGCATGGCGCGCCCGGCACAACACCCTCATGACAGCAGTGCAGTCGTTTGACGTCGCCATCCTCGGGGCCGGCCTTGCCGGCCGCCTGGCCGCCTGGTTGCTGGTCCGCAGCGGCGCCCGCGTGGCGCTGGTGGAGCGGGCCGGCCCGGACGGCGCGGGCTCGGCCGCCTATGTGGCCGCGGCCATGCTGGCGCCGCTGGCCGAGTCGGCCATCGCCGAGCGCCGCATCGTCGACCTCGGCATCGCCAGCGTCGACCTGTGGCGCGCGTGGCTGGCCGAGCTGGCCGAGCCGGTCTTCTTCCAGGAAGACGGCACGCTGGTGGTCTGGCATGCGCGCGACCGTGCCGAGATGTCGCTGTTCACCAGCCGCATGCGCGCCGTGGCGCCGCCCGAACTGGTGGCGCAGCGGCTGCGCGCGCTCGACGGCCAGGGCGTCGGCGAAGTCGAGCCCGCGCTGGCGGGGCGTTTCCCGCAGGGCCTGCTGCTGGCGGGCGAAGGCCAGCTCGACAACCGCGGCGTGCTGCGCGCGCTGCTGTCGTGCGCGGTCAGCGAAGGCGTGCATTGCGTCTGGGAAGCCGGTGAAGTCGATGCCGGGACCTTGCCCAGGCTGGGCATCCGCGCCGACGTGGTGCTGGATTGCCGCGGCCTCGGGGCGCGCTCGGCCTGGCCCGCGCAGCCCGGCGGCGACAAGCCGGGGCTGCGCGGCCTGCGCGGCGAAGTGGTGCGCGTGCATGCGCCCGACGTCAAGCTGCACCGGCCGGTGCGCCTGCTGCATCCGCGCTATCCGATCTATATCGCGCCCAAGCCCAACGACCTGTATGTGATCGGCGCCACCGAGCTGGAAAGCGAGGACGATTCGCCGATGAGCGTGCGTTCCGCGCTGGAGCTGCTGTCGGCGGCGCATTCGCTGCACCCGGCCTTCGGCGAGGCGCGCGTGCTGGAGCTGAACGTGCAGCGCCGCCCGACCCGCCCCGACCACCTGCCGGCGATCCGCGTCGACCAGCGCGCACGCGTGGTGCGCGTGAACGGCCTGTACCGCCACGGCTTCCTGATCGCCCCGGCGGTGACCGAGGCCGCCTGCGCGGTGGTCGGCGCGCTGCTCAAGGGCGATCCCGCCGCGCATGCCGTGCCGGCCGCGCTGCGCTGGCCCGGTATGATCGAGGCGGTGACCGAAGCGCCGGCGCCCACCGTTGGCGCGCGCTCCGGAACGCTGCACTAACGCAAGACTGACATGGATATCCTGCTCAACGGCCGACCGCTCGCGCTTGCCGCATCCGCCACGCTGGCGGACGCGGTGACCGCGGCGCAGATCGCGCCCCCCTTTGCCGCGGCGGTCAACGGCCAGTTCGTGCCGCGCGCCGCGCACGCCAACACCCCTCTTGCGGCCGGCGACCGCATCGACCTCGTGCAACCCGTGACGGGAGGCTGACCCATGACCTTCGAACCTTCCGCAACCGTGCGCGACCCGTTCGTGCTGTATGGCGAGTCGTTCGGCTCGCGCCTGTTGCTGGGCACCGCGCGCTATCCGTCGCCGGCCACGCTGGAAGCGGCCGTGCAGGCCTCCACCCCGGCCATGATCACCGTCGCGCTGCGCCGCCAGGGCGCGGTCGGCGACGGCGAGGGCGGCCAGGCGTTCTGGCAGATGCTCAAGGCGCTGGACGTGCCGGTGCTGCCCAACACCGCCGGCTGCTTCACCGCGCAGGAAGTCATCACCACCGCGATGATGGCGCGCGAGGTGTTCGAGACGCCGTGGATCAAGCTCGAGCTGATCGGCGACGACTACACGCTGCAGCCCGACACGCTCAACCTGCCCGCCGTCGCCGAGACGCTGATCAAGGAGGGCTTCAAGGTGCTGCCGTACTGCACCGAGGACCTGGTGCTGTGCCGCCGCCTGCTCGACGTCGGCTGCCAGGCGCTGATGCCGTGGGCCGCGCCGATCGGCACCGGCCGCGGCGCGGTCAACCCGCACGCGATGCGCGTGCTGCGCGAGCGCCTGCCCGACACCCCGCTGATCGTCGATGCCGGCCTGGGCCTGCCGTCGCATGCGGCGCAGGTGCTGGAGTGGGGCTACGACGGCGTGCTGCTCAACACCGCGGTGGCGCAGGCCGCCTACCCGGTCGACATGGCGCGCGCCTTCGCGCAGGCCGTGGCCGCGGGCCGCACCGCCTACCTGGCCGGGCCGATGCCCGAGCGCGAAGTCGCGCAGGCCAGCACCCCGGTGGTCGGCATGCCGTTCTGGCACGCCAGCGACACGGAGCAGCGCGCATGACCCGCCGCCCCGTGCACGCCCCCAGCGACGGCCCGCTGCGCCAGGCGGTGCTGGAACATTACGGCGACACCTTCGGCGTCGACGACAAGCCGTGGCAGGCCTGGCACCTGCAAGACGCGCCGGCGCAGCCCGGCGCCCACGATGTGCTGCTGTCCGATGGCGAAGCCGACGCCGACACCATCGCGCGCGTTGCCGCCGCCGGCGCCACGCTGGTCGAGACCGACCGCGAGGGCGGCCAGTGGGTCGACACCGTGCGCTCGCCGATGGGCACCTGGGTGTTCTCCGTCGCGGCCGACTCCGGCCAGCCGCATTCGCCCGCCTTCGTCGCGGTGCTGCTGGCCTGCCTGTCGCTGCATTTCCCGGCCCACGACGCGCTGTGCCTGGCGCGTGCCTGGGCCCCGGGCTCGGCCGACTGGCCCTCGGATTTCGCGCGCTTCCCGCACGTGCGCCACGCCGCGCTGGTCGCGCCCGAGCACACCGCCGCACCGTTCGCCCCGTGCCCCGCGCTGGGCCTGTACGTGGTGGTGCCCAGCGCCGACTGGATCGAGCGCCTGGCGCCGCTGAACGTGCCGACGCTGCAGCTGCGCTTCAAGTCCGACGACGCCGCCGCGGTGCGCGCCGAGATTGCCCGCGCGGCGCGGGCCGTGCAGGGCGCGTCGTCGCGCCTGTTCATCAACGACCACTGGCAGGCGGCGATCGACTACCGCGTTGCCCACGGCGGCGAACAGAGCGGCGTCTACGGCATCCACCTGGGCCAGGAAGACCTGGACCACGCCGACCTCGACGCGATCCGCGCGTCCGGCCTGCGGCTGGGCGTGTCCACGCACGGCTACGCCGAGATGCTGCGCGTGGCCGCGATCCGCCCGAGCTACCTGGCGCTGGGCGCGATCTTCCCGACCACCACCAAAACCATGCCGACCCAGCCGCAGGGCATGGGCCGCTTCCGCGCCTATGTGAAGCTGATGCAGCCGGTGATCCCGTCGCTGGTCGGCATCGGCGGCGTCAACGCGGCCAATATGCGCGAGGTGCTGGCGGTAGGCGTCGGCAGCGCCGCGGTAGTGCGAGCCGTCACCGAAGCCGACGACGTGCCGGCCGCGGTGGCCCATCTCGTCAGCCTGTTCCCGGCCGCCTGAGCGCGCCATGGCGCGAACCGCCGCGGCCCCGCGCATCCGCCTCGCGGTGGCCGACGACCTGCCGCGGCTGCCCGAGATCGAGCTGGCCGCGGCGGCACTGTTCCCCGATGCCGATCTGCCGGCGCTGCTGCGCCTGGTCAGCACGCCCGATTCGGCGCTGATCGCCGCGCAGCGCGATTCGCGGCTGTGGGTGGCCGAGCGCCACGGCGAACTGGCTGGCTTCGCGCTGGCCAGCCGCAATGGCGAATGCGCCTATCTCGATGAAATGGACGTCCATCCGGACCATGGCCGCCGCGGCCTCGGGCGGGCGCTGGTGGGAGCGGTGCAGGGATGGGCGCGTGCGGGCGGGTTGCGCTCGCTCAACCTGACAACGTTCGCGCATTTGCCCTGGAATGCGCCGTTCTATGCCTCGCTCGGCTTCCGGCAATTGCGCGAGGACGAGCTTTGTCCGCTGCTGGCCGCTGCGCTGGCGGCGCAGCGAGCGGCGGGATTGCGGCAGCGCGTGGCGATGCGGCAGGTGCTTTGAGCAGCAACTCTGCGGTGCCATACTAGTGAGCCTCAATGGAGGCCACCTTGATCGTCCTGCGGCTCCCGAAACAGATTGAACAGCGACTGAAAGCGCTTGCCAGGCGTACTGGCCGGAGCGAAACGTTCTACGCTTGCCAGGCCATCATCCGTCACCTGGATGATCTCGAAGACCTGCATTTGGCACACATGGTCGTCCGTCGACTACGCAATGGTGAAGAATCAACGGTGACTCTCGATGTTCTGGAAGCGGGACTGAGCGAGCCAGGCTGCGCGAAGCCCCCGGAGGGCGCCCGGCTGACCCAAGATTTGTGCGACATTCGCCCAGCCGCCGGAACCGAACCGTACCCCGCCGCTATGATGTCGGGCAGCATTCCCCGCCAATCACCCAGCGTCCCGACCATGTCCGCCCAGCCCCCCGCAATCATCCCCGCCGCCCCGGGCACGCCCGAAAAGCCCTACTTCGGCATCGATGTGCCGCTGATGCGCTATTTCGGCCTGCAGCCGGAGCTGATCGAAGAGGGCTACTGCCGCACGCGGCTGCCGGCGCACCCGCAGCTGGTGAACAGCCGCGGCGACGTGCATGGCGGCACGCTGATGGCGACGCTGGACTTCACGCTGAGCGGCGCCGCGCGCTCGCATGCGCCCACCGAGACCGGCGTGATCACCATCGACATGTCGACCCACTTCCTGGCCGCCGCGCGCGGCGAGCTGATGCTGGAAGCGCGCTGCCTGCGCCGCGGCGCGCGCATCGCGTTCTGCGAAGGGGAAGTCAAGGATGCCGACGGCAACGTGGTGTGCGTGGCGCGCGCCGCGTTCAAGCTGGTGCCGCTGTCCAGCGGCGGTAACTGAGCGGTAACTGAGCGGCAACTGAGCGGCAACTGAGCGGCAACTGAGCGGCACGTGCGCGCGGGCCGGGCCGCTCAGCCCAGCGCGCGCGGCGCGAAGGCGTGGTTCAGCGGACCGTTGCCGC
Source organism: Cupriavidus taiwanensis (assembly GCF_900249755.1). Lineage (NCBI taxonomy): Bacteria > Pseudomonadati > Pseudomonadota > Betaproteobacteria > Burkholderiales > Burkholderiaceae > Cupriavidus > Cupriavidus taiwanensis. Next base: position 496,690 of record NZ_LT976853.1, read on the forward strand.
TGCCCAGCCGCAATCCGGCGCCGGCCGCGATGGCCTGCGCCACATAGTCCAGCGCGGTGCCCACCGCCGCCTCCAGCGCATCGCCGCGCGCGAGCTGCGCCGAGATCGCCGCCGCCAGCGTGCAGCCGGTGCCGTGCAGGTTGCGGGTAGCGACGCGCGGATGCGTGAACACGCGCACGGTCCCATCCCTCAGCATCAGCATGTCGTCCAGCCCGCCGGCGCTGCCGGTCGCGCCATCGTCTTCCAGGTGGCCGCCCTTGAGCAGCACGGCCGGGCAGCCCAGCGCGATCAGATCGGCGGCGGCCTGTTCCATGTCGGCGCGGCGCGCGATCCGCCGGCCCAGCAGGTAGGAGGCCTCGGGCAGGTTGGGCGTGACCAGCAGCGCGCGCGGGAACAGCAGCCGCACCATGGCCTGCGTGGTGGCATCGTCGGACAGCGTTGCGCCCGAGGTCGAGATCATCACCGGATCCACCACCAGCTTGCGGATGCCGTGCCGGTCTGCCGCCGCGGCCACTGCCTCGACGATGGCGGCGGTGCCCAGCATGCCGGTCTTGGCCGCGTCCACGCCGATATCGCTGGCCACCGCATCGATCTGCGCGGCCACCATTTCGGCCGGAATGGCGTGCACGCCGGTCACGCCCAGCGTGTTCTGCGCGGTGATCGCGGTGATCGCGCTCATGCCGAAGCAGCCCAGCGCGGAAAAGGTCTTCAGGTCGGCCTGGATGCCGGCGCCGCCGCCGGAGTCGGAACCGGCGATGGTCAGGGTGCGGGGTGGCGTTGGGTTCATCTCTGGGGAAATCAAGGAGGGCCGGTGCGCAAGGCGTCCGGGCACGCTACAATACCGCCACTCGTGCGACACGCACTCTCGTGTCCGGGTAGCTCCAACGTAAGGAGCATCGACCTTTGTTGGGACAAGGTGGCGGCCTCGGCTGACACCGTCCAATCCCAACCATTTCTTGCTTAGACAAGCCGAGCCGCAAGGTGAGGTAAGTCAATCGGTGCAATGCCTGCCGGCTTTTCGGTAGGGATTGTAGCTTGCTTTTGCTGGTCAACAGCCAGCCATCGCCCAAGGCGGGGACGCTCGCCTTCGGGCGAATTCGCCTTGACACCTTCCCAGCGGGAAGGCGTCTGCGCACGTCTCTGTTGCATAACTGCCACACGAATTAAACCGATCTATTGGATCGGCATCGCGTCTTGGACCGACTGCAGCCACTGCGCTCGTACGTTCGGTAAGCGCTCGCCATTACGGGAGCACATAAGTAAGGACTGAGGCCCGGAGCGTAAAGCTCTACGCGTTATGGTTCGGTCGAGCACGCCCGAGAGGGCGCCTTGATAGAGAACCCGCTATGCGACTAGCGGTAGCCTAGGGGGACATGCGTCACTGGTAACGGTGGGGTGTGAAGCTTCCCTGACAATGTAGCCCCCGTAAGGGTGCCAATGGACCGTGAGGTCCGTAGGTAGCAAACCGAAGCAGCATCGGTTGAGGAGCTAGGCTGGCTGGTATGGGCAACATATGTGAACTGCTGATAAACGTCGTGAGTATTACGGTGCCAAAGCTGATGATAGGCACTCACCAAAAGGTACGTGGCTGGATACTCCGCTGAGTGGTCGGAGTACGTCGTCGTTAAGCCACCGGCGAAGAGGCAGGTCCTAACCCAGTCGTGTAACGCGTGGGGAACGTGGTAAGCCCGTATGGCTGCCAGAGTGCAGTTTGGCTCAGGCAGGCGAACCGCAAGGAACGCTGTCGGCTGTGCGGGTATGGGAGGTTGGAAAAAGCGAATGCCGGGTTGTAATGATCCGGATAGGGATTGAAACATCATCCCACGCGAAAGCGGGCAGACTTCCAACTGGTCTACTCGTCGCAAGACGACTGACTGAACTCGCTTGTTTAATTTTTCTTCCCTTGAGGGGCAACACGTCCCTCAAGGGGCGTGCTGTCTCTTGATGTTGGGGGAGATCCTCAAGATAGGAGGGCAGCATGGAAGCATTGATCCGCGAGGATGAATCTGCGCCTTCCGGCATTCCGCAAAAATGGGGCGACATCGATTGGCGCCGCATTGAACGGAATGTTCGAGTAATGCAGATTCGAATTGCGAAGGCAACACAGGAAGGGGATTGGCGCAGGGTGAAAGCCCTGCAAAGGTCCTTGACCCGCTCGTTCTCCGCCAAGGCATCGGCGGTGCGGCGAGTGACGATGAACCAAGGTGCGCGGACGGCGGGAGTCGACCGCGTGAAGTGGGAAACGCCTGAAGTCCGGTGGGAAGCCATTGGACGGTTGAAGCGCCGGGGGTACAGGCCACTGCCATTACGGAGGGTCTACATCCCCAAAGCCAACGGTAAGAAGCGCCCCCTGGGCATTCCGACCATGTTGGACCGAGCCATGCAAGCGTTGTATCTGTTGGCGCTGGAACCGGTGTCTGAAGGGACGAGCGATCCGAACTCGTATGGGTTTCGGATCAATCGTTCGACTCACGATGCTATGCGACAGCTGTTCGCCTCCCTAGCCCTGAAGGCCTCGGCACAATGGGTATTGGAGGCGGATATCAAAGGGTGCTTCGATCACATCAGTCATGCCTGGCTGGAGCGCAATGTCCCCATGGACAAAGCCATCCTTCGGAAGTGGCTGCAAGCTGGTGTGGTATTTGAAGGCCAGTTTCAGGCGACCGACGCCGGAACACCACAGGGAGGCATCATCTCCCCGACTCTGGCAAACGTGGCGCTGAACGGGTTGGAAGAGCAACTGACCGCAGCCCTCAAGGCGAAGTTAGGGGCTCACAATCTGCGAAGGCACAAGGTAAATGTTGTGCGCTATGCGGACGACTTCGTAATCACCGGCAATACGCCGGAGGTGCTCGAAAACGAAGTGAAGCCGTGGGTGGAACAGTTCCTCGCTGTCAGGGGGCTGACACTATCGACGGAGAAAACGCGGATCGTAAATATCGCCGAAGGCTTTGATTTCCTTGGGTGGAATTTCCGGAAGTACTCGGGAAAGCTGCTCATCAAGCCGAGCAAGAAGAACGCGCAAGCGTTCTACCGCAAGGTCAAAGGAGTCATCAGTGCGAAGAAGGGAGGAAAGCAAGAGGATCTGATCCGACTGCTGAACCCGATGCTCAGAGGCTGGGCGCAATATCACAGTCCAGTGGTGGCAAAGGCAATGTTCACCAGAATGGAGCGCATGGTTTTCCAGGCTCTGTGGCGGTGGGCAAAACGGCGACATCGAGGAAAGAACGCCGAGTGGGTGCGGAAGCGGTATTTCGTAACCATCGGCAATCGGAACTGGGTGTTCGGTACCACAACAGTGGATAAGAGAGGTAATCCCTTCTGGTTGGAGTTATACCCGCTCGCGGGCACGCCGATCAGGAGGCACACGAAGGTCAAGGGGGAATACAACCCCTTTGATCCGGCTTGGGAAATGTATGGCGAAAAGCTGCGACAGGAACGCATGCTGCAAAGCATGTCGCACCGCAAGCAGTGGATCAGGCTGTATATGTCCCAGCGGGGTTTATGTGCGCTGTGTCAGTGCAAGATGACCAAAGAGACGGGGTGGGATGACCACCACATCGTGCCGCGCGTTCTTGGCGGTTCCGATGCTCTAGGAAATCGCGTGCTGGTGCACCCGGGTTGCCATGTTCAAGTTCATCACCACGGCAGAACCGTTGTGAAGCCGGTGTTCGATTTATTCGATTCACTTTGTTGAGGCTTGAGCCGTATGCGGGGAAACCCGCACGTACGGTTCTTAGGGGGGAGTGTCACCAGCGATGGTATACTCCTACCCTCCCGAGGAGCGTTGCAACGGATGGAGGCCTGCGAAGCACATCGCGCGGCCGGCGGCACAGCCGCCCCATGCCATCCGCCAGGCTCGGACTGTCTTCAACGGCGCTCGCTGATCCGTGGTTTCGCACGGAGGCGAGTCGACCTATCCGCGTGCTCCGCATGTGCCCTTGCGCCATGCCTCGGCCGCCAGATTCCCATACTCGTCACCTGCATGCCACTCTTCACCGGGAGTGAAACATGAACGCTGTGACCGACCTGAAGCAAGACTATCTCGTCGCCGACATCAACCTGGCCGGCTGGGGCCGCAAGGAAATCGCCATCGCCGAGACCGAGATGCCCGGCCTGATGGCGATCCGCGACGAGTTCGCCGCCGCGCAGCCGCTCAAGGGCGCGCGCATCGCCGGCTCGCTGCACATGACGATCCAGACCGCCGTGCTGATCGAGACGCTCAAGGCGCTGGGCGCCGACGTGCGCTGGGCCTCGTGCAATATCTTTTCGACGCAGGACCACGCCGCCGCCGCGATCGCCGCGGGCGGCACGCCGGTGTTCGCGTTCAAGGGCGAGTCGCTGAAGGAATACTGGGACTTCACCCACCGCATCTTCGACTGGGCCGATGGCGGCACGCCGAACATGATCCTCGACGACGGCGGCGACGCCACGCTGCTGCTGCACCTGGGCGCGCGTGCCGAGAAGGACGAGTCCGTCATCGCCAAGGCCACCAGCGAGGAAGAAACCTACCTGTTCGCCGCGATCAAGGAAAAGCTGGCCAAGGACCCGGGCTGGTACAGCCGCAACCTGGCAGCGATCCGCGGCGTGACCGAGGAAACCACCACCGGCGTGCACCGCCTGTACCAGATGGCGCAGAAGGGCGAGCTGCGCTTCCCGGCGATCAACGTCAACGACTCGGTCACCAAGAGCAAGTTCGACAACCTGTACGGCTGCCGCGAATCGCTGGTCGACGGCATCAAGCGCGCCACCGACGTGATGATCGCCGGCAAGGTCGCCGTGGTCGCCGGCTACGGCGACGTGGGCAAGGGCAGCGCGCAGGCGCTGCGCGCCCTGTCGGCGCAGGTGTGGGTCACCGAGATCGACCCGATCTGCGCGCTGCAGGCGGCGATGGAAGGCTACCGCGTGGTGACCATGGACTATGCCGCCGAGCATGGCGATATCTTCGTCACCTGCACCGGCAACTACCACGTCATCACCCATGAGCACATGGCGAAGATGAAGGACCAGGCCATCGTCTGCAATATCGGCCACTTCGACAACGAGATCGACATCGCCTCGATCGAGAAGTACGAGTGGGACGAGATCAAGCCGCAGGTCGACCACGTCAAGTTCCCCGACGGCAAGAAGCTGATCATCCTGGCCAAGGGCCGCCTGGTGAACCTGGGCTGCGCCACCGGCCACCCGTCGTACGTGATGAGCAGCTCGTTCGCCAACCAGACCATCGCGCAGATCGAGCTCTGGCAGGAACGCGACAGCGGCAAGTACCCGGTCGGCGTCTACACGCTGCCCAAGCACCTGGACGAGAAGGTCGCGCGCCTGCAGCTGCGCAAGCTCAACGCGCAGCTGACCGAGCTGACCGACCAGCAGGCCGCGTATATCGGCGTGAAGAAGGAAGGGCCGTACAAGGCGGATCACTACCGCTATTGATTCGGTTCGCCTTCTGCACTCGCCGTGCTCCCCTCTCCCGCTTGCGGGAGAGGGAAGCAATCCTCCGCCAAGGAAGCCAACCAAGGAGCCGTCATGAGACTACTGGTCGTCTGGATCATCAACGCCGTTGCGCTGTTCGTCTTGCCGTACATCATCCCGTCGATCCACATCAAGAGCTTCGGCTCGGCGATGCTGGCGGCGCTGGTGCTGGGTCTGGTCAATACGCTGATCCGTCCGATCCTGGTGCTCCTGACCTTGCCGGTCACGCTGCTGACGCTGGGGCTGTTTATCTTCGTCATCAACGCGCTGCTGTTTCTGTTCGTCGGCAACCTGCTGTCGGGCTTTACCGTCGGCGGCTTCTGGGCGGCCTTGCTGGGCTCCATCCTGTACAGCGTGATCTCGTGGCTGCTGGCCAGCCTGCTGCTGGGCAACCGCGACGACTGACCCTAATCGCGCGCCGCGCCAACGCGGCGCGCCACCATCATGCAAGACCGCTACTTCAGCTTTGAATTCTTCCCGCCCAAGACGGCGGAGGGCACCGAGAAGCTGCGCAACACGCGTGCGCAGCTGGCACCGCTCAAGCCCAAGTACATCTCGGTGACGTTCGGCGCCGGCGGCACCACGCAGCAGGGCACGCTCGACGCCGTGCTGGAGATCCAGCGCGAAGGCATCGAGGCCGCGCCGCACCTGTCGTGCGTGGGCTCGTCGCGCGAGAGCATCCGCGCGATCCTGCAGCAGTACCGCGACGGCGGCATCCGCCATATCGTCGCGCTGCGCGGCGACATGCCGTCGGGCATGGGCGAGATCGGTGAATTCCGCTACGCCAACGAGCTGGTCGAGTTCATCCGCGCCGAGACCGGCGACTGGTTCAATATCGAAGTCGCGGCGTACCCGGAGTACCACCCGCAGGCCAAATCGCCGCGCCATGACCTCGACAACTTCGTGCGCAAGGTCAGGGCCGGTGCGGATTCGGCGATCACGCAGTACTTCTACAACGCCGACGCGTACTTCCGCTTCGTCGACGACGTGCGCGCGCTGGGCGTGGAAGTGCCGATCGTGCCGGGCATCATGCCGATCACCAATTACTCGCAGCTGATGCGCTTCTCCGAGATGTGCGGCGCCGAAGTGCCGCGCTGGGTGGCCAAGCGGCTGGAGAGCTTCGGCGACGACCGCGAATCGATCCGTGCCTTCGGGCTGGACGTGGTCACGGCGCTGTGCGAGCGGCTGCTGGCCGCGGGCGTGCCGGGGCTGCATTTCTACACGCTCAACGCGGCCGGCGCGACCAAGGCAATCTGGCAGCGGCTGAAGCTGTAAGGGCAATGCTGAAGGAGAGAGCGGTTTTGGGTGCTCCCAAGCCGCCCGAACTAGCCTAAGCAAGGTGTTCCCCCTCTCCCCTCATGGGGAGAGGGCCGGGGTGAGGGGTGGTTTGGCCAGGAACCACATCAAGCGGGGCCAACGGTGCTTACCCACCGGCCTCAGCCTTTGACACGCCCGCCCTCACCCCCGACCCCTCTCCCGCAAGCGGGCGAGGGGAGCTTGCTGCGGGCGTATATGGTGGCGCCACGCTGCCGGGAATCGATGCCATACTCGCCCCATGGTCACCGCCACCTTCCGCTTCTACGAGGAACTGAACGACTTCCTCGCGCCGGACCAGCGCCGGCGCGACCTGTGCTGCGTGTGCGCGCGCGCCGCCACGGTCAAGCACATGATCGAGGCGCTGGGCGTGCCGCATACCGAGGTCGAGCTGATCCTGGTCAACGGCGAGTCGTGCGGGTTCGACCGGCAGTTGTGCGATGGCGACCGGGTCTCGGTCTATCCCAAGTTCGAGCGCATCGACGTCTCCCCGCTGCTGCGGGTACGCGAGCAGCCGCTGCGGGTGATGCGCTTTGTCGCCGACGCGCACCTGGGCGGGCTGGCGCACCTGCTGCGCATGACCGGCTTCGACACGCTCTACGACAACCATTTCGAAGACAGCGAGATCGAGCGCATCGCGGTCGACGAGGGCCGCATCGTGCTGACGCGCGACCGCGAGCTGCTCAAGCGCCGCGGCATCACGCACGGCTGCTATGTGCGCGCGCTCAAGTCGCGCCAGCAGGTGCGCGAGATCTTCGCGCGGCTGGACCTGGCGCGCAGCGCGCGGCCGTTTTCGCTGTGCCTGGACTGCAATGCGCCGCTGCGCGGGCTCGATCCCGCCAGTGCCGCCGGGCGCGTGCCGGACGGCGTGCTGGCGCGCCACCGCAGCTTCGTGACCTGCGACCGCTGCCGGCGCGTGTTCTGGGAAGGCTCGCACTGGCGCTGCATGCGCGCGCTGGTCGATGAACTGGTGCAGGGCGCCGGGCCCGCGCCGGGCTAGAACGCCCCCGACTCCGTCACGATCCAGTCCATGGCGATGTCGTGCGGCTGCGCCTGCAGCGCAATGCGGCAGGCGTCGTAGCCGATGCCGATGGCCACCGGCCGCTGTGCCAGCGCCGCCAGCGTGCGGTCGTAGAAGCCGCCGCCATAGCCCAGGCGGAACTTGTCCGGGCTGAAACCGACACAGGGAATGATCAGCGCATCCGGCATCGCGGCGTCGGTGCCGTCGGGCACCGGGATGCCGTAATGGCCGGTGGCCATGGGCGTATCCGGCGTCCACAGGTGGAAATCCAGCGGCGTGCCGGGGCGGCTGACCGAGGGCAGCGCGGCATGGCGGCCGGGCACCGCGGCCAGCCACTGCGCCACCGCGGCGCGCGCGTCGAACTCCTGCTGGATCGGCCAGTAGAAGCCCAGGCAGCGCACCGCCAGGCCCGCCAGCAGTTCAGACAGCGCGGCGGCGATGCGTGCATCGGCCTCGGCGCGCGCGGGCAGCGCGGCGCGCTGCGCCAGCAGCTGCGCGCGCAGCGCGCGGCGGTCGCCGGCAGGGATGGAGCTAGTCGCGGGAATGGAAGACATGGCGTGGGATAATGCCCTCGTCCGAACCAACACGGACGGCGAAGCCGCGGTTTCCGGCACACGGTGCAGGCGCCGGCGCCGCCGTCATCGACAAGGAAGAAGAATGCTGAAGGGAGTATATCTGCAGCGTGCAGGGCGGGCCGCCTGGATCGCGCTTGCATGTGCATTGCTTGTCACGCCGGTCCACGCGCAGAAGCGCCCGCAGCCGGTGTCGCGCGCGCCGTCGACGGTCATCCCCAGCGATCCCGACGAAGCCTTCACCGCGCTGCGCGAAGCCGCGCGCAAGAACGACGTGGAACGCGCCTACGCGATCTCGGCGACGCTGGTGGATTACCCGGTGCCGTCCTACGTCGAGTACTTCCGCATCAAGCCGCAGCTGTTCGACGCCAGCGGCCTGGCCCGCATCGACGCGCCGGACGACCAGGTGCGCGTGTTCCTGCAGCGCTACAAGGGCGACGCGATCGCCGACCGCATGCGCAACGACTGGCTGCTGGTGCTGGGCAAGAAGCGCGACTGGGCCAATTTCGATGTCGAGTATCCGCAGTTCGCGCTCAAGGACGATACCCAGGTCGAGTGCTATGCGCTGCTGTCGCGCGCGCTCAAGGGCCAGAACGTCGCCGCCGATGCGCGCCACGTGCTGAGCGACCCCCGCTACTACGGCGAGGGCTGCGTCGACCTGATCGGCTACCTGGTGCAGAGCCAGCAGATCCAGCGCAGCGACGCGGCTTTCCAGGCGCGCCTGGCGCTGGAGCAGAACTACGTCACGCTGGCCGGCAAGATCGCCGCGCTGCTGCCTGATGCGCGCGTGGACAGCGATACCCTTGCCACCATCGTCAAGATGGCGCGCTCGGATCCGGCGCAGGCGGCGGCCTACCTGTCCACGGCGCAGGGCACGCTGTCGCGCGACGAGCAGGGCGCGGCCTGGGGCGTGATCGGCCAGTTCGCGGCCAGGAAGCTGTTGCCCGAGGCGGCCGGCTACTACCGCCGCCAGATGGACCTGGGCGGCAACCAGTGGCTGTCCGACGACAGCCAGGAATGGCGCGTGCGCGCCGCGCTGCGCCAGGGCGACTGGAAGCAGGTGCGCCAGGCGGTCGAGCTGATGCGCCCGGAGCTGCGTGCCAAGGACCCGGCCTGGACCTACTGGTACGGCCGCGCGCTCAAGGCCGACGGCCGCGACACCGAGGCCCAGCAGAACTTCCAGCAGATTGCCGGCCAGTTCAACTTCTACGGCCAGCTGGCCAGCGAGGAGCTGGGCAACCGCATCACGCTGCCGCCGCGCACCACCGTTACTGACGCCGAGGCCATGGCGATGCGCGCGCGCCCCGGTTTTCAGCGCGCGCAGAAGTTCTACGCGATGAACCTGCGCTTCGAGGGCAACCGCGAGTGGAACTGGGAGCTGCGCAATATGAGCGACCGCGAGCTGCTGGCCGCGGCCGAATATGCGCGCCGCCTCGAATTGCTCGACCGCACCGTCAACTCGGCCGACCGCACCCGCAACGAGCATGACTTCGCGCTGCGCTTCCTGATGCCGTACCGCGACATCATGCAGCGCGCCACCGACGAGGTCGGCCTCGACATGGCGTGGGTGTACGGCCTGATCCGCCAGGAATCGCGCTTCATCATGAATGCGCGCTCGTCGGCGGGGGCGCATGGCCTGATGCAGGTGATGCCGGCGACGGCAAAGTATGTGGCGCGCAAGATCGGCATGAGCGACTTTTCGCCGTCGATGATGGGCGATCCCACCATCAACATCCAGCTCGGCACCAACTACCTGAACATGGTGCTGACCGACCTGGACAGCTCGTGGACGCTGGCCTCGGCCGCGTACAACGCCGGCCCGGGCCGGCCCAAGGCCTGGCGCAGCACGCTGACGCGGCCGGTGGAAGGCGCGATCTTTGCAGAGACCATCCCTTTCAACGAAACGCGCGGCTATGTGAAGAATGTGCTTTCCAACGCTACGTACTATGCTGCATTGATGAGTGGCCGGCCGCAGTCGCTGAAGTCGCGCCTGGGCATGGTCACGCCGTCGGCGGTGACCACCACCAGCCTGCCCTGAAGCCGTCGCTTCTGGTGCGCCTGCCCCGGCATGGGGCGGGCACGACGGGCCTGCCGGCGTAGCGCCGCGGGCCCGGGCTGGCGCGGGTGCCGCGGCGTGCGGTTCTTTCCTGGCACGGAGGCATCATGCAGACCAGCAACGTCCTCGTCATCGGTGGCGCCGGCTTTATCGGCAGCCACCTCGTCTCGCGCCTGGCCGGCGCCGCGTCGGCCTCGGGCGCGCCGCTGGAACCCGGCGCCAATCCCGATTCCCCCATCGCCCCGGACCGCATCGTGGTCGGCACGCGCAATGTCGAGCATGCGCAGCACCTGCTGCTGCTGCCGCGGGTCGAGGTGGTGGAGCTGGGCCTGGCCGACAATGCCGCGCTCGACGATGCGATCGGCTCGCTGGGCGTCGACGGCATCGTCGTCAACCTGGTGGGCGTGCTGCACGGCGAGCGCGCCGAGCCCTACGGCGAGGCCTTTGCCAGCGCGCATGTGGAACTGGTGCGGCAGATCGTGGCGTCTTGCCTGTCCACGGGCGTGCGCCGGCTGTTGCATATGAGCGCGCTGGGCGCCGACAGCAACGGGCCGTCGATGTACCTGCGCAGCAAGGGCGACGGCGAGCGCATCGTGCGCGCCAGCGGGCTCGACTGGACCATCTTCCGGCCCTCGGTGGTGTTCGGTCCCGACGACCATTTCCTGAACCTGTTCGCCCATATGCAGCAGCTGGCGCCGGTGGTGCCGCTGGCGTGCGCGCATGCGCGCTTCCAGCCGGTGTTCGTGCAGGACGTGGTGCAGGCCTACGTGAACGCGATGGTCAACCCGGCCACCATCGGCCATGGCTATGAGCTGGGCGGGCCGCAGGTCTATACGCTGGAAGAGCTGGTGCGCTTTGCCGGGCGCGCCTCGGGCCATCCGCGCCCGGTGATCGCGCTGCCGGATGCGCTGGCGCGGGTGCAGGCCGCGGTCATGGAGCACATGCCGGGCGAACCGCTGCTGTCGCGCGACAACCTCGATTCGATGCGGCTCGACAACGTGCTGGAACGCCCGATGGCGCCCGAGCTGAACCTGCAGCCGGTGCACCTGGAGTCGGTCATGACCGACGCGCTGTCCGGGCGCAACCGCGATGCCGCGCTGACGCACATGCGCGCCAGCGTACACCGCTGAGGCGCGCGCCGCGGTGCGGGCTATGTGACCGGATTTCATATCGGTTGCGAGTGCAATTCACTTTGACGCGGGCGGCCGCGCTGGCAAAATGACTGGTCCGGCGCGCGGCTGCCCCGCCGTCCGTGCCGCCTCTCTCCCTCCGTTTCCTCCCCCAAGGACCCCGCGATGAAGCTCGTCATCGGCAACAAGAACTATTCCTCCTGGTCGCTGCGCCCCTGGCTGCTGCTGCGCCAGGCCGGCATTGATTTCGAGGAAGTGCAGGTGCGCCTGTTCACCGGCAGCTTCGCCGCCGAGATCGCCCGCTACTCGCCCGCGGGCAAGGTGCCGGTGCTGCTCGACGGCGACGTCACCGTGTGGGATTCGCTGGCGATCTCCGAATACGTGGCCGAGCGCTTCCCCGACAAGCAGCTGTGGCCGGCCGACCCCGCGCAGCGCGCGGTGGCGCGCGCGGTCTGCGCCGAGATGCATTCGGGCTTCGTCAACGTGCGCAGCCAGTTGCCGATGAACGTGACCGCGGTGCTGCCCGGGCGCGGCTGGAACGTGGCGGTGCAGCGCGAAGTGGAGCGGATCGCCGCGATCTGGGACGGACTGCGCCAGCAGCATGGCGCGCGCGGGCCGTTCCTGTTCGGCACCTTCACCGTCGCCGACGCGTTCTTTGCGCCGGTGGTGAGCCGCTTCGCCACCTACGGCATCCACCTGCCGGACGAGACCGAAGACGCCAAGGCCTACGCCGATTTCATGCTGGGGCTGCCGGCGATGCAGCAATGGATTGCCGGCGCGCGCGAGGAACGCGACTTCCTCGCCGACGACGAACCGTACCGCCTGGCCCCCGACCGTGCCGATGCGATCATCGTCAACCACTAGCGATCAAGCCGGCACCGGGCCTGCAAGCCGTGCCGGCGCCTGACGAGGCCACAACCATGCAGGTGTATGCCGTCGGCGGCGCGATCCGCGACGAACTGCTGGGCAAGCCCAGCCAGGACCGCGACTACGTGGTCGTCGGCGCGACCCCGGCCGAGATGGAAGCCACCGGCTATCGCCCGGTCGGCAAGGATTTCCCGGTGTTCCTGCATCCGCGCACGCAGGAGGAGTACGCGCTGGCCCGCACCGAGCGCAAGACCGCGATGGGATACAAGGGCTTCGCGTTCTACTGCGAGCCCGATGTCACGCTCGAGGACGACCTGGTCCGGCGCGACCTGACCATCAACGCGATGGCGCGCGCGGTCGATGCGGATGGCAACCTGACCGGCCCCGTGATCGATCCGCACGGCGGCCAGCGCGACCTGGCCGCGCGCCTGTTCCGCCATGTCTCCGACGCCTTTGCCGAAGACCCGGTGCGCATCCTGCGGCTGGCGCGCTTTGCCGCGCGCTTCCACGACTTCAGCGTCGCCGCCGAGACCATGCGCCTGATGCGCGAGATGGTCGCCGCGGGCGAGGTCGATGCGCTGGTGCCCGAGCGCGTGTGGCAGGAACTGGCGCGCGGGCTGATGGAGGCGCGGCCATCGCGCATGTTCGAGGTGCTGCGCGAGTGCGGCGCGCTGGCGCGCCTGCTGCCCGAGCTGGAGCGGCTGTGGGGCGTGCCGCAGCGCGCCGACTTCCATCCCGAGGTCGATACCGGCGTGCACGTGATGATGGTGATCGACTGCGCCGCCGCGCTGGGCGCGCCGCTGCCGGTGCGCTTTGCCGCGCTGGTGCATGACCTGGGCAAGGGCACCACGCCCGAAGACGTGCTGCCGCGCCATCTCGGCCACGAGCTGCGCAGCGTCAGGCTGCTCGAAGCGGTCTGCGCGCGGCTGCGCGTGCCCAACGATTGCCGCGACCTGGCGGTGGTGGTGGCGCGCGAGCACGGCAATATCCACCGCTCGCTGGAGTTCGGCGCCGCCGCGGTGGTGCGGCTGCTGGAGCGCTGCGATGCGCTGCGCAAGCCCGCGCGCTTCGCCCAGGCGCTGCAGGCCTGCGAGGCCGACAAGCGCGGGCGCAAGGGCTTCGAGCACAGCGACTACCCGCAGGCCGCGCGCCTGCTGGCGGCGCGCGACGCCGCGGCGTCGGTCGATGCGGGGGCCATCGCGCGCGCGTGCGCGGACAACGTGGCGCAGATCAAGGACCGCGTCCATGCCGCGCGGGTGGCGGCGGTGGCGCAGCGCCTGGGGACCCAGCCGGGCGAGTAAGCCCGTGCCGGCTGCCCCGTCGAAGCCGCTACAGCAGCTTGCCGATCACCAGCGCGATCAGCGAGATCAGGATCGTCGACGCGAACGGCAGCACGAACTCGCGCCCGAACACGCGGAAGCGCACGTCGCCGGGCAACCGGCCCAGCCCGACCTTCTGCAGCCACGGCAGCGCCGCGGACAGGATGATCACGCTCAGGAAGATGGTCAGGGTCCAGCGCAGCATGGCGGCTCCGGTGCCGTTACAGGGCGTGGCAGCGGTCGCCGCACGCAAAGCCGGTCAGCGGCTCGCTGTCATCCAGGCCGCGCTCCAGCCCGCGCGTCAGCGCGATCACCTTGAACAGCTCGCCCATCTCGGCTTCGGACAACAGCTTCTGCACCGCATTGGCCTGCGGCAGGAACGTGCGCGCGTCGGACGGGTCCAGCGTCATCAGCAGGTCGGTGATGCCGGCGTTCATCAGGAAGCGCGCCTGCGAGGCAAAGCCCGCCACGGTCAGCCCCGCCTCCACCGCGGCATGCGCGATGCCGCTGAAGTTGACGTGCGCGGTGATGTCCTGCAGGCCGGGGTACAGGAACGGGTCCGGGTGCGCATGATGGCGGTAGTGGCACATCAGCGTGCCGCCGGCGCGCTGCGGGTGGTAGTACTCGGCGGCGGGGAAGCCGTAGTCGATGAAAAAGGCCGCGCCGCGCGCCAGCATCGAGCCGACCGCGCGCGTGAAGCCCTCGGCCTCGGCATGGGTCTCGGTGACCAGGTCGTGGTCGCCGGGGATGGCGCGCAGCGCCTCGGGCACGTCGGCATCGGCCAGCGGGCGGTCTTCGAAGCGGAAGGCGGATGCGCCGCGGTCGGCTTGCACCGTGGCGCGCGCCACGCCGCGCTCATGCCAGCTGCCGCCGCTGCGCGCATACAGCTGCACCGGCATCGCATCCAGCACTTCATTGCCGACGATCACGCCTTCGAAGGCGGCCGGCAAGGTATCGAGCCAGGTAACGCGCTCGGCAAGATGCGGTGCGCGCCGGGCCAGCGTGTCCTGCTGGCGCGCGCGCAGTTCGCCCGACAGTTCGACGATGGCGTAGGTGTCCGGCAACTGGCCTTCCTGCTCCAGCCCCAGCAGCAGGTCCGCCGCGAGCCGGCCGGTGCCGGCGCCGAATTCCAGCAGGCGCGGCAGCCCCTGCGCCAGCAGCGGCGCGAACTGGCGCGCCAGCGTGCGCGCGAAGAAGGGGCTCAGTTCCGGTGCGGTGATGAAGTCGCTGCCGTCGCGGGCATCGCGCCCGAACTTGGCCGAGCCGCCGCTGTAGTAGCCCAGGCCGGGCGCGTACAGCGCCAGCGCCATGTAGCGGTCGAAGCCGATCCAGCCGCCGGCCGCATCGATCGATTCGCCAATACGGGCCGTAAGGGTATCGGAGGCGGCCTGCGCGTCGGCGGGGGGAAGGGGTAAACTAGCGGCTTTCTGCATCCTGCGATTGTAGCAATGCCCGCCTCCAAGATTTCCGCCGGCCAGACCGGTACCCAGCCAGCCGCGGCCCGCGGCGTGGCGCTCGTGACCGGCGGCGCGCGCCGCCTGGGCCGCGCCATCGCGCTGGAACTGGCGGCGCAGGGCTGGGACGTGGCCGTGCACTGCCATCGCTCGGTCGACGAGGCCGAAGCGCTGGCCACGCAGATCCGCGCGCTCGGCCGCCGCGCCGCGGTGCTGCGCGCCGACCTCGCTGACGAGGCTGCCACCAGCCGCCTGGTAGCCGACTGCACCGCCGCGCTGGGCGTGCCCACCTGCCTGGTCAACAATGCCTCGCTGTTCCAGTACGACGTGGCGACCAGCTTCTCGTATGCGTCGCTGGATACGCATATGCGCACCAACGTGGCCGCGCCGCTGCTGCTGGCGCGCGAGCTGCACAAGGCCCTGGCGGCCGCTGCCGGCAACGACAAGGCCGCCGAGCCGCGCGGCGTGGTGATCAACCTGCTCGACCAGAAGCTCGACAACCTGAACCCGGACTTCCTGTCGTACACGCTGTCCAAGGCCGCGCTGCAGACCGCCACGGTGCAGCTGGCGCAGGCGCTGGCGCCGCGCCTGCGCGTGGTGGGCGTGGCTCCCGGCATCACGCTGGTGTCGGGCGAGCAGTCCGAGCAGAGCTTCCGCCGCGCGCACCGCGTGACGCCGCTGGGCCAGTCGTCCACGCCCGAGGACATCGCCCAGGCGGTGGCCTACCTGGCGCAGGCGCGCGCCGTGACCGGCACCACGCTGTATGTCGACGGCGGCCAGCACCTGATGCCGCTGGCGCGCGACGTGATGTTCCTGACCGAGTAAGCTGGAAGCCAGCAACCGAATACCGTAGTGCCTGATGTGCCGCGCCCGCCGGGCGCGGCTTCCTTTTTCCCCTCAGCAGCCCGCTCATGACCATGCTCGCCGCCCTTTCCCACCCCAGCCTGCAAGACTGCCGACGCATGTTCCTGCGCAACTACGAAGTGCAGATCAATATCGGCGTGCACGAATTCGAGAAGAAGGGCGAACAGCGCGTGCTGATCAATATCGACCTGTTCGTGCCGCTGGCGCAGAGCACCCCGCAGGCCGACAAGCTCGACGAAGTGGTCGACTACGATTTCATGCGCAACACCGTGGCCGAGCGCATGGCGCAGGGCCACGTGCACCTGCAGGAAACGCTGTGCGACGACGTGGCCCGCGCCATGCTGAAGCACCCCAAGGTGCGCGCCGTGCGTGTCTCGACCGAGAAGCCCGATGTCTACCCGGATTGCGATTCGGTCGGCGTCGAGGTATTCCACATCAAGCAGGCCTGAGCCGCCAGTGCCTGCGCGCCTGCAGCTTGCGGGCGCCTGACGTAAAATGTTGCCCCTTCGCGCCGCGCCGGCCATTCCATCCGGCGGGCGCCACGCAACAGGATGCTCCATGAGCCACTCGAACAACTTCTACCGCCTCGAGACGAGGCTGCAATCGCAAACCGGCAAGGCCATCGGCGACTTCGGCATGATCGAGGACGGCGACACCGTGCTGGTCTGCATGAGTGGCGGCAAGGACTCGTACACCATGCTGTCGGTCCTGATGGCGCTGCAGAAGCGCGCGCCGATCAAGTTCAAGCTGATCGCGATGAACCTGGACCAGAAGCAGCCCGGCTTCCCCGAACATATCCTGCCGCAATACCTGAAGTCGGTCGGCGTGGAATATGTAATCGTCGAGGCGGACACCTACTCGATCGTCAAGGAGAAGGTGCCCGAGGGCAAGACCACCTGCTCGCTGTGCTCGCGCCTGCGCCGCGGCGTGATCTACCGCACCGCCAAGGAGCTGGGCGCCAACAAGATCGCGCTGGGCCACCACCGCGACGACATCGTCAACACCTTCTTCCTGAACATGTTCTTCGGCGGCAAGATGAAGGCGATGCCGCCCAAGCTGGCCACCGACGACGGCGCGCATATCGTGATCCGCCCGCTGGCGTACTGCTCGGAGAAGGACATCGCATCGTATGCGCGCGCGATGGAATTCCCGATCATCCCGTGCAACCTGTGCGGCTCGCAGGAAAACCTGCAGCGCAAGAAGGTCAGCGAGATGCTGCAGGAGTGGGAGCGGCAGAACCCGGGCCGCATCGATAATATCTTCTCGGCGCTGCGCAACGTGGTGCCGTCGCACCTGGCCGATACCGAGCTGTTCCCGTTCACCGGGCTGGCCACCGGCCTGGCCAAGGTGGACGAGGCCTCGCTGTTCGGTGAAACCACGTTCCAGCAGCAGCCGCTGATGTTCGCCGGCAGTGTGGAAGAGAACCGGATGGAGTTCGTGCGCTTCGAGCGTGCGCCGGCGGCTGCCGCGGCACCGGCGCAGCAGGCCGGCACACAGTAAGCTGCCGACAGCGCAACCTTGCCGGCGGTTTGCTCCCCTCTCCCGCCCGCGGGAGAGGGCGCACACAATCGGTCTTCGGTCTCCCTAGTTCGCCGCCGCCGACTGCACCGGCGGATTGGCCTTCTCGCGCATCAGCGCATGCGTGTCGTCGATCCACTTCTGGAAGCGGTCCTGCGCGTGCGCCTTCTGTTGCGGCGTGGTCATATTGGCGATGGCCACGGTCAGCGCGATGCCGGCGTTATTGCCGGCTTCATGGCTGGCCGCGTGCCGGGCCGGCGGGTTCTGCCAGTATTCGCGGAAGCGGCGCAGCAGGTCCATCACCTGCGCCTTGGGCGGCTGCGTGGCCTGCACGTAGCGCACCATCTTGATCCATTCCTGCTGGCGCGCGACGCGCTCGGCATAGCGCGACTCGGCGTTCTGCACCACCGGCCCCACCTTGACGCGGATCGCCTTCTCCTGATCGGGAGAGAAGCCGCCGTAGATCAGCCGGGCGTATTCCATCACCTTGTCGAAGCGCGCTTCCTCGCGCTCGGCCGGGTCCGCGTTGAGGAATTTCTTGCGGTACTTGGCGTTGCCCTCGGCAAACTTCTTTTCCATGCGCGCGATCTGGTCGGGTGTGAGCGTCAGCAGCAGGTCGGCCATGTCGGGCATGGCCTGCTCGAAGGAGCGGCGCGCCAGTTCCTGCGAGGCGTCCTGGAAGTGCGCGACCATCGCCGGGGTGACCGGCTGGCGCACGTCGGCCTTGGCCTCCTGCAGCAGGTTGGCGATTTCCGGCAGCTGCGCCTTGCGATGCCAGGCAAAAAAGCGCGCGATGGCCTCGCGCGTCAGCGGCTCCTGGGCCGTGGTAACGTCGACATAATTGTCGATCCACCAGTACGCCAGCCGGTCGCCCTGCTGGTAACCCAGCTTCATCGCGCTGCACGCGCACAGGGCCGCGGCGCCGAGAATCATCAAAATACGCCGGGCCCAGCAATTGTGAAATTCGGAAACCACGGTCCGTTGCGCAGAAACCGCCATGTTAAAATCGGCGCGCATTGGAGCCGGGCTACCCTGATGCCGGCCAGCCGAGTCCTGGCAAGGGTTTGCGGGAAGCTGCGCAGGCCTTTTAACCAGCTTGCGCGAGCCCCGGCGGCACAGTTTGCCAAACACCGGACCCAACCTCGGGCCAAATACCCGGCCGGCGTTTTCCAGAATATTTTCGGACACACTCACTTAGGGGTCTCCTTGTGAATATCGTCATTCTCGCCGCGGGCATGGGCAAGCGGATGTATTCCGATTTGCCCAAGGTGCTGCACCCGGTAGCCGGGCGGCCCATGCTCGCGCATGTCCTGGATACGGCCCGTGCGCTGTCGCCGTCCCGGCTGGTGGTCGTGGTCGGCCACGGCGCCGCGCGCGTGCGCGAGGCGGTGGCCGCCGACGATGTCGCCTTCGCCGAGCAGGCCCAGCAACTGGGCACGGGCCATGCGGTGATGCAGGCACTTCCCTTGTTGGACGATAACCAGCCTACGTTGGTTCTCTACGGTGACGTCCCGCTCACCAGCGCGGCAACGCTGCAGGCCCTGGTGGCCGAGGCCGGCGCGCAGCGCCTGGGCGTGCTCACCGTGGAAATGCCCGACCCCACCGGCTATGGCCGCATCGTGCGCGACGCCGCGGGCAGCATCGTCCGTATCGTCGAGCAAAAGGACGCGACCGAGGCCGAAAAAGCCATCCGCGAAATCAACACCGGCATCATCGTGTGCCCGACCGGCCACCTGCGCAAGTGGTTGTCGACGCTGCGCAACGACAACGCCCAGGGCGAGTATTACCTGACCGATACCGTCGAGCGCGCCGTCGCCGACGGCGTCGAGACGGTGTCGGCGCAGCCGGCGGCGCTGTGGGAGACGCTGGGCGTCAACAGCAAGCTGCAGCTGGCCGAGGTCGAACGCATCCACCAGGGCAACCTGGCCCGGCGCCTGCTGGAAGCCGGCGTCACACTGCTGGACCCGGCCCGCATCGACGTGCGCGGCGAGCTCACCTGCGGGCGCGATGTCACCATCGACGTGGGCTGCGTGTTCGAGGGCCGCGTGCACCTGGAAGACGGCGTGCGCATCGGCGCCCATTGCGTGATCCGCAACAGCACCGTCGGCGCCGGCGCGCAGGTGCATCCGTTCTGCCATATCGACGAAGCCAGGGTGGGGCCCGCGGGCCGCATCGGCCCCTACGCGCGCCTGCGTCCCGGCACCGAGCTGGGCGAGGACGTGCATATCGGCAACTTCGTCGAGGTCAAGAATGCACAGGTGGCGGCACACAGCAAGGCCAACCACCTGGCTTATGTGGGCGACGCCACGGTGGGCTCGCGCGTCAATATTGGCGCGGGTACCATCACCTGCAACTATGACGGGGTGAACAAGCACCGCACCGTGATCGAGGACGATGTCTTCATCGGCTCCGACACGCAACTGGTGGCCCCGGTAACGGTGCGCCGCGGCGCCACGCTCGGCGCCGGCACCACGCTCACCAAGGAGGCCCCGGCCGACAAGCTGACGCTGTCGCGGGCCAAGCAGCTGACCATCGACGCCTGGCAGCGTCCGGTCAAGCAGCCGAAGCAGTAAGCATCGCGCGCCGCCTGCACCAGGCGGCGCCACCGGATTCATACCGGCGCCAGTGGCCAGACGGCAGGCGCCAGCAAACGGGGGTTCAGCATGTGTGGCATCGTCGGCGCGGTTTCCACGCGCAATATCGTTCCGGTCCTGATCGAAGGGCTGCGCCGCCTGGAATATCGCGGCTATGACTCGTGCGGCGTCGCCGTCGTGCGCGACGATGCGGTCGAGCGCGCGCGCACCGTGTCGCGCGTCGCCGACCTCGACGCGCAGACGCAGGCGTCGGGCCTGTCCGGCTTCACCGGCGTGGCGCATACGCGCTGGGCCACGCACGGCAAGCCCGACACCGTCAACGCCCACCCGCACCTGTCCGGCGAAACCATCGCGCTGGTGCACAACGGCATCATCGAGAACTACGAGCCGCTGCGCGAAGAACTGCGCGCGGTCGGCTACGGCTTCGAGTCGCAGACCGATACCGAGGTGGTCGCGCACCTGATCCACCAGGCCTACAGCTACCCCAGCAGCGCCACGCGCGGCGACCTGTTCGCCTCGGTGCGCGCGGTCACCAAGCGCCTGCACGGCGCCTACGCCATCGCGGTGTTCGCCAAGGACCAGCCGGGCCGCGTGGTCGGCGCGCGCGCCGGCTCGCCGCTGGTGGTGGCGCTGGGCGAGAACGAATCGTTCCTGGCGTCCGACGCGCTCGCCGTGGCCGGCACCGCCAACCGCATCATCTACCTGGAAGAGGGCGATGTGGTCGAGATCACGCTGGACGGCGTGACCATCCACGACGCCGGCGACCACCCGGTCGAGCGCGAGGCGCGCGTGGTCGAAGCCCATGCCGCGTCGGTGGACCTGGGCCCGTACCGCCACTTCATGCAGAAGGAAATCTTCGAGCAGCCGCGCGCGCTGGGCGACACCCTCGAGGGTGTCGAAGGCCTGTCGCCGGACCTGTTCGGCGCCAACGCCGCCGAAGTCTTCGCCGGCATCGACAGCGTGCTGATCCTGGCCTGCGGCACCAGCTACTATTCCGGCTGCACCGCCAAGTACTGGCTCGAAAGCATCGCCAAGATCCCGACCCAGGTCGAAGTCGCCAGCGAATACCGCTACCGCGACACCGTGCCCAATCCGCGCGCGCTGGTGGTGGTGATCTCGCAATCGGGCGAGACCGCCGACACCATGGCCGCGCTGCGCCATGCGCGCGCGCTCGGCCACGTCCATACGCTGGCGGTCTGCAACGTCGCCACCAGCGCCATGGTGCGCGAGACCGAACTGCGCTTCCTGACCCGCGCCGGCACCGAGATCGGCGTGGCCTCGACCAAGGCCTTCACCACGCAGTTGGCCGCGCTGTACATGCTGACGCTGTCGCTGGCCAAGACCCGCGGCCTCTTGACCGACGAGGCCGAGGCCCAGGCGCTGACCAACCTGCGCCACCTGCCGGCCGCGCTGCACGGCGTGCTGGCGCTGGAGCCGCAGATCATCGCCTGGTCCGAAGACTTTGCCCGCCGCGAGAACGCGCTGTTCCTCGGCCGCGGCCTGCATTACCCGATCGCGCTGGAAGGGGCGCTCAAGCTCAAGGAAATCTCGTATATCCACGCCGAGGCCTACCCGGCCGGCGAGCTCAAGCACGGCCCGCTGGCGCTGGTCACCGAAGCCATGCCGGTGGTCACGGTCGCGCCCAACGACGCGCTGCTGGAAAAGCTCAAGTCCAACATCCAGGAAGTGCGCGCCCGCGGCGGCCGCCTGTACGTGTTTGCCGACAGCGATACGCAGATCCAGTCGTCCGACGGCATCCAGGTGATCCGCATGCCCGAGCACTACGGCGACCTCTCGCCGATCCTGCACGTGGTGCCGCTGCAGCTGCTGGCCTATCACACCGCCTGCGCGCGGGGGACCGACGTCGACAAGCCGCGCAACCTGGCGAAGTCGGTGACGGTGGAGTAAGTTGAGCGAGGCCGGCGCGATGCCGGCTGCCAGCTGCAAAGAGGCCCTGCGGGGCCTCTTTGCATTGGGACGCGGCCGCGCCGCCGCTACGCGACCGACAGCAGGAATGCCCGCGCCATTTCCTGGTCCAGCCGCCGGTCCGACAGCGCGAAAATGCTTTCGCGGTTGATCAGCGCATACAGCAGCGTGCCGGCCAGTGCCTGGTGGGCGAAGCGGATGCGCAATTCCAGTTCCGGCGACGCGCCGGCCGGGTGCAGCCGCGCCAGGCGCGGGGCCAGGTCCGCCATGTACTGGCGGTTGAGCTGCCGGATCGGATCTTCACCGGTGGTGGCCCGCACCACCAGCGAGGCGCGCAGCACGCCTTCGTTGCGGCAGGCCCAGATGCGGCTGTCGCGCGCCAGCGTGCGCACCGCGTCTTCCAGCGTGGTGGGCGCGTGGTCGAGCCGGGCCAGGCGCGCCGCCATGGCCTCGCGCAGCGCGGCCAGCGCCAGCGCCTGCAGCGCCCTGAAATAGCTGTCCTTGCCCTCGAAGCGGCTATAGAACGCGCCGGTGGTCACGCCCGCGCGGGCGCAGATTTCCTGGATCGAGACCTGTTCCAGCGTGCGTTCGCGCAGCAGCCGCCGGCCGGCTTCCAGCAACTGGTGCGTGGTGCGCAGCCCGCGCGAATAGCGCGGCACGGCATAGCCGGCATGGCCTTCCAGCGCGATCAGATTTTCTTTCATGACGACCCCGATCGGTCGCGGAAGTGCTTCCGCGAGCCTCTTTTGTCCGTGTTTTTACCGATGTCATGAACTGTATCAGGCCACCATACTCGGCCAAAACATAATTAAGATTATCAATTAAGCGGTACCGCAGCCATGCGGGACTGCCCGCAGACCGATGCACACAGCGACGCCCCCTCCGGCTCGGACGAGCTCCAGATTCGCAAGGTCGGTGCCCGCCTGTCCGGCCATATCGGCCGCGGCGACCGCGGGCCGGCGCATCACGGAAGGCGCACCGTCGATGCCCGCCGCGGCGGCATCGCATCCTTACAGGAGACACGCATGAATCCGACCTACCAACCCCGTCGCGCGTGGCTGACCGCAGTGCTGCTGTTCTTCTTCCTGGTGGTCAACGCCATGGACAAGATGGTGGTGGGCCTGCTGGCCGCGCCGATGATGGACGAACTGGGGCTGACGCCGGCGCAGTTCGGGCTGGTCGGCAGCAGCTTCTTCTGGCTGTTCGCGGTGTCGGGCGTGCTCGGCGGCTTCCTCGCCAACCGCACGCCGACCTCGCGGCTGCTGGTGCTGATGGCGCTGGCGTGGTCGCTGTGCCAGATCCCGATCGCGCTGTCGTCGAGCCTGGCGGTGCTGATCGTGGCGCGCGTGCTGCTGGGCTTTATGGAAGGACCGGCCGCGCCGGTGGCGATCCACGCCTGCTACAAGTGGTTTCCGAACAACCGGCGCAACCTGCCGGTGGCGGTGCTGACGCAGGGCGCGGGCATCGGCATCGTGCTGGCGGGGCTGCTGATCCCGGCCGTGGCCGCGCACTGGGGCTGGCGTACCAACTTCTACCTGCTTGCAGTGCTGGGCGTGGTGTGGGCGGTGGCGTGGCTCGCGCTCGGGCGCGAAGGCACGCTGGATGAACGCCCGGCCGGGCACGGAGCCGCGGGCACCGGCGCGCCGCAGCGGCTGCCGTATCGCGTACTGCTGGGCGATCCCACGGTGCTGGGCTGCTTTGCCTTGCGGCTGGCGGCGTACTGGGGCCTGGCGCTGTGCCTGACCTGGATCCCGGCTTACCTGCAAAGCGGGCTGGGCTTCGACCATGCCGTCAGCGGCAAGCTGTTCGCGCTGATCGTCGGCACCAACCTGCCGCTGACGATCGCCATCGCCTGGTTCTCGGAACGGCTGCTCGCGCGCGGGGTGTCGTCGCGGGTGGCGCGCGGCCGGGTCTCGGCCGGCATGCTGCTGCTGGCGGGCGGCTTCTTCCTGATGCTGCTGTGGCCGGGCACCACGCCGGCCATGCGCGTGGCGCTGCTGGTGCTGGCCTGCGTGTGCGCGCCGGCGATCTATTCGCTCGGCCCGGCGATGCTGGCCGAGGTGGTGCCGGCAGGGCAGCGCGGCGCGGTGCTGGCGATCGACGCCTCGGTGTCGTCGGTCGCGGGCGTGCTGGCGCCGCTGGTGACGGGGGTGCTGGTGCAGAACACGCCCGGCGCGCGCGGCTTTGAACTGGGGCTGGCGCTGTGCGGCGCGATCATGGTGGTGGCGGCACTGGCCGGGCTGTGCGTGGTCAACCCGGAGCGCTCGCGCCAGCGCCTGGCCGCGCGGCTGCCAGCGGACGTCCAGGCCGGACAGCCCGCGGTGGCGGCAGGCTGATCGCCACCTGTCACGCCGGGCCTACGGCGCCGGCCCGGCATCGGCGCCGGCTTGCGCCACCGCTTCATGCACCAGCGCCGCGAACACGCGCATGGCCGGCGATGGCGTGTGCCCGGCCAGCGTCACGATCCCGTATTGCGCCTTCAGCGCGGTGGGCGGGTGCATCGGCAGGGCCACGGCCAGGCGCTGCGCGCAGGCATCGGCCATCATCGCCACGGGGACCAGCGCGACGGCATCGACCGCCAGCAGCAGCGTGCGCAGCGCGTGCATGTCGTTGCAGGTGACGGTCATCAGGCCCGGCTCATCGTCGGGCAGCGGGCCGCTGCCGCCGCTGGCCTCGTGCAGGGCCTGGCGGAAGAAGCGCACGATATGCGGCGGCAGCCGGGTGCCGGCCACCGGGTAGGCGCGCAGGTCGGCCAGCGTGACCTTGCGCTGCCGCGTCAGCGGATGCCCGGCGCGCACGAAGAAAGCTGTTTCCATTGCCGGCAGCCGCTCGATCTGCAGGTGCGCCTGGTCCGCCAGGCTGCGGCTTTCGCCGACGAAGATGTCGAGCTGCTCGGCTTCGAGTGAACGCCGCATGGCCGGGGTGTCGGCGGTCTCCAGGTCGATGCGCAGCCGCGGGTAGCGGCGCACCAGCGCCTCCAGCACGGGGTCCAGCAGGAACGAGGCCGCAAACGGCCCGAAGCCGGCGCGCAGGGTGCCGATCTCCACGTCTTCCAGCAATTGCAGGTCGCGCCGCAGCTCGCGCTGCTCGCGCAGCATGCGGCGCGCGCGCGCCAGCGCCAGCGTGCCGGCGGCGGTGGGACGCACCTTGCCGTAGCTGCGGTCGACCAGCGTGCCCAGGTCGGCTTCGAGCGCCTGGATGCTGCGCGTCAGCGCCGGCTGCGACAGGTGCAGCGCGGCGGCGGCGCGCGCAAAGCTGCCCTGTTCGACCAGCGTGACGAAGTGATGCAGTTGCCTCAAGCCCATGAATTCACTATTTGCGCATCGAAAACTGAAAAATATTGCATTGGACGTAAGTTCTCAAGCCCACTAAGGTTGTCCTCCAAAACCAAAACCCGAACTGGAGACAACATGAACCGACGCGCATGGCTGACGCTGGCCACCGGCGGCGTGGCCGCCGGGCTTTCGCTCGGCATGGCCCTGCCTGCCGCGGCGCAGGCCTATCCCGCCAAGCCGATCCGCATCGTCGTGCCCTATGTGGCCGGCGGCGGCACCGACACCATTGCCCGCGCCATGGGCGAAAAGCTGAGCAAGCGGCTGGGCCAGCCGGTGGTGGTCGACAACAAGGCCGGCGCGTCCGGCATCATCGGCACCGATGCCGTGGCCAAGGCCGCGCCGGATGGCTACACGCTGCTGATGACGCTGACCCAGTCGGTGCTGACCAACCAGTTCCTGTTCCAGAAGCTGCCTTACGACCCGCGCAAGGACCTGA
Organism: Cupriavidus taiwanensis; assembly: GCF_900249755.1. Taxonomy (NCBI): domain Bacteria; kingdom Pseudomonadati; phylum Pseudomonadota; class Betaproteobacteria; order Burkholderiales; family Burkholderiaceae; genus Cupriavidus; species Cupriavidus taiwanensis. The sequence continues at coordinate 522,565 of NZ_LT976853.1, forward strand.
GCATGATCAGCGTGCTGGCCGACGCGCAGCTGGTGCTGGTGACCCATCCGTCGGTGCCGGCGCGCACCGTGCGCGAGCTGGGCGACTATGCGCGCAGCCGGCCGGGCAAGCTGAGCTATGCCTCGTGGGGCGTGGGTTCGCTGTCGCACCTGAGCGGCGCCTACTACAGCAAGCTGGTGCACGGCCAGGCCACGCACGTGCCCTACAAGGGCGAAGCGCCGATGCTGCAGGACCTGCTCGGCGGGCAGGTGCAGTTCGGCTTCGCCAGCATCCTGACCGCCAAGCCCTACATCCAGAGCGGCAAGCTCAAGGCGCTGGCGGTGACCGGCACCCAGCGCAGCAGCGCGATGCCCGACATGCCCACCTTCGCCGAGGCCGGCCTGCCGGACAGCGCCTTCAAGACCGTCGGCTGGATCGGCCTGGTGGCGCCGGTAGGCGTGCCGGCACCGATCCTGGCCAGGCTGGAAGCCGAGGTGCGCGCCATCCTGCAGACCCCCGAGATGCAGGAGCGCATGGTCACGCTGGGATTGCGCACGGTCGGCAGTTCGCCGGCCGAGGCGCAGGCGCTCTACGCGCGCGACTGGCCGGTGCTGAAGACGCTGGTGGCGGATTCGGGCGCGAAGCTGGACTGAACTTCACCGGTGGCAAAAGCCCATGGCGGGCGCCGCGGCAAATTACCGCGGCGCCCGTTTTTTATTGTCACGATGCCGTGCAGGGCGCTTTTGAAAGTCGAATAAAAACCATTGGTATTCGCATCCGCAAGCAGGCGGAAAAATACGAATCCATGCGGCAAAAGCGACGCCGCGCGGGCCCTGATGGCTTTGATGTCCGCTTGCGCGGCACTACCATGAAGTCACGGCGGATGAGTCGCCGTGGCGTTGCTGTGGTCATGCAAACGCGACATCGTATGTCCCGGTCGAGGGACATTGGGGGCTGCCATGAAGAGCGACAAAAAGGTAATCCAGTTGCTGAACACGCAGCTGCGGCATGAGCTGACCGCGATCAACCAGTATTTCCTGCATGCCCGCATGTATCGGCACTGGGGACTGCGCGCGCTGGGCAAGCACGAGTACGAGGAATCGATCGAGGAAATGAAGCACGCCGACAAGCTGATCGAACGGATCTTGCTGCTCGATGGCTTGCCCAACCTGCAGGACCTCGACAAGCTGCTGGTCGGCGAGAACACCGAAGAGATGCTCGGCTGCGACCTGAAGCTGGAGCTGGTATCGCAGGCCAGCTGCAAGGACGCGATCAAGTATTTCGAATCGGTCGGCGATTATGTCTCGCGCCAGCTGGTGGTCGATATTCTCGAAGACACCGAAGAACATATCGACTGGCTCGAGGCGCAGCTGGAGCTGGTGCGCAAGGTCGGGGTGCAGAACTACATCCAGTCCGCCATGGGCGAACTGGAGGACTAAGCCGGCGCTGCGCTGCGCGGTCTCCTGCAAAGATTTCCATTTCCCGCTACACTGCGGCCCGCAGCACGTCGCGCCGCTCCGGCGCGATGTCAGCGGCGGGGTGGCAGAGTGGTTATGCAACGGCCTGCAAAGCCGTGTACGACGGTTCGATTCCGGATCCCCGCCTCCAGTTTCCTGCCCGGGCGCATCGCGCCCGGCGCCCCGGCGCACTCGCGCGTGATCGCCGCGCTTGCCTCTTATTCCCTCTCATTCACACGCGTGTCATCGGCCTGCGCCATGACCGCGTCCGGCTGTGCCGCGCGCACCCTGACCGGTATGCCGCAGCGATTTCCGGACACCTATTTATCCCCAATAGATCAACGACACCGAATCAGGTAATGTTGCCCGACAGGCCCGCCGGCCTGTGTGCAACCCGTGCCGCCAGATGGCGGCACCGCCATGTCCGGGCTTCCATGGCGTTTCCCGTCGCGAGGCAGTGTGAAAGAGAGAGGCTCCAGATGATGAAAGACCTGCGCATCCGCGCGGCCGTGCCGACGGATGCTCCCGCCGTGGGAGAGGTGCTGGAACGATGCGGGCTGTCGGTGGACGGCGTGCCGCGCCTGCTCGAGCATTTCCACGTCGCCATCCTGGGCGCGCAGATCATCGGCTGCGCCGCCGGCGAGCGCTGCGGCGAGACCGTGGTGATCCGTTCCGTGGCGGTGCTGCCCGAACACCGCGACCAGGGCGTGGCCACCCACGTGGTGCGGGCCGCGCTGATGCGCGCACGCGCCAACGGCGCGCGGCGCGCGGTGCTGCTGGCCTCGAGCTGCCCAAGCTATTTCGCGCGCTACGGCTTTACGCTGGTGCCCGCCGCCAAGCTGCCACCCGAGGTCATGTCATCGAGCGAATTCCTCCGCGCCGCCGACACGCCGCCGCTGTGCATGTGGTGCGAGCTGAGCTGATTCCCTGCAGACCGATGGCGAGCTTGCGCGCCCGCCTCAGTGGACGCCGTCGCAGCGGCTGATCTCCACCGTCACGTGCACCAATTCCTCGTGCACTGACAGCGCCTCGCGCACGCGCTGCGGCGTCAGCGCGGCATCATGCGTGACCAGGCAGACGATGCAGGCAAAGTGCTGCCGGCCCACGCGCCACACATGCAGGTCCGACACGCGGGTGCCTTCGTCGCTTTCGTTGCCGTGATCGAGGCCGGCCAGCACCTCGCGCACTTCATCCACCACCGGGTGGTCCATCTCGCGGTCCAGCAGCACGGTGCCGCTCTGGCGCATCAGGCCGATGGCCCAGCGGCCGACCAGCACCGCGCCCACCAGCCCCATCACGGGGTCGAGCCACGACCAGCCCAGCCACCAGCCGCCAGCCAGCGCAACGATCGCCAGCACCGAGGTGGCGGCATCGGCCAGCACGTGCACATAGGCGGCGCGCAGGTTCAGGTCGTGGTGGTGGTGATGGTCGTGCCCGTGCCCGTGCCCGTGATGATGGCCGTGGTCATGACCATGGTCGTGGCCATGCGCATGGCCGCCCAGGATCAGCGCGCAGCCGAGGTTGACCAGCAGCCCCAGCGCGGTCACGCCCATCGCCTCGCGATAGTGGATGGCCTGCGGCGCGAACAGCCGCTCGACCGATCCCGCCGCCATCAGCGCGGCAATGCCGAGCAGGAATACCGCGCTGGCAAAGCCGGCCAGCACTTCGATCTTCCAGGTGCCGAAGGCAAAGCGCCAGTCACCGGCGTAGCGCCGGGCCGCGGCATAGGCAAAGGCGGACAGGCCGATCGCCAGCGCGTGCGAGCTCATGTGCCAGCCATCGGCGAGCAGCGCCATCGAGTTGAACCAGAGCCCCGCGGCGATCTCCGCCACCATGGTGATGGCGGTGATCACCATGACCAGGCGCGTGCCGCGTTCGGCGGCGCGGTTGCCGGCGTCGAAGGCGTGGCTGTGGGTCCAGGCGGACAGGTCTTGGGTATGCATGGGGAATACGCGCGTTGCGCTTGAAATCCTGGGGAATCGCCTGGCACGAGGCCGGCAGGCCCAAGGGTAGCAGAGACCATTGCGCCTGCCGCGGCATCCCGCGACGGCAGCAGGGGCGCATTCGGGTGACGTCAGGAAGGGGGGCGCCATCGCCAAAGTGTGCGTTATGCGCAACAAGAGGTCCGCGATAGTCGTAAGGAATCTTATCTTTCGCATACATACATTCATGAATGGATGTATGATTCGGCGAAAAATTCACGTCCCCGTCATCTCTTTGTTGACCGTACCACGATGAGCTATCGCTTTATTGCCACCTGTCTTGCCGCCTGGATCGGCGTTTGCGCCACCGCGGGCTGGCTGGTCGAGCGTCTCTGGAGCTGAGCGCCGACCGCGCCGTGGGCTGAGCCTGGACCGCCTCCACCTCACTCCACCTCACTCCACCTCACTCCACCTCACTCCGCCTCCCGCCACCTCAAGCTGCCTGTTGCGCCTGCGCCAGGCTGTCGAAGAACTGCCACAACTGCGGCGCATCGCCGGTGGCCACGTTGAAGCGGATCCACGGCGAGTCGGTTTCGCCGGGCTCGAAATACGAACCCGGCGCCAGCCAGATGCCATGCTCCAATGCCAGCGTGGCAAGCCGGTTGCCGAGCAGCGGACCGCCACGGCGGCTGGCCACCCACTGCGCCTGCACCGATTCGTTCAGGCGCGCCCACGCGAACATCCCCCCTTCCGGGCGCAGCAGCACCTCAAGCCCGTGCGCTTCCATCTTTTCCGTGACGCGGTCCTGCTGCGCACGCAGCCGCTCCGACAACGCCGCCACATGGCGGCCGTAGTGGCCGCTGGTCAGCACCGAATACACCAGCCGCTCGGTCACCTCCGATGAGGTCAGGCCGACCGCCATCTTGGTGCGCGCGAAGGCCTTGGCCAGCTCCGGGCTGGCCGCCAGGTAGCCCACCCGCAGCGACGGCGTGATGGTCTTGGAAAAGCCGTTGACATAGACCACCTGCGACAGCCCGTCCATCGCCGCCAGCATCGGCGAGCCGGCCGGCGCCAGTTCGCGGTAGATATCGTCCTCGACCACCAGCAGCCGGTGCTGCTCGGCCAGCTGCAGCACGCGGAAGGCGTTCATGCTGGTCAGGCTGGCGCCGGTCGGGTTCTGCAGCACGGTGTTGATGAACAGCGCGCGCGGGGCGTGGGTGCGCAGCGCATCCTCGAGCGCGTCGGTGTCCAGCCCCGCCGCCGTGCGCGGCACCCCCACCACGCGCAGCCCGGCCAGCCGCAGGATCTGCAGCAGGTTGCAGTAGCAGGGCGATTCCACCAGCACGGTATCGCCGGCGCGCAGCAGCGTGCGCACCACCAGGTCCAGTGCCTGCGTCGCGCCCTGGGTCAGCACCACCTGCTGCGCCTGCAGCGGAATGCCGTACTGGCCCAGGCCTGCGGCAATATGCTCGCGCAGCGGCGCAAAGCCATACGGATGGCCGTAGCCGGACAACTGCGCCGCCGGCACGCGGGCCGCGGCGCGCATGGCCTGGTGCAGGCCTTCCTCGTTGAGCCAGTCGCCCGGCAGCCAGCCGGCGCCAGCCTTGATCGGCACCGAGTGGTCGGCAAACACGTCCGACAGCAGCCAGGCCGCGTTCAGTCCCGGCGCTTCCCACTGCGGCGCGCGTGCATGACCGGCCGGGGCGTGGCGGTGCGCCACGGTGTAGCCGGAGCCGGGCCGCGCGGCCAGGTAGCCGAGCGCGGTCAGGCGCCCGTAGGCCTCGGCCACGGTGAAGGTGCTGACATGGTGGTGCTGGGCAAAGCGCCGCACCGACGGCAGCGCCGCGCCGGCGCGCAGCGCGCGCTGTTCCACCAGCGCGGCGATGCCGGCGACGATCTGCTCGGTCAGGGTGTCGCCGTCGCGGCGGCTGCGGGTCAGGTTCAGGGTCAGCATCAGGCACTCGGGCGGGCGTGGACCTGTACAGTTTAGCGGCAGCGGGGGCGCTCGCGGGGCATGGCTCTCCGCCACGCGAACATTGCCGCAGTGCAGCGTGGGATGGCATGCCGCGGTGGAGGCCCCGCGCCACGGAATCGCCTGGGATCGGTGCCGCTGCGTCGCTTGCCTGTACGGTTCGGCGTGATCAAACTGTACGGTAAGGCATGGTTGTCCGGACTGTATATTTTGTCGGCCAGTCGCCGCCGGTAGAGTGGCTCTCATTGCCGCCGCTGTCCGCCAGCGCGCGGCCGCAATCCGACCCGCCAACCGACCCGCTTTCCCTCCAGGAGGACGTATGGACGCCGCCAAGACCGTGATTCCCGATCTCGATGCCCTGTGGATGCCCTTCACCGCCAACCGCCAGTACAAGGCGGCGCCGCGCCTGCTGGCGTCGGCCAGCGGCATGTACTACACCACCCACGACGGCCGCCAGATCCTGGACGGTTGCGCCGGCCTGTGGTGCGTGGCGGCCGGTCACTGCCGCAAGGAGATCGCCGAGGCGGTGGCACGCCAGGCGGCCACGCTGGACTACGCGCCGCCGTTCCAGATGGGCCATCCGCTGTCGTTCGAGGCCGCCACCAAGCTGGCGGCGATCATGCCGCACGGGCTGGACCGCATCTTCTTCACCAACTCGGGCTCGGAGTCGGTCGATACCGCGCTGAAGATCGCGCTGGCGTATCACCGCGCGCGCGGCGAAGGCCAGCGCACGCGCTTTATCGGCCGCGAGCGCGGCTACCACGGCGTCGGCTTCGGCGGAATGGCGGTGGGCGGCATCGGCCCCAACCGCAAGGCCTTCTCGGCCAACCTGATGCCGGGCACCGACCACCTGCCGGCGACGCTGAACCTGGCCGAGACGGCTTTCTCCAAGGGCCAGCCGCAATGGGGCGCGCATCTTGCCGACGAGCTCGAGCGCATCCTCGCGCTGCATGACCCGGCCAACGTCGCCGCGGTCATCGTCGAGCCGCTGGCGGGCTCCGCCGGCGTGCTGGTGCCGCCGGTCGGCTACCTGGAAAAGCTGCGCGAAATCACCAGCAAGCACGGCATCCTGCTGATCTTCGACGAAGTCATCACCGCCTTCGGCCGCCTGGGCGCGGCGACCGCGGCCGAGCGCTTCAACGTGACGCCGGACCTGATCACCATGGCCAAGGCGATCAACAACGCCGCGGTGCCGATGGGCGCCGTCGCGGTGCGCCGCGAAGTGCATGACGCGGTGGTCAACTCGGCTGCGCCCGGAACGATCGAGCTGCTGCACGGCTACACCTACTCCGGCCACCCCGTTGCCGCGGCCGCGGCGATCGCCACGCTGGACCTGTACCAGCGCGAAAACCTGTTCGGCCGCGCCGCCGAGCTGGCGCCGGTATTCGAGGCCGCGGTGCACGGCGTACGCGGCGCGCCGCACGTGAAGGACATCCGCAACTACGGGCTGGTGGCGGGCATCGAACTGGAGCCGCGTCCGGGCCAGCCGGGCGCGCGCGCCTACGAGGCCTTCCTCAAGTGCCTGGAGCTGGGCGTGCTGGTGCGCTACACCGGCGACATCCTGGCGTTCTCGCCGCCGCTGATCATTTCGGAGGCGCAGATCGGCGAGCTGTTCGATACCGTGAAAAAGGCGCTGCAGGACATCAAGTAAGCGGCCCTCGCCGCATCGCCTTGCCGCCGGGCCCGCGGGCCCGGCCTCCCTGATTGCACGCCGGGCGCGCTGTGTTGCGTGCCCCGGCCCTCGAAGGAAACCCCAAGTGAGCATCGCAGAAAACCGGCAACTGGCCGAAATCCATCATTTCATCGGCGGCACCGTGCGCCGCGCCGGCGGCCAGCGCCAGGCGGATGTGTTCAACCCCGCCACCGGCGAAGTCAGCGCACGCGTGGCGCTGGGCACCGCGCAGGACGTGGCCGACGCCGTGGCCGCCGCCAAGGCCGCGTTCCCCGCCTGGGCCGACACCCCGCCGCTGCGCCGCGCGCGCATCCTGTTCAAATTCAAGGAACTGCTGGACCAGCACCACGACGACCTCGCCGCGCTGATCACGCGCGAGCACGGCAAGGTGTTCACCGATGCCAAGGGCGAAGTCACGCGCGGCATCGAGGTGGTGGAGTTCGCCTGCGGCATCCCCAACCTGCTCAAGACCGATTTCACCGACAACATCGGCGGCGGCATCGACAACTGGAACCTGCGCCAGCCGCTGGGCGTGGTGGCCGGCATCACGCCGTTCAACTTCCCGGTGATGGTGCCGATGTGGATGTTCCCGGTGGCGCTGGCGTGCGGCAATACCTTCGTGCTCAAGCCGTCCGAGCGCGACCCGTCGCCGAGCCTGCTGATCGCTGATCTGCTGCGCCAGGCCGGCCTGCCCGACGGCGTGTTCAACGTGGTCCAGGGCGACAAGGAAGCGGTCGATGCGCTGCTGGCGCACCCCGACGTGCAGGCGCTGTCGTTCGTCGGCTCGACGCCGATTGCCGAGTACATCTACACGGAAGGGACGAAGCACGGCAAGCGCGTGCAGGCACTGGGCGGCGCCAAGAACCACCTGGTGGTGATGCCCGATGCGGACCTGGACCAGGCCGTCGATGCGCTGATCGGCGCCGCCTATGGTTCGGCGGGCGAGCGCTGCATGGCGATCTCGGTGGCGGTGGCGGTCGGCGATGTCGCCGACCGGCTGGTGCCGCGGCTGGCCGAGCGCGCCCGCGCGCTGAAGATCCGCAACGGCATGGAGGCCGATGCCGAAATGGGGCCGCTGGTGACCGCTGTTCACAAGGCCAAGGTCGAGGGCTACATTGCCAAGGGCGTGGAAGAGGGCGCAACGCTGGTCACCGATGGCCGCGGCCACCAGGTCGATGGCCACGAGAACGGCTTCTATGTCGGCGGCACGCTGTTCGACCACGTCAAGCCGGACATGACCATCTACAAGGAGGAGATCTTCGGCCCGGTGCTGTCGGTGGTGCGCGTGCATGACTTTGCCGAGGCGGTGGCGCTGATCAACGCGCACGAGTACGGCAATGGGGTCTCCTGCTACACCAGCGACGGCGGCATCGCGCGCGCGTTCGCGCGGCAGATCCAGGTGGGCATGGTCGGCATCAACGTGCCGATCCCGGTGCCGATGGCGTGGCATTCGTTCGGCGGCTGGAAGCGCTCGCTGTTCGGCGACCACCATGCCTACGGCGAAGAGGGCGTGCGCTTCTACACGCGCTACAAGAGCGTGATGCAGCGCTGGCCGGACTCGATCGCCAAGGGCGCCGAGTTCACCATGCCGGTGGCGAAGTAAGCGCCGCAGCCGGGGCATGAAGGTCAACCGCATCGTCGCCAACATCGGCACCGCCGATCCCGGCCAGGCCCGCGTCTTCTACCAGGAGGTGCTGGGCCTGGACCTGCTGATGGACCACGGCTGGATCCGCACCTACGGCAGCGATGCCGCGGCGCGGACCCAGGTCAGCTTTGCCGTGGAAGGCGGCAACGGCACGCCCGTGCCCGCGCTGTCGATCGAAGTCGACGATGTCGACGAAGCCCACCGCCGCATGGTGGCCGCCGGCTTTGCCGTGGAATACGGCCCGGCCGACGAGCCGTGGGGCGTGCGGCGCTTTTTCGTGCGCGATCCGTTCGGGCAACTGGTCAATATCCTCGCGCACGCCTGAGGGCGTGCCTTGTCGGTCGTCAGTGCCGCCCCGGCCTGGCTTTCCTATCATTCCTGCAACGCGGTGGCCTGGCGCAAGTGATGTATGCGCCCGGGCCTCGTCGTACACTACCGCCCTTTTTTCCGGGCCCGCGCGTTGCCGCCGCGGACCCGGCCACCGTTGCAGGGAGTCTGAATGAGCTTGTTCCGCACCAAGGACATCGACGCGATGCTGGCCGTCGCGCGCGATGACGGCCTGAAGAAAGTGCTGGGTCCGGTCGACCTGGTGCTGATGGGCATCGGCGCCATCATCGGCACCGGCATCTTCGTGCTGACCGGCACCGGCGCGCTGACCGCCGGGCCGGCGCTGACGGTGTCGTTCGTGATCGCGGCGCTGGCGTGCGGGTTTGCCGCGCTGTGCTACGCGGAGTTTGCCTCGGCGATCCCGGTGTCGGGGTCGATCTATACCTACAGCTACGCCACGCTGGGCGAGATCGTCGCGTGGATGATCGGGTGGGACCTGCTGCTGGAATACGGGCTGGCGACGTCGGCGGTGTCGGTGGGCTGGTCGGGCTATTTCCAGTCGCTGATGGCGGGCTTCGGCATGAAGCTGCCGGCGGCGCTGAGCGCGGCGCCGGGCTCGGTGCCGGGGGTGCAGACCGTGCTGAACCTGCCGGCGTGCCTGATCATGCTGGCCATCACCTGGGTGGTCTCCTACGGCGTGCGCGAGTCGGCGCGCGTCAACAACCTGATGGTGGCGGTGAAGATCGGCGTGGTGCTGCTGTTTATCGCGGTGGGCGTGTGGCACGTGCAGCCGGCCAACTGGCAGCCGTTCGCGCCGTTCGGCTTTGCCGGCATCTTCAATGCGGCGGCGCTGGTGTTCTTCGCGTTTATCGGCTTCGATGCCGTGACCTCGGCGGCCGAGGAAGTCCGCAACCCGCGCCGCGACCTGCCGATCGGCATTATCGGCTCGCTGGCGGTCTGCACGGTGCTGTACGTGGTGGTGGCGGCGATCATGACCGGCATCGTGCCGTTCGCCAGGTTTGCCGGCGTCGACCATCCGGTTTCGCTGGCGCTGCAGTTTGCCGGAGAGAACTGGGTGGCGGGCTTCGTCGACCTGGGCGCAATCCTGGGCATGACCACGGTGATCCTGGTGATGACCTACGGCCAGACCCGCGTGATCTTCGCCATGTCGCGCGACGGGCTGCTGCCCGAGCGGTTGTCGTCGGTGCATCCGGTGCATGCGACGCCGTATTTCGCCACCTGGACCGTCGGCATCGTGTTTGCCGCGATTGCCGCGTTCGTGCCGCTGAACGTGCTGGCCGAGCTGATCAATATCGGCACGCTGGCCGCCTTCACGCTGATCTCGGTGGCGGTGCTGGTGCTGCGCAAGACCCGGCCCGAACTGCCGCGCGCGTTCCGCTGCCCGGGCGTGCCGGTGGTGCCGCTATTGTCGATCGGCTTCTGCCTGTTCCTGATGGCACACCTGCAGGCGCTGACGTGGATTGCCTTCCTGGTGTGGCTGGCAGTGGGGCTGGTGATCTACTTCGCCTATGCGCGGCGCAATGCCGTGCTGCATAACCACGGCGGCTGAGCCGGCTCGGTGGCCAGGTTCAGCCGCCGCGTTCGGCGGCTGCCTTCATGAACGCCACCGCGCGCGGCTCGTTGGCATAGGCGGCGTTGATGCGGATCCACGCCGAGGTCTCGCCGCCCGGGCGGAAGTAGTTGCCCGGCGCCAGCGTCACGCCGTACTCCTCGCCCAGCGTCACCAGCTCGCGCGAATCCGCGATGCCCGGCGGGCGCGCCCACAGGAAGTTGCCGCCGGACGGCTGGCAGAACACCTCCCAGCCATTGCCGTGCAGCTGGCGCACCGCGCCGGCCACGGCCTCGCGCACGCGCAGCCGCAGCCGCTCCACATACTTGCGGTAGCCGCCGCGCTCCAGCAGCGCCGCGGTCACCGCCTCGGCAAAGTGCGAGCCGGCCACGCTGGTCAGCACCTTCACGTCGACCAGGTCCTTGACCAGCGCCTTGTCGGCCACCAGGTAGCCGATCCGCAGCGACGCCGACACCGTCTTGGAGAAGCCGCCGATGTAGATCACGTGCTCGAGCTGGTCCAGCGTCGCCAGCCGGTCGGTGAAATGGGTCTGGAAGTCCGAGAAAATATCGTCCTCGACAAAGCGGAAGCCATGCCGGCGCGCCAGCTCCAGCAGCCGGAACGCCACCGGCGGCGCCAGCGTCGAGCCGGTCGGGTTCTGCAGCACGCTGTTGGTGAAGAACAGCTTGGGCTTGTGCTGGCGCAGCAGCGCTTCGGTGGCGTCGGGGTCGGGGCCGTCGGGCGTGTGCGGCACGCCCACCAGCTGCACCCCGTGCAGCCGCAGCAGGCCGAACAGGTTGTAGTAGCCGGGGTCTTCCACGAACACCGTGTCGCCGGGCTTGAGCAGGTGGCGCACCACCAGGTCCAGCGCCTGGCTGGCGCCGGTGGTGATCAGCACTTGCGGCAGCTCCGCGGCGATGCCCAGCTGGCGCACGCGCAGCAGCACCTGGCGGCGCAGCTCCGGATGCCCCATCGGCGTGGCGTAGTGGATTACGCTGTCGATCTCGTTGCGCGAGATCGCGCGGATCGCCTGCGTCAGCCCTTCGACATCGCGCCAGTTCTCGGGGACGAAGCCGCCCGCCAGCTTGAGCGTGCCGCTGGGGTGGTTGAACTGCTCCAGGATATGGTCGGACAGGTCCTCGGCCAGGCTGGGGTCCGACCAGCCGCGCGCCGAGCGCCCTGCCAGCGGGCTGTCCGCCACATAGAAGCCCGAGCCCTGGCGCGAATCGAGCAGCCCCTGCGACACCAGCCGGTCATAGGCCTCGATCACCGGGAAGCGGCTGATGCCGTTTTCCGCGGCGAGTTGCCGGATCGACGGCAGCCGTGCGCCCGGGCGCGCCTCGCGGTTGCCGATCCACGCCTTCACCCCTTCGACGATCTGCTCGGTCAGTGGAATTCCGGTGGAAGCATCTAAGATGAGTTTCATGGGGAGGACGGCCGGCGAAGGCTGGCGAGGGCGCAACTGTCAGGAAAAACTACTGAACAGTTCATCGAAAACTGTTCACAACTGTACATGGGATTGTAGTGAGGGATGCGAATAATGGAAGCGTGGCGGAGGAGGGCGCCGGCATCCACATCCCCTGGATGGCCCGGCACCCGCGATCACCGCCGGGCTGACAAGGAGTGCAACATGCGCGAACTACGGACTTTCGAACTCGACCAACCCGGACTGCCGGTAAGCTGGCGCGCCGGTTACGGGCAGACCGTCTGCGCGGTGGCGGGCCAGCTGTGGGTGACGGTGGAAGGCCATCCCCACGACATCTGGCTGGCGCCGGGCGACGAACTGGCGCTGCCCGAGGGCTACCGCGTGTGGCTGTCGGGCGACGGCGCGGGGGCGCGCTTCACGCTGGCGCAGGTGCCGGCGCCGTGGTCGCTGCGGCGCTTGCTGGCGTGGCTGCGCGCGCTGCGGCATCGGGTCGAGGAGCACAGCACCGACGCCTTTGGCGAATGCCCGAGGATGTGGGCCTGAGCGGCCTGCTTTTTACCTGACAAGGCCACCTGCGGGTGGCCTTTTGCTTGGCGGCGGCGCCTACTCTATAAGCACGGAGGCGCCCGTCCTCGGGGTTCCGCCCCATTGCTTTACGTTAACGTCAACGTCATATAATCGATCGGCCCCGGATCCCGGGGCCCAGCCCGCGCGCCTGCCGCCCAGCCGACCCAGAGCGGCACAGACTGCACGACAGCGCATGCCGCGGTGGCAGCCAAACACCAGAGACGGTGGAGACAATGACCGACCTTTCCGATGTCCATGATGTGCGCCGCGGTGCGCCCCAGCCCAAGCCGGCCGCGCCAGGCACCGGCCCGGCCAACAAGGTGCGCTTCGTCACCGCGGCGTCGCTGTTCGACGGCCACGATGCCTCGATCAACATCATGCGCCGCATCCTGCAGTCGCACGGCTGCGAGGTGGTCCACCTCGGCCACAACCGCTCGGTCGAAGAGATCGTGACCGCGGCGCTGCAGGAAGACGCGCAGGGCATTGCCATCTCGAGCTACCAGGGCGGCCATGTCGAGTACTTCAAGTACATGGTCGACCTGCTGCGCGACAAGGGCGGCGAACACGTGCAGGTCTTCGGCGGCGGCGGCGGCGTGATCGTTCCCGACGAGATCCGCGAGCTGCAGGCCTACGGCGTGGCGCGCATCTACAGCCCCGAGGACGGCCAGCGCATGGGCCTGGCCGGCATGATTGCCGACATGGTGCAGCGCTGCGACCTCGACCTGAGCCGCTACGCGCCCACCACGCTCGACCCGGTCGCCGCCGGCGACCGCCGCGCGCTGGCGCAGTTGATCACCGCGCTGGAGAACGGCAAGGCCGACCCGGCGCTGGTGCAGGCGATGCACTCGCAAGCAGCCGCGGCATCGATCCCGGTGCTGGGCATCACCGGCACCGGCGGCGCCGGCAAATCATCGCTGACCGACGAGCTGATCCGCCGCTTCCGGCTCGACCAGCAGGATGCGCTGTCGATCGCCGTGATCTCGATCGACCCGTCGCGGCGCAAGTCCGGCGGCGCGCTGCTCGGTGACCGCATCCGCATGAACGCGATCAACCATCCCAACATCTTCATGCGCTCGATGGCGACGCGCGAGGCGGGCTCCGAGATCTCGCAGGCGCTGCCCGACGCGATCGCCGCGTGCAAGGTGGCGGGCTTCGACCTGGTGATCGTCGAGACCTCGGGCATTGGCCAGGGCGACGCCGCCATCGTGCCGCACGTCGACCTGTCGCTGTACGTGATGACGCCCGAGTTCGGCGCCGCCAGCCAGCTCGAGAAGATCGACATGCTGGACTTTGCCGACTTCGTCGCCATCAACAAGTTCGACCGCAAGGGCGCGCAGGACGCCTGGCGCGACGTCGCCAAGCAGGTGCAGCGCAACCGCGAGCAATGGCATGGCAAGCCGGAGGACATGCCGGTCTACGGCACCCAGGCGTCGCGCTTCAACGACGACGGCGTGACCATGCTGTACCAGGGCCTGCGCGAGGCGCTGGCAGGACGCGGGCTGCAGGTGCAGCCCGGCATGCTGCCGGCGCTGTCCGGGCGCATCTCCACCGGCCAGAACGTGATCGTGCCGCCGGCGCGCAGCCGCTACCTGGCGGAACTGGCCGACACCGTGCGCGGCTACCACCGCCGCGTGGCCGAGCAGAGCCGCATTGCGCGCGAGCGCCAGCAACTGCGGGAATCGAGCCGCATGCTGCAAGCCGCGCAGGGCGACGTTGCCGCGCTCGACGCACTGGCCGCCGAACGCGACAGCGCGCTGGGCCAGGTCGAACGCAAGCTGCTGGCGATGTGGCCGCAGATGCAGGAGGCCTACAGCGGCGACGAATACGTGGTGAAGATCCGCGACAAGGAAATCCGCACCGGACTGGTCACCACCACGCTGTCGGGCACCAAGGTGCGCAAGGTAGTGCTGCCGCGCTTCGAGGACGACGGCGAGGTGCTGAAGTGGCTGATGCGCGAGAACGTGCCCGGCAGCTTCCCCTACACCGCCGGCGTGTTCGCCTTCAAGCGCGAGAACGAAGACCCGACCCGCATGTTCGCCGGCGAGGGCGATGCGTTCCGCACCAACCGCCGCTTCAAGCTGGTGTCGGAGGGGATGGACGCCAAGCGCCTGTCGACCGCGTTCGACTCGGTCACGCTGTACGGCGAAGACCCGCATGTGCGCCCCGACATCTACGGCAAGGTCGGCAACTCGGGCGTGTCGATCGCCACGCTCGACGACATGAAGGTGCTGTACGACGGCTTCGACCTGACCAGCCCGAGCACCTCGGTGTCGATGACCATCAACGGCCCGGCGCCGACCATCCTGGCGATGTTCATGAACACCGCCATCGACCAGCAGCTCGACAAGTTCCGCGCCGACAACGGCCGCGACCCCACCGCCGACGAGGAAGCCAAGATCCGCGCCTGGGTGCTGCAGAACGTGCGCGGCACGGTGCAGGCCGATATCCTGAAGGAAGACCAGGGCCAGAACACCTGCATCTTCTCCACCGAGTTCTCGCTCAAGGTGATGGGCGACATCCAGGAGTACTTCGTGCACCACCAGGTGCGCAACTTCTACTCGGTATCGATCTCGGGCTACCACATCGCCGAGGCCGGCGCGAACCCGATCTCGCAGCTGGCGTTCACGCTTTCAAACGGCTTCACCTACGCCGAGGCGTACCTGGCGCGCGGCATGCATATCGACGACTTCGCGCCCAACCTGTCGTTCTTCTTCTCCAACGGCATGGATCCCGAGTACAGCGTGCTGGGCCGCGTGGCGCGCCGCATCTGGGCGGTGACCATGCGCGACAAGTACGGCGCCAACGAGCGCAGCCAGAAGCTCAAGTACCACATCCAGACCTCGGGCCGTTCGCTGCATGCGCAGGAGATCGACTTCAACGATATCCGCACCACGCTGCAGGCACTGATCGCGATCTACGACAATTGCAACTCGCTGCACACCAACGCCTACGACGAGGCCATCACCACGCCCACCGGCGAATCGGTGCGGCGCGCGCTGGCGATCCAGCTGATCATCAACCGCGAATGGGGCGTGGCGAAGTGCGAGAACCCCAACCAGGGCAGCTTCCTGATCGAGGAGCTGACCGACCTGGTGGAAGAGGCGGTGCTGCAGGAGTTCGAGCGCATCGCCGAGCGTGGCGGCGTGCTGGGGGCGATGGAAACCGGCTACCAGCGCGGCAAGATCCAGGAGGAATCGCTCTACTACGAGCAGCTCAAGCACGACGGCACGCTGCCGCTGATCGGCGTGAACACCTTCCGCAATCCGGACGGCGACCCGGTGCCGCAGAAGCTGGAACTGGCGCGTTCCAGCGAAGCCGAGAAGCAGAGTCAGCTGGCGCGCCTGCAGGCATTCCAGCAGGCGCATGCCGACGCAGCGCCGGCGATGCTGCAGCGGCTGCGCCAGGCCGTGATCGACAACCAGAACGTGTTCGCGGTGCTGATGGACGCGGTGCGGGTTTGCTCGCTGGGGCAGATCACGCATGCGCTGTTCGAGGTCGGCGGGCAGTATCGCCGCAATATGTAGACCCCGGTCCACGCGCTGACCGGTAATCGCGCAGGGCGGCCGCGGCAAGGGCCGCCCTGCGTTACACTCGGATGCTGCGCCGCACCGTCATCACCGGCCAGCGCAAACCGGCGCCTGGCGGCAACAAATCCCGAGACCACCGCAACACAAGACCATGGACACCCAGTACAGCCCGAACAACATCTTTGCCAGGATCCTGCGCGGCGAAATGCCATGCATCAAGGTGTACGAGGACGACGACACCATCGCCTTCATGGACATCATGCCGCAGGCCGACGGCCATACGCTGGTGGTGCCCAAGGAAGCCGCGGTCAACCTGTTCGACTTGTCCGAGCGCGGCGCCCAGGCCGCCATCGTCGCCACCCAGCGCGTGGCGCGCGCGGTGCGCGCGGCGTTCAATCCCGACGGCATCTCGATCGGCCAGTTCAACGGCGCCGCGGCCGGGCAGACCGTGCCGCACATCCATTTCCACATCGTGCCGCGCTACAACGACCAGTCGCTGCGCGGCCACGCGCGCGACATGCAGGAGCCCGAAGTGCTCAAGGGCCATGCCGAGCGCATCATCGCGGCGCTGCGCGAGCAGGCGCCCTGAACCACGCATCCAAGCATTCAACCAAGCAAGCAGAGGAAGACAAGATGGCAATCAAGACTGTAGGCATCGTCGGTGCCGGCACCATGGGCAATGGCATCGCCCAGGCCTGCGCAGTGGTGGGTCTTAACGTGGTGATGGTCGACATCAGCGACGCCGCCGTGCAGAAGGGCGTGGCGACGGTGTCGGGCAGCCTGGACCGGCTGATCAAGAAGGAAAAGCTGACCGAGGCGCAGAAGGCCGACGCGCTGGCGCGCATCAAAGGCAGCACCGCGTACGACGACCTCAAGGCCGCCGACATCGTGATCGAGGCCGCCACCGAGAACTACGACCTCAAGGTCAAGATCCTCAAGCAGATCGACGGCATCGTCGGCGACAACGTCATCATCGCGTCGAACACCTCGTCGATCTCGATCACCAAGCTCGCCGCCGTGACCGCGCGCGCCGACCGCTTTATCGGCATGCATTTCTTCAACCCGGTGCCGGTGATGGCGCTGGTCGAACTGATCCGCGGCCTGCAGACCAGCGACGCCACGCACGCCGCCGTCGAGGATCTGTCGAAGCAACTCGGCAAGTACCCGATCACCGTCAAGAACAACCCGGGCTTCGTCGTCAACCGCATCCTGTGCCCGATGATCAACGAGGCCTTCTGCGTGCTGGGCGAAGGCCTGGCCTCGCCGGAAGAGATCGACGAAGGCATGAAGCTGGGCTGCAACCACCCGATCGGCCCGCTGGCGCTGGCCGACATGATCGGGCTGGACACCATGCTGGCGGTGATGGAAGTGCTGTACACCGAGTTCGCCGATCCGAAGTACCGGCCGGCGATGCTGATGCGCGAGATGGTGGCCGCTGGCTACCTGGGGCGCAAGACCGGGCGTGGGGTGTACGTGTATAGCAAGTAAGTCGGACCGGGACCGGCCCCGTTAGCGGGAAGGTCTTGTCTGAGTGGGGCCGGCGGCTGGACCTGGGTCAGCGCCGGCCTTTTTTGTTTGTGGCGCCGTTCGACACGGTATCGGCACAATCCGAAACAAACCGGGCGATGCCTTCGGGTAGTCTATGGGGTCGTTCGCGATAACGCGATCAAGGAACTGGCAGAGGAATCCCGCTTATGAGTACTGGCGAACTCATTTTGTACACCACGGAGGACGGCGGGGCGCGGATTCGGTTGCGGGCGGAAGGAGGGACGGTCTGGCTGTCGCAACTGGAGATGGCAGAGTTGTTCGCATCCTCGAAGCAAAACATCGGCCAGCACATCAAAAACGTCTTGGCCGATGGCGAGTTGGCGGAGGATTCAGTTGTAAAGCAAAACTTTACAACTGCCTCCGACGGCAAGAACTACCGAACCATGCTCTACAACCTAGACATGATCCTGGCAGTGGGCTACCGGGTTCGCTCCCATCGCGGCACCCAATTCCGCCAATGGGCCACCACGCACCTGCGTGAATTCCTGGTCAAGGGCTTCGTCATGGATGACGAACGGCTCAAGGAACCGGGCGGCTGGGATTACTTCGATGAGCTGATCCAGCGCATCCGGGATATCCGGGCGTCCGAAAAGCGTTTCTACCAGAAGATCCGCGATATCTACGCGACCGCCGTCGACTACGACGGCACCACCGAACAGGCGCAGCGCTTTTTCGCCCGGACCCAGAACAAGATGCTGTGGGCCATCACCGGCCACACCGCCGCGGAACTGATTGCAGCCCGATCAGACCCCAACCAGCCGAATATGGGCTCACAAGCTGGAGGGGCGGCCGGGTGCGGCAGGGCGACGTGGGGGTTGCCAAGAACTACCTGCAGCAGCCGGAAGTCGACGCGCTCAACCGCATCGTGGTGATGTATCTGGACTACGCCGAAAACATGGCGCTGCGTCGCAAGCCGATGACCATGCAGGAATGGTCGGACAAGCTGGATGCATTCCTGGCGTTCAACGAGCGCGAGGTATTGACGCATGCCGGGAAGGTGTCTGCGCAGGTGGCAGAGCGTCTGGCGCTGGAGCGCTATACCGAATTCGAAGTCAGGCGGCGCGACGCCGAGCGGCAGGCCGCAGACGCTGAGGATGTGGCAGCGCTGGAACGCCTCGAGCAGCAGCTTGACGGTGCCATCGTCAAAAAGCGGTGAGCACCATCGCACTGTTCCCAGGCTCGCTGTAATCCCACTTACACCGCGTTATATACCGAAACAAACCGCCGCATCCAGTAACAGGAATGCGCGGTAGAGTGCACCCATTCCGATTACGACAACACCGCATCATGGCTCATCCGGTACTTTTTGCAGCGCTGCTCGCCGGCGTCATGTCCCTGCTGGCGGCGCGTTCGGCGATGGCGCATGTGGATGTGGGGGTGCACATTGGCACACCGGTTTATGCCGCGCCGGCGCCGGTCTATGTGGCGCCGCCGCCCCCCGTGGTGTATGCGCCCCG
Organism: Cupriavidus taiwanensis; assembly: GCF_900249755.1. Taxonomy (NCBI): domain Bacteria; kingdom Pseudomonadati; phylum Pseudomonadota; class Betaproteobacteria; order Burkholderiales; family Burkholderiaceae; genus Cupriavidus; species Cupriavidus taiwanensis. The sequence continues at coordinate 541,634 of NZ_LT976853.1, forward strand.
CTATCACGGCTGGCATGGCGACCGGTATTGGGACGGCCGGCGCTGGTATGGGCGTGGTGAGTGGCGGCATCGACATCACCACCACCGTCGGCACCACCATCATCGTCACCACTACTACCGCCACCATGGGCGCCACGGGCACCACGGACACGGCCACTGAATGCTGGCGGTTTGCTCCCCTCTCCCGCCTGCAGGAGAGGGGCAGGGGGTGAGGGCAGGCCTTTGCATACTGCAAACGCCTGACTTCGTTGACGCGCCCGGCCCTCACCCCAGCCCTCTCCCGCGAGCGGGAGAGGGAGCACGCAATCGGTGAGCGAAAGAGCGTGGGGCGGGATCAATCCCGGCAGGCGGGCGGCAGCAATATTCAGCGCAGCAGTACCAGCCGCGGCACCGCATCCTCGCCGCTCCACACCACCGCGTTCTGCTGGTATTTCTCGCCGAGCATCCGGGCATCCGCCAGCGACAGTCCGGGTACCAGGAAGCTCGGCTCCGCCGGCCAGCCGTTGGACGGATGCGCGCCCAGCGCATCGATCGCCCGCCATCCCATCTGCACCACATCCTGCGCCAGTGCCTGCTGGCGGCGCGCGTTGGCCGCATCGTCGCAGCGTTGGCTGAAGGGATTGGCAGCGGTGATGAAGGCGCTGCATTCCACGCCCAGCGCGCGGTGCAGCGCGGCCAGCGCCGCGCTGGGCTGGTCGATGCGCAAGGTCATCGGCATGTCGCCCAGCACCCGGTAGTGCGTTTCGCGATACGCCTGCAAGGTTGCGTCGTCGATGGCGCTGGCCACGCTACTCTCCGTATTGCCGCAGTCCTTCGAGGTCGAGCACCTCGATCACCCCGTAGTCCACTCGCACCAGCCCCTGCTGTTCCAGCACCTTGAGCGCCTGGTTGGCGCGCTGGCGCGAGATGCCGGCGAGCAGGCCGATTTCTTCCTGCGAGATCTCCAGCGTCTTGCCGATGCCCGGATACAGATGCTCGTTGAACAGCGACGACACCGCGCGCGCCACGCGTGAATCGATGTCGAGCAGCCGTTCGTATTCCACCGCCGCAATGAACTGCCCCAGGCGCTCGTTGAACTGCGTCAGCAGGAAACGCGAGAACGGCAGGCTGGTATCCAGCAGCCACTGAAAAGTGTCGCGCGGCAGGAAGGCGATGGTCGAGCGGCGCAGCGCCATCACGTCGTACTTGCGGATCTCCGACTTCAGCACCGCGCCTTCGCCGAACCAGCCGCCGGTGGGCACACCGGTGAAGGTGACGGACTTGCCCGACGGCGACACCGTGGTGATCTTGACGATGCCTTCGAGCACGCCCAGCCAGTGCTCGGCCTTGTCGCCCTTGTGGCAGACGTAGTCGCCCTGGCTGTACTCGTGCACGAACATGGCGCGGCGCACGCGTTCGCGTTGCTCGGGGCTCAGGTCCGCGGCCCACACGCAGCGGTCGACAAAATCGTTCAGCATGGCCTCTCGAATGCTCCGGTAGGGATTAACCCGGAATTGTCACCGGCGTGACAACTGGGGGTGTTGGCATGGGCTATCGTACGATCACAACGGAACCGCGGGTGCCACCAGGGGCACGCCGGGAAGGCAGAAGACGCTTTCCCCGGCCCCTCCAAGACAAGGCACAGACTGGCTTGATGCGATGCGGCAGATGCCGCCGGGCAAAGCAAGCCAAGTATAACGACCGGACCGGCGCTTGACACCGGGCGTGGACCCCCACGCCGGAGGGACAGGAGACAGCGATGCAGGAATCGTCGGCGACGACCTTCCCGCGATGGCTGCTGGCGCACGCCCAGCAGCGGCCGGAGCATCCGGCGTATCGCGAGAAGGATCTCGGCATCTGGCAGACATACAGCTGGGCCCAGGCGGCACAGCAGGTGAGGGCGCTGGCATGTGGTCTGGCCGCGCTCGGTTTCAAACGCGGCATGAACCTGGCGGTGGTGGGCGACAACCGTCCGCGCCTGTACTGGGCCATGACCGCGGCGCAGGCGCTGGGCGGCGTGCCGGTGCCGCTGTACCAGGACGCCATCGCCAACGAGATGGTCTATGTGCTCAACGATGCGGAGATCGAGTTCGCCATCGTCGAGGATCAGGAGCAGGTCGACAAGCTGCTGGAAGTGGAAGCGCAGCTGGCCGAGTCCGGCCGCGCCGTGCGCCACGTCATTTTCGAAGACCCGCGCGGCCTGACGGACTACGACCATCCGTCGCTGATGTCTTACGAGCGCCTGCAGGAGCTGGGGCGCGAGTTCGACCAGGCCCACCCGGGCTTCTATGACGAGGCCATCGCCGCCGGTCAGCCCGACGACACCGCGATCATCCTCTATACGTCGGGCACCACCGGCAAGCCCAAGGGCGTGTGCCATTCTCACCATGGCCTGATCGGCTCGGCGCGCAACGGCTGCGCCTTCGACAAGCTCAGCGCCGACGACGACGTGCTGTCCTACCTGCCGATGGCGTGGGTCGGCGACAACCTGTTCTCTTATGCGCAGGCGATGGTGGCGGGCTTCACGGTGAATTGCCCGGAATCGCGCGAAACGGTGATGACCGACCTGCGCGAGATCGGCCCCACGTATTACTTTGCGCCGCCGCGCATCTATGAAGGGCTGCTGACGCAGGTGATGATCCGCATGGAGGATGCCGGCTGGATCAAGCGCAAGCTGTTCCACTGGGCCATGGACGTGGCGAAGCGCTGCGGCACCGATATCCTCGACGGCCAGCCGGTGTCGCTCGCGAACCGCGCGCGCTATGCACTGGGCGAGGTGCTGGTCTACGGTCCGCTGCGCAATGTGCTGGGCATGAGCCGCATCCGCGTGGCCTATACCGCGGGCGAGGCGATCGGCCCGGACCTGTTCCGCTTCTACCGCTCGATCGGCGTGAACCTGAAGCAGTTCTACGGCCAGACCGAGACCTGCGCCTATGTCTGCCTGCAGCCCGACGGCAAGGTCAAGTTCGATTCCGTGGGCCCGGCCGCGCCCGGCATGGAGATCCGCATCGCCGACAACGGCGAGGTGCTGGTGCGCGGCGTGGGCCTGCTCAAGTCCTACTACAAGCGCGACGACGCCACCCGCGAGGCCATCAACGACGAGGGCTACTTCATGACCGGCGACGCCGGCGTGATCGATGCCGACGGCCACCTGAAGATCATCGACCGCGCCAAGGACGTCGGCAAGCTGGCCGATGGCTCGATGTTCGCGCCCAAGTACATCGAGAACAAGCTCAAGTTCTTCCCGTACATCAAGGAAGCGGTCGCGTTCGGCAATGATCGCGACAAGGTCTGCGCCTTCATCAATATCGACTTCGAGGCGGTCGGCAACTGGGCCGAGCGCCGCCACCTGCCGTACGCGGGCTATATCGACCTGGCCGCGCAGCCGGACGTGCTGGAGATGATCGGCGAGTGCGTGAACCAGGTGAATGCCGACCTGGCCAACGACCCGATGCTGGCGGGGTCGCAGGTGGCGCGCTTCCTGGTGCTGCACAAGGAACTGGACCCGGACGACGACGAGCTGACCCGCACGCGCAAGGTGCGGCGCGGCTTTATCGCCGAGAAATACGGCGTGCTGGTGGAAGCGCTCTATGCGGGCAAGTCCGAGCAGTACATCGAGACGCGCGTCAAGTTCGAAGACGGGCGCGAGGGCAGCGTGTCGGCCACGCTGAAGCTGATGGATGCCAGGCGGCTGCCGGTAGCGGCACGCGCGGCATAGGAACCATAAGAGCACAGGTGGAGGCAGCAATATGACGCAAGTGGCCTGGCAAGGTGCCGGCAAGCGCGAATGGAGCGCGGCGGCACGCACCGATGCGAGCGGCGCCGGCGGTGGCGGGGCGATGGCGCCCGCCGGCCCGCTGCCCCCGACGGGGCTGGCGGAAGACAGCGGCGTGCATCCCGGCACGCGCCATGCGCAGCGCACCGGCGAACAGGCGCGCACCGGCGGCGAGGTGATCCTGGACCTGCAGCATATCTCGCTGTCGTTCGGCGGGGTCAAGGCGCTGACCGATATCTCGTTCGATGTGTGCGAGCACGAGGTGCGCGCCATCATCGGCCCGAACGGCGCCGGCAAGAGTTCGATGCTCAACGTGATCAACGGCGTCTACCACCCGCAGCAGGGACGCATCGTGTTCCGCGGCGAGGAACGCAAGCAGATGCACCCGACCGCCGCGGCGCGCCAGGGCATTGCGCGCACGTTCCAGAACATCGCGCTGTTCAAGGGCATGACGGTGCTGGACAACATCATGACCGGACGCAACACGCAGTTCCGCACCGGACTGTTTGCGCATGCGCTGTGGTGGGGGCCGGCGCGCAACGAAGAGATGCGCCATCGCCAGAAGGTCGAGGAAGTGATCGATTTCCTCGAGATCCAGTCGATCCGCAAGACCCCGGTGGGGCGCCTGCCGTATGGCCTGCAGAAGCGTGTGGAGCTGGCGCGCGCGCTGGCGGCCGAGCCGTCGATGCTGCTGCTCGACGAACCGATGGCCGGCATGAACGTGGAAGAGAAGCAGGACATGTGCCGCTTCATTCTGGACGTGAACCGGCAGTTCGGCACCACCATCGTGCTGATCGAGCATGACATGGGCGTGGTGATGGATATCTCGGACCGCGTGGTGGTGCTGGATTACGGCAAGAAGATTGGCGATGGGACGCCGGAGGAAGTGAAGGCGAATCCCGATGTCATCAAGGCGTACCTCGGGACTTCCCATTGAGGGCGGTGTGCTCCCCTCTCCCGCGCGCGGGAGAGGGGCCGGGGGTGAGGGCAGGCGCGGGCAGTACCACCAGCGTTTCACTTCGTGGAGGCTCCCTGCCCTCACCCCCAACCCCTCTCCCGCAAGCGGGAGAGGGGAGGAACACCCTGGGCGTGAACACAGCTGTTAGGCAAGCAAAGGCAAACCATGACGTTCTTCTTTGAAATCCTGATCGGCGGGCTGCTGTCGGGCCTGATGTACTCGCTGGTGGCGCTGGGCTTCGTGCTGATCTACAAGGCCTCGGGCGTGTTCAACTTTGCCCAGGGCGCGATGGTCTACTTTGCCGCGCTGGCGGTGGTGGGGCTGATGGACAAGGGCATGCCGATGTGGGCGGCGGTGATCGGCGCCTTCGTCGTGATGATCCTGGTCGGCATGAGCACCGAGCGCTTCGTGCTGCGCAAGCTGGTCAACCAGCCGCCGATCACGCTGTTCATGGCCACCATCGGGCTGTCGTTCTTCCTGGAAGGGCTGGGGCCGCTCTTGTTCGGAAACGAAGTGCGCCCGATCAACCTGGGCATCGTCGACGAGCCGATCGAGTCGATCCTGACCAACTTCAATATCGTGCTGTCCAAGTTCGACATCGCCGCGGCGGCCATCGCCGGCGTGCTGGTGGGATCGCTGGCGTTGTTCTTCCAGTACACCAAGGTCGGGCGAGCGCTGCGCGCGGTGGCCGACGATCACCAGGCGGCGCTGTCGCTGGGCATTCCGCTGCAGAACATCTGGGCCATCGTCTGGGGCGTGGCGGGCTTCGTCGCGCTGGTGGCGGGCATGCTGTGGGGCTCTCGCAATGGCGTGCAGTTCGCGCTGACGCTGACCGCGCTGAAGGCGCTGCCGGTGCTGATCCTGGGCGGCTTCACCTCGGTGCCGGGCGCGATTGTCGGCGGGCTGATCATCGGCGCGTCGGAGAAGCTGGCCGAGATCTATATCCCGCCGGTGTTCCAGTCGATGTTCGGCGGGAATTTCGGCGGCATCGAAGGCTGGTTCCCGTATGTGTTCGCGCTGCTGTTCCTGCTGGTGCGGCCCGAGGGGCTGTTCGGCGAAAAACATATCGATCGCGTCTGACCGACTTCGCACAGGAGAGTTGCCATGTTTTATCGTGAAGCCGGCCAGTTCAAGACCAGCTACGTCGCCGACAGCCAGATCTTCCCCATCCGCCAGGACCGCATCGGCTTTGCGGTGCTGATGGCGGTCGCCTTCGTGGCGATCCCGTTCGTCGGGTCGGAATACTGGTTCTCGGCCATCCTGATCCCGTTCCTGATCTTCTCGCTGGCGGCGCTGGGGCTGAATATCCTGACCGGCTATGCCGGCCAGCTGTCGCTGGGCACCGCGGCGTTCATGGCGGTGGGCGCGTATGCGGCCTACAACTTCCAGCTGCGCATCGAAGGCATGCCGGTGCTGCTGACCTTTATCCTGGCCGGCCTGTCGGCGGCGCTGGTGGGGGTGGCGTTCGGGCTGCCGTCGCTGCGCATCAAGGGCTTCTACCTGGCGGTGGCGACGCTGGCGGCGCAGTTCTTCGTGGTGTGGGCGCTGACCAAGTTCCCCTGGTTCTCCAACAACAGCTCGTCGGGCGTGATCACGGCGCAGCGGCTGGACCTGTTCGGCTACGCCATCGACACTCCGGTGAAGAAGTACCTGTTCGTGCTGGCCATCGTCACGGTGCTGGCGCTGGCGGCCAAGAACATGGTGCGCTCGGCCACCGGCCGCGCCTGGATGTCGGTGCGCGACATGGATGTGGCGGCCGAGGTGATCGGCATCCCGCTGATGCGCACCAAGCTGCTGGCGTTCGCGGTCAGCTCGTTCTACTGCGGCGTGGCCGGCGCGCTGTACGCGTTCTGCTACCTGGGCTCGGTCGAGCCGGACGGCTTCTCGCTGGACCTGTCGTTCCGCGTGCTGTTCATGATCATCATCGGCGGCGTCGGCAGCATCCTGGGCTCGTTCCTCGGCGCCGCCTTCATCCTGCTGCTGCCGATCTTCCTGGACAACGTGCTGCCGCCGCTGGCCGCGCTGCTGCACCTGCCCTTTACCAATGCCACCGTGTCGCACATCCAGCTGATGGTGTTCGGCGGGTTGATCATCTTCTTCCTGATCGTGGAGCCGCACGGGCTGGCCCGGCTGTGGCAGATCGCCAAGGAGAAGCTGAGGCTGTGGCCGTTCCCTCATTGACGGGAGGGGTGCCTGTGTTACCGCAGTTCCTGTGTGAAGTTCTGAAGCTTACGCATAACGAAACGCTCCCCTGAGGGCGAAGGAGACTGTCATGACCAACCTGATCCGCAACGTGCAACGCGCCGCCCTGGTGGTCAGCGCCGCGGCTGCACTGCTGGCGCCGGCGCTGCCGGCACTGGCGCAAAGCAACGAGCAGTTCATCGCGCTGCCGAGCTATCGCGTGGGGCCATACGGCGCCAACGGGCAGTCCTGGTATGGCGGCTTCATCGACTACCTCAACTACGTCAACCTGAAGGATGGCGGCGTCAACGGCGTCAAGCTGAGCTGGGAAGAGTGCGAGACCGAGTACAACAACGCCAAGGGCGTGGAGTGCTACGAGCGCCTGAAGTCCAAGAACGCCACCACCAAGGGCACCGCCTACCACGCCATGTCGACCGGCATCTCGTACGCGCTGGTCGACAAGACCGCGGCCGACAAGGTGCCGCTGGTGATGATGGGCTACGGCCGCACCGACGCGGTCGACGGCTCGGTGTTCCCGTACGCGTTCCCGCTGGTGACCACCTACCAGATGCAGGTCTCGGCCATCGTCAAGTACCTGGCCAGCAAGAACGGCGGCTCGCTCGCCGGCAAGAAGATCGTCTACCTGTACCACGACTCTGCCTATGGCAAGGAGCCGATCGTGGCGCTGCAGGCCGAGGCGCGGCTGGGCAAGTTCAACCTGGTCGAGATCCCGGTGGCGCACCCGGGCAACGAGCAGGGCGCGCAATGGCTGAAGATCCGCCAGGAGAACCCTGACTACGTGATTTTCTGGGGCTGGGGCGTGATGAACCAGACCGCGCTGAAGGCCGCGCAGAAGGTCGGCTTCTCGCGCGAGAAGATGATCGGCTCGTGGTGGGCGGGCTCCGAGGAAGACACGGTGCCGGCCGGCGATGCCTCCAAGGGCTATATGAGCGCGACCTGGAACGTCGCGGGCAAGAACGTGCCGCTGATCGCCGATATCGAGAAGGTGGTGTACGGCGCCGGCAAGGGCAATATGCAGGACAAGAACAAGGTCGGTTCGGTGCTGTACAACCGCGGCGTGTCGGCCGCGGTGGTGACGGTGGAAGCGGTGCGCGTTGCGCAGGCAAAGTTCGGCAAGGGCAAGCCCATGACCGGCGAGCAGATGCGCTGGGCCTTCGAGAACCTGAACCTGACCAACGCGCGGCTGCAGCAGCTGGGCGCCACCGGCCTGCTGCCCGAGATCAAGACCAGCTGCGAGAACCACGAGGGCTCGGGCAAGGTGAAGATCCAGCAGTGGGACGGCAGCAAGTGGGTGGTGGTGTCGGACTGGATCGAGGGCAACAAGAGCCTGATCCACCCGCTGTTCAAGGCCACCGCGGCGCAGTACGCGAAGGAGAAGGGGATTACGCCGGCTTGTTCGAAGAGCTGATTGCGCTCGACTCCCGATTGGTTTCTCCCCTCTCCCGCAAGCGGGAGAGGGGCGGGGGTGAGGGCGGGCGCTGGCAATAGCGAAGGCATTCACTTCGTGGCAATGCCCGCCCTCACCCCAACCCTCTCCCAGAGGGAGAGGGAGTACCCAACAGGCAAGCTGGAAACCCCAACACCAACCCGACCCGCACCATGAGCCTCCTGTCCGTCAACAATATCGAAGTCATCTACGATCACGTGATCCTGGTGCTCAAGGGCGTTTCGCTCGAAGTGCCGGAGGGCAAGATCGTGGCGCTGCTGGGCGCCAACGGCGCGGGCAAGACCACCACGCTGAAGGCCATCTCCAACCTGCTGCAGGCCGAGCGCGGCGATGTCACCAAGGGTTCGATCGAATACCGCGGCGACCGCGTCGACCAGCTCACCCCCAACGACCTGGTGCGCCGCGGCGTGATCCAGGTGATGGAAGGGCGGCACTGCTTCGCGCACCTGACCATCGAGGAAAACCTGCTCACCGGCGCCTACACGCGCGGCCTGTCGCGCGGCCAGACCCGCGACGAGCTGGAGAAAATCTACGAATACTTCCCGCGGCTGAAGACGCGCCGCAAGTCCCAGGCGGGCTACACCTCCGGCGGCGAGCAGCAGATGTGCGCGATCGGCCGGGCCATGATGGCCAAGCCGGCGATGATCCTGCTCGACGAGCCCTCGATGGGGCTGGCGCCGCAGATCGTCGAGGAGATCTTCGAGATCGTGCGCGGCCTGAATTCGCGCGAGAACGTCAGCTTCCTGCTGGCCGAGCAGAACACCATGGTGGCGCTGCGCTACGCCGACTACGGCTACATCCTCGAGAACGGCCGCGTGGTGATGGACGGCGACGCCGAGTCGCTGCGCACCAACGAGGACGTCAAGGAGTTCTACCTGGGCGTGGCCGCCAACGACGCCGACGGCCCGGGCCGCAAGTCGTTCCGCGACGTAAAAAGTTATCGCCGCCGCAAGCGCTGGCTGGCCTAGCAAGCAACCGTTTTTCACCCGGCTTGTCACCACGCGCCCGGCGGCGCGGGGCAGGCCGCATCCCATCTCCTGACGCACAGCACCATGCCAGAACACTTCGATTCGCTCGAAACCCGCGCGCCGGAAGTCCGCGAGCAGGCGCTCCTTGCCGCCCTGGCACGCCAGGTGGCCCATGCGCGCGAGCACGCGCCTTACTTTGCCGAGCTGCTGGGCGGGGTCGATCCGCGCCTGCTGACCTCGCGCGCGGCGCTGGCCGAATTGCCGGTGACGCGCAAGTCAGACCTGAGCGCGCGCCAGCGCATGCAGCCGCCGCTGGGCGGGCTCAACGCGACGGCGCTGGGCAAGCTGCGCCACGTGTTCCAGTCGCCCGGCCCGATCCACGAGCCCGACGGCCACGACGCCGACTGGTGGCGCACCGCGCGCGCCATGCACGCCGCGGGTTTTCGCGCCGGCGACCTGGTCTACAACACCTTCTCCTACCACTTCACCCCGGCCGGCATGATGATGGAAAGCGGCGCGCACCGGCTGGGCTGCTGCGTGTTCCCGGCCGGCGTCGGCCAGACCGATTCGCAGGTGCAGGCGCTGGCGACCCTGCAGCCGGCGGCCTATGCGGGTACGCCGTCGTTCCTCAAGCTGCTGCTCGAGCGCGGCGATGAACTCGGCACGCCCTGCACCAGCCTGGCCAGGGCGCTGGTCTCGGGCGAGGCGCTGCCGCCGTCGCTGCGCCACTGGTTCCAGGCGCGCGGGGTGCGCGTGCAGCAGATGTACGGCACCGCCGATGTCGGCCTGATCGCGTATGAAACCGAAGGCGGCGACGGCTGGGTGGTGGACGAGGGCGTGCTGGTCGAGATCGTCGAGCCCGGCGGCTCGCGCCCGATGCCCGAAGGCGAGACCGGCGAGGTGGTGGTGACGGTGCTGGGCAATGGCGACTACCCGCTGATCCGCTTCGGCACCGGCGACCTGTCGGCGGTGGTGCCGGCATCGTCGCAGCGGCCCAGCCCGTGCGGGCGCACCAATATCCGGCTCAAGGGCTGGCTCGGGCGCGCCGACCAGGCCACCAAGGTCAAGGGCATGTTCGTGCATCCGGGCCAGGTCGCCGACGTGCTGCGCCGCCATCCGGAAATCCGCGCGGCGCGGCTGGTGGTGACCGGCGACCCGGGCGCGGACGTGATGACGCTGCGCTGCGAGGCAACGCGCGAGGATGCCGAGCTGCAGCGCGCGGTGGCGGAATCGCTGCGCGAGGTGATGCGGTTAAGGGGCGAGGTGGCCTTCGTCGCGGCGGGGTCGTTGCCGCAGGATGGGAGGTTGATCGAGGATGCGCGGCGGTACGAGTGAAGGGCTAGTCAGACGAGCGTCTGACTTCGTTGATGCGCCGGCCCTCACCCCCACCCCTCTCCCGCGCGCGGGAGAGGGGAGCGATTGCAAGGGGTGTCGGCAAGCACCAATGCTCTCGCGGGCGACGGTTTGCTCCCCTTTCCCGCCTGCGGGAGAGGGGCGGGGGGTGAGGGCGGGAGCATCCACGAAGTAACGCGCGCCGATAGTCCGGCAAGGCTCAAGTCTTCCGACTCTCCGTTGGTCGCGTCGGCAACCGCACCATCCAAACACTGACCCCCACCGCGCAAGCCAGCAACGCCGCCGACACCAGCGGCCGCCCGCGCAGCAGCCACGCGGTAGTTCCCATCGATACCCACATCATCGACAGCGCCAGGCACTTGGCCCGGAACGGGATGCTGCGGTGCCGCTGCCAGTCGCTCACCAGCGGCCCGAAGCGCGGATGCCCCAGCAGCCATTGATGAAAGCGCTGCGAGCCGCGCGCAAAGCATGCCGCGGCCAGCAGCACGAACGGCGTGGTCGGCAGCACCGGCAGGAAGATGCCGACCACGCCCAGCAGCAGGCAAAGCGCGCCCAGTGCCACCCACACGGCGCGCAGCACGCGCTGGCGGTGGCTCAGCGCGGCTTCAGGATCGGGCGAAAGGTCGGGGTTGGAAGGCGGCAATGGTCGGGGCAAAGGGCCGCAAACGCGGCCCGTGAGGGATCGGTTAGCGCGCGATACCGAGCCGCGCCTTGGCGGCATCGTACTCCGCCTTCATGCGGGCGACGATCTCGCCGGCGCTGGGGATGTCGTGGATCTGGCCCACGCCCTGGCCGGCGCCCCAGATGTCCTTCCACGCCTTGGCCTTGGAGCCGCCGCTGGAAAAGTCCATCTTGCTCTTGTCGGCCACCGGCAGGTTGTCCGGGTCCAGGCCCGCGTTGCTGATGCTTTCGCGGATGTAGTTGCCGTGCACGCCGGTGAACAGGTTGGTGTAGACGATATCGGCGGCGGCCGCGCTGGTGATCGACTGCTTGTACGACTCGGCCGCATGGGCCTCCTGCGAGGCGATGAAGCGCGTTCCCACATAGGCAAAGTCAGCGCCCATGGCCTGCGCGGCCAGCACCGCCTCGCCGGTGGCGATCGAGCCCGACAGCGCGATCGGGCCGTCGAAGATCTTGCGCACCTCGCCCACCAGCGCGAACGGCGACAGCATGCCGGCATGGCCGCCGGCGCCCGCGGCGACCAGGATCAGGCCGTCGACGCCGGATTCGATCGCCTTCTCGGCATGGCGCAGGCTGATCACGTCGTGCATCACGATGCCGCCGTAGCTGTGCACCGCGTCGATCAGCTCCTTCGGCGGCGCGCGCAGCGAGGTGATGAAGACCGGCACCTTGTGTTCGACGCAGACCTTGATGTCATGCTCGAGGCGCGCGTTGGAGGCGTGGACGATCTGGTTGACCGCGACCGGGCCCACCTGTGCGCCGGGGTTGGCGGCCTTGAACGCGGCCAGCTCTTCCTCGATCCGGGTCAGCCATTCGTCGAGCAGCTCGGCCGGGCGCGCGTTGAGCGCGGGGAACGAGCCGACGATGCCGGCCTTGCACTGCGCCAGCACCAGTTCCGGGTAGCTGACGATAAACATGGGCGAGGCAATCACGGGCAGGGCCAGGTGCTGCAGGGCCTGGGGCAGTTGCTTGGCGGCGGGCATGGTGTCTCCTGAACTACGGGCGGGCACGTGATCGTGCCCTAAATGAACGGTCGTTCGATTATAGGGAGTTTCAGCGCGGTCACGTTAGAAGCCCAAGTCTATGCTGGTCCGATGCGGCGGCGTCGCCGGCGAGCGCCAAAAAAAACGCCCCGCATGCGCGGGGCCATCAATTACCACGAAGACTGATACACACGGCGGGCACCTGCCAATGCCGCGCCGCCCATGAAGCATAGGGCGGCTATGTGACGCTGCCGTGGCAACGCCATGAACGGCGCATGACATCACAACCCGTAGCGCTTGATCTTGTCGTAGAGCGTGGCCTTGCCCACCTGCAGCAGGTCCGCCGCCTGGCTGACCGCGCCGCCGGTGCGCGCCAGCGCGTCGGCGATCACGGCGCGCTCGAAGTGCTCCATGCGCTCGCGCAGCGGCGCGGTCTCGTCGGGGCCGGCCGCCTGCGCGCCGGCCTGGCCGCCCTCGGGCACGCCCAGCACCATGCGGTCGGCGGCGTTGCGCAGCTCACGCACGTTGCCCGGCCACGGGCGCTGGGCCAGCGCCTGGCGCTGCGCCTCGGACAGGATCGGCGCGGGCCGCTGGTAGCGCACCGCCGACACCAGCGAGAAATGCTCGAACAGCGGCACGATGTCCTCGCGCCGCTCGCGCAGCGGCGGCAGCGCGATGGTGACGACATTGAGCCGGTAATACAGGTCTTCGCGAAACGCGCCCTGCGCCACCAGCGCATCCATGTCGCCCTTGGCCGCCGCGACGATGCGCACGTCGATCTGCACGGAAGCGTTCGAGCCCAGCCGCTCCAGCGAGCCTTCCTGCAGCACGCGCAGCAGCTTGACCTGCAGCGCCAGCGGCATGCTTTCGATCTCGTCGAGAAACAGCGTGCCGCCCGAGGCATGCTCGAGCTTGCCGATGCGGCGCTTGCCGGCGCCGGTGAAGGCGCCGGCCTCGTGCCCGAACATCTCGCTCTCGAAGATGGCCTCGGGCACCGCGCCGCAGTTCAGCGCGATAAAGGGCCCGTCGGCGCGCCCGGACAGCGCGTGCAGGCTGCGCGCCACCAGCTCCTTGCCGGTGCCGGTCTCGCCGTTGATCATCACCGGCACGTCGGTGGGCGCGACATTGGCCACCAGCGCGCGCACCTGCCCGATCGCCGGAGAGCGGCCGATGATGCGCGTGCCGGCCGCCGGACCTGCGAGTTCGCGGCGCAAGGCCTGGTTTTCCAGTTCCAGCGCGCGCCGTTCCAGCGCGCGGCGCACGGTGTCGGTAAGCCGGTCGGCGCCGAAGGGCTTTTCGATAAAGTCATAGGCGCCTTCGCGCATCGCCTGCACGGCCATGGTGATGTCGCCGTGGCCGGTCACCAGGATCACCGGCACGCCGGGTGCGGCGTTGCGGCAGTGCTGCAGCAGGTCCAGCCCGCTGGCGCCGGGCAGGCGCACGTCGGTCACCACCACGCCGGCAAAGGCGCCGTGCAGGTGCGGGATCGCGGCCTCGGCCGAGGGCAGCGCCAGCACGCGGAAGCCGGCCAGCTCCAGGCTTTGCGCGGTGGCCTGGCGCACCAGCGGCTCGTCTTCGACAAACAGGACCCGCAGACCGTCTTGCATGGCAGTACTCATTGGGATGCGGAAACCGATGGCGCCGGATCGACGGCGGGCGCGCGCGCCAGCACCAGCGTGAACTGCGCGCCGCCGCCGGGCACATTGGCCACGCTGAGCTGGCCGCCGAACTCGCGCACGATCGACGACGAGATCGCCAGCCCCAGGCCCAGTCCCTGGCCGGTTTCCTTGGTGGTGAAAAAGGGTTCGAACAGGCGCGGCAGCGCTTCCGGCGCGATGCCGGTGCCGTTGTCGCGCACGACGATGGTGACGGCGTGCCCGGCGGCCTGCACGTCGAGGTCGATGCGACCGTGTTCCGGGGCGGCCGGCGCGGCCGCGGCGATGGCGTCGAGCGCATTGCCCAGCAGGTTCAGCAGCACCTGTTCCAGCTTCAGCTCGTCGGCGCGCACCGCCAGCCCGGGCACGGCATCCAGGCCGGAAACATTGACCGTGACCGCGCCCAGACGCGGCGCCAGCAGCGCCAGCACGTGGTCGACCGCCGCGCGCAGCGCCACCGGGCGGCGCACCGGGCGCGCCTTGCCGGCGAACAGCTTGAGCTGGCCGGTGATCTTGCCCATGCGCTCGGTCAGGTCGGCAATCGCGGCCAGGTTGCCTTCGGCCGCCGCCAGCTGGCCGCGCGCCAGCAGCACGCGGGTGTTGTCCGAAAACGTGCGCAGCGCCGCCAGCGGCTGGTTCAGCTCATGCGTGATGCCGGCCGCCATCTGGCCCAGCGCGGCGAGCTTGCTGGCCTGCACCAGCTCGTCCTGCGCCGCGCGCAACTCGCTTTCGGCGCGGGTGCGCTCGGCCACCTCGTCTTCCAGCTTCTCGTTGATCGCCATCAGGTCGGCGGTGCGCGCCTCGACCCGGCGCTCCAGTTCGTCGTAGGCGGCCTCTAGCAGGCGCCGGCTGTACTGCATGTCGCGCGCGCGCTGGCGGCGCTGGCGCCAGTTGACCAGCAGCAGGCAGATGCAGGCATAGGCCAGCGCCGCGGCCACGGTGGCGTTGCGCGCGTTGGCCAGCACCGGCTCCAGCGGCGCCATGACCTGCATGGTCCAGCCGGCCGGGCCTACGGTGCGGTTCAGTTCCAGGTAGCGGTCGGCGCGTTCGGCGCCGTCCGCGGCGAAGGGGGTGCGGCCGGGCGCCGCGTCGCCGCGTACGCGCACCAGGCGCGCGCCGTGCGGCAGCGTGGTGTCGGCCAGCCAGCGCGTGAGCGGCGATGCCAGCGGTTCCAGCGGCAGCGGCGTCACCGCGCGGCCGTGGTACTGGCGGGTCTTCTCCATCTCGGCCTGCAGCGCCGGCGGCAGCGGGCGCAGCGTGCGGTACTGCCAGGCCGGCACCGACGACAGGAAGATCACGCCGTGGTCGTCGCTGACCATCAGCGGCTCGGCGCCGCTGCCGGCGCGCTGGAACCACTCCAGGTTGAGCTTGACCACGGTCACGCCGATGACCTTGCCGCCAGCCTCGACCGGCTGCGCGATGTAGTAGCCGGGCTCGTCGCTGGTGATGCCGATGGCGTAGAAGCGCCCCATCTGGCCGCCCGCGGCGGCCTGGAAGTAGGGGCGGAAGCGGTAGTCGGTGCCGACGAAGCTGCCGGGCTGGCCGTGGTTGCTGGCCGCCAGCGCAATGCCGTTGGCGGCGATGACATAGGTGGCCGACGCATGCGCGCGGCGGTTGACCTCGGCCAGGTACTGGTTGGCGGCGGCGACGCGCTGCGCGTCGTCGGGGGCGTCCAGCAGCCCGCGCACGAAGGGATGCAGCGACACCAGCGCGGGTAGGAACTCGTAGCGGTCGAGCGTGCTTTCGAGCGTGGCGGCGTAGCGGTCGGCGCGCGTCGCGGTGCCTTGCTGCAGGCTGGCCAGGCCGCGCTGGACCGAGACCAGCCAGGTCAGCGCGCACAGCAGCAGCAGGCCCAGCGCGAGGGCGACGGCAAAGCCCCACCAGCGCCCGCTGCCGGCCTGCGGCGCGTGCACCGGGCGGGTGGCGGCAGGGTCATGCACGGCGAGAAAGTCGTCGGAGTGTGGCATCGGCGCGCGTGGGGTGTCGCGCCGATGATACCCGCTGGCGCGCGGCCGCGAATGCGACCGTTTCAGGCGGCGCGCTGGCCGGCTTCGGCAAGTTCGTCGGCATCGTCGCCGGCGCCGTGCTGCAGCACGCGCGCCAGGCGCTTGCGGTCGAGCTCGCGTTCCCAGGCCGATACCACCACCGTGGCCACGCCGTTGCCGATGATATTGGTCAGCGCGCGGCACTCGCTCATAAAGCGGTCGATGCCCAGGATCAGCACCATGCCCGCCACCGGGATGGTCGGCACCACCGCCAGCGTCGCCGCCAGCGTGATGAAGCCCGAGCCGGTCACGCCGCTGGCGCCCTTGGAGGTGATCATCGCCACCGCCAGGATGGTCAGCTGCTGCATCAGCGTCAGCTCGATGCCGGTGGCCTGCGCGATAAAGATCACCGCCATCGTCATGTAGATGTTGGTGCCGTCCAGGTTGAACGAATAGCCGGTCGGCACCACCAGGCCCACCACCGACTTGGAGCAGCCCAGCTTTTCCAGCTTTTCCATCATGTGCGGCAGCGCGGCTTCCGACGAGCTGGTGCCCAGCACGATCAGCAGCTCTTCCTTGATGTACGAGATAAAGCGCACGATGCTGAAGCCGGTCAGGCGCGCGATCGTGCCCAGCACCACCAGCACGAAGATGATGGCGGTGAAGTAGAAGGTGCCGATCAGCTTGAGCAGCGGCACCAGCGAGCCCAGCCCGTACTTGCCGATGGTGAACGCCATCGCGCCGAAGGCGCCGATCGGCGCCACCTTGGTGATCACGTGGACGATGTGGAAGAACACCTTCGACACCTGCTCGACCAGCTGCACCACGATGCGCGCGCGCTCGCCCAGCACCGCCAGCGCGGCGCCGAAGAACAGCGACACCAGCAGGATCTGCAGGATGTCGCCGTTGGCGAAGGCGCTGAACACGGTGTCGGGGATGATGTGCATCAGGAACTCGACCGTGCTCTGGCCGTGCGCCTTCGACACGTACTGCGCGATGGCCTTGGTATCCAGCGTGGCCGGGTCGATGTTGAAGCCCACGCCCGGCTTGAGCAGGTGCGCGGCGCCCAGCCCGATCAGCAGCGCGAAGGTCGACACCACCTCGAAGTACAGCAGCGCCTTGCCGCCGACGCGCCCGACCTTCTTCATGTCGCTCATGCCGGCAATGCCGGTCACCACGGTGCAGAAGATGATCGGGCCGATGATCATCTTGATCAGCTTGATAAAGCCGTCGCCCAGCGGCTTCATCGCGACGCCGGTGTCGGGCCAGAAGTGGCCGAGCAAAATGCCGATGCAGATGGCGCACAGCACCTGCACGTACAGGATCTTGTAGAAGGGTTTCCTCATGATGTCGTCCTCGGTGTTGACCGTACCCGGGCGGGTCCGCGCGGGCGCGCGCCGTCACGGTTGCGGCGCGTTCAGGGGCGGGAATTCGCAACCGGCATGCCAGTCCAACCGGTATCACTAACTGGTTGATTCGCAAGGAAAGGCCGGCGGCGGGCGGGGACGGGGGCTCCGGGATTCCGGAATCCCGGACGGCGCGGCTCCGGCGATCCGGAATGGCCGGCGCGCACAGGGTGCGCGAGGCGCCACCTGGCAGTGGCGCGCGGCGCGCGGCGGCGCCGGCAAAGCTGCCGCGGATCGCGGCCTGGCCCTCGCAACGCCGTATAATTCCGAGCTTCCGTTCAATGCCGTCCGGGCCGTGCCGCCGTCCGGGGCCGTCTTCACACCGTACGCATGCGCAGCTACTACCAGCACCACGTCTTTTTCTGCCTGAACCAGCGCGAGGCCGGCGAGAACTGCTGCGCCAACTACAACGCCAAGGCGATGCAGGAATACGCCAAGAAGCGCTGCAAGGAACTGGGCATCGCCGGCGGCGAGGGCCGCGTGCGCATCAACAAGGCCGGCTGCCTGAACCGCTGTGAACTCGGCCCGGTGCTGGTGGTCTACCCCGAGGCCATCTGGTACACCTATGTCGACGAGCATGACATCGATGAAATCATCGACAGCCACCTGCTCAAGGGCAAGCCGGTCGAGCGGCTGATGGTGGACCGCTGATGGCGCAGCACTGAACCCACCGAAGCCGGCGCATGCCGGCTTGTTGCTTTACCGGTTTTATCCGCTTTATCTGTCATGCCCGCCGCCCGCCAGCCGGACGGTTTTTTCATTTTTGCCCGGGCCTTTGCGCCGGGCGCTTGCTTGACCGCCATCCTGACCGTCCATCATGAACGCGCATACCCAGGTACTTTCCATCGCCGGCCCCGCCGGTGCGATCGACGTCTCGGTGGACCTGCCGCAAGGCGAGCCGCGCGGCCTGGCGCTGGTCGCGCATCCGCATCCGCTGTTCGGCGGCACCAAGGACAACAAGGTCGCGCAGACGCTGGCGCGCGCCTTCGTGCAGCTGGGCTATGCCACCGTGCGCCCCAACTTCCGCGGCGTCGGTGCCACTGCCGGCGAGCATGACAACGGCATCGGCGAACAGGACGACCTGCTCGCCGTGGTGGCCTGGATGCGCCAGCAGACCGCGTGGTCGGCGCAGGCCGCGACGCTGCCGCTGGCGCTGGGCGGGTTCTCGTTCGGCAGCTTCGTCAGCACCCACGTGGCGCGCCGCCTGGCCGAGGCCGGCACGCCCGTGCAGCGCCTGGTGCTGGTGGGCACCGCCGCCAGCCGCTGGGAAGTCGCCCAGGTGCCGGCCGACACCATCGTGATCCATGGCGAGCAGGACGACACCGTGCCGCTGGCCAGCGTGTTCGACTGGGCCCGCCCGCAAGAGCTGCCGGTGATCGTGATCCCCGGCGCCGACCATTTCTTTCACCGCAAGCTGCACCTGATCAAGCAGCTCGTCGTCAATGCGTGGGACCGGTAAGGCCGGCACGCCGCCGCCATCCCCGGAACTTCCCGCGCCACCTTCTTACCGTCGGAAAACAGAAACATGCTGAATCGAGCCACGACACGCCTTTCATCCGCCTTTGCTCCCGCTGCCATCGTCGCCGCCGTCGTGCTGGCCGCCGCGCCTGCCGCCGTGCTGGCGCAGGGTGTGCCGATGCCGCAGGTCGCGGCCAAGTCGTGGATGCTGTATGACGTCACCAGCGGCCAGGCCCTGGCCTCGCAGAATGCCGATGCGCGCATCGAGCCGGCTTCGCTGACCAAGCTGATGACCGCCTACCTGGCGTTCGAGGCACTCAAGGAAAAGCGCCTGACGCTGGACCAGGCGGTGGTGCCGACCAACCTGGTGCTCAAGGTCAAAAGCGACGAGTCGCGCATGTTCATCGAGCCCAACAAGCCGGTCACCGTGCAGGACCTGCTGCTGGGCCTGATCGTGCAGTCGGGCAACGACGCCGCGCTGGCGCTGGCCGAGGCCGTCGGCGGCTCGGAAGAGGGCTTCGTCGCGATGATGAACCGCGAGGCCCAGCGCATGGGCATGAAGAACACCCACTTCACCAATACCGACGGCATCCCCGACCCCAACCACTACACCACCGCGGTCGACCTGGCGACGCTGACCACGCGCCTGATCAAGGACTTCCCCGAGTACTACAGCATGTACTCGCAGAAGGAGTTCACCTATAACAAGATCAGGCAGCCCAACCGCAACCGCCTGCTGTACATCGACTCGACCGTCGACGGCGTCAAGACCGGCCACACCAAGTCCGCCGGCTATTGCCTGATCTCGTCGGCCAAGCGCCCGCTGGCCAACGTGCCGGACGGCTCGCGCCGCCTGATCTCGATCGTGATCGGCACCACCACCGAACAGGTGCGCACCCAGGAAAGCCTGAAGATCCTCAACTACGGCTTCCAGTTCTTCGACACGCTGCGCCTGTACGACAAGGGCCAGGTGCTGGCCACGCCGGACATCTACAAGGGCAAGAACGGCACGGTCAAGATCGGCGTGCAGAACGAGACCTTCGTCACCGTGCCCAAGGGCACCGGCGGGCGCCTGAAGCCGGTGCTGGAGCGCCAGGAACTGCTGATCGCGCCGATCTCGGCGGGCCAGCAGGTAGGCATGGTCAAGCTGATGGACGGCACCAACAAGGTGGCCGAATTCCCGGTGGTGGCGCTGGAAGAAGTGCCCGAGGCCGGCTTCTTCGGCCGCCTGTGGGACACCATCCGCCTGTGGTTCAAGCGCAAGTGACCTGAATGCGCGCGAGCCGGTGCGCCCCGCGGCGCGCCGGCTTCGCGCCGGAGAATCCGAGATGACGACCGACAACCAAGGCAGCGGCAACAAGCCCGGCGAGATCCCGCCGGAGCAGTCGCTGATCGAATACCCGAGCCACTTCCCGATCAAGGTGATGGGCGCGATGCAGGACGGCTTCGCCGAGGCCATCGTCACGCTGGTGCAGGAGTTCGATCCGGACTTCCACGCCGGCAAGATGGAAATGCGCCCGTCGAGCAAGGGCAACTACCTGGGCCTGACCGTGACGGTGTGGGTCACCAGCCGCGAGCAGCTGGATGATTTGTACCGGGCGCTGACTTCGCATCCGATGGTGAAGGTGGTGTTGTAAGCAGCAACGCTGTAAGGCTTTCTCTCCCGTATTGTTTGCTCCCCTCTCCCGCTTGCGGGAGAGGGGAGCCACTCCCGCAGCGTGCAAAGCGCAACGGGCACGGCACGCTTCTTCCCCCATACCAACATGAACACCATCACCCTGAAACCCGGCAAGGAAAAATCCCTGCTGCGCCGCCACCCGTGGATCTATGCCACGGCATTGCCACCACCGAAGGCCGCTGCGAGCCGGGCGCCACCGTGATCGTGCGCGCCGCCGACGGCCGCTTCCTGGCCAAGGTCGCGTACAGCCCCGAATCGCAGATCCGCGCGCGCGTGTGGACCTTCGACGAGAACGAGCCGGTCGACCACGCGCTGTTCAAGCGCCGCGTCGCCGCGGCCATCGCCTACCGGCGCCAGTGGGTGAAAGACAGCGACGCGGTGCGGCTGGTCTTCGGCGAATCCGACCGCCTGCCCGGCCTGATCGTCGACTACTACGGCAACGGTGATCAGGGCCAGCTGGTGTGCCAGTTCAACTCCGCCGGCGTCGAACACTGGAAGACCGCGATCGTGCAGGCGCTGGTGAAAGAGACCGGCTGCCCCAACGTCTACGAGCGCTCCGACGCCGCGGTGCGCCAGCGCGAGGGCCTGGAGCTGGTGACCGGCGTGCTGGCCGGCGCCGAGCCCGATCCGGCGCTGTCGGTGACCGAGCACGGCGTGCGTTATTACGTCGACGTGCGCAACGGCCACAAGACCGGCTTCTATGTCGACCAGCGCGACAACCGCAAGCTGGTGGGCGACCTGGCCGAAGGGCGCGAGGTGCTCAACTGCTTCTGCTATACCGGCGGCTTCTCGCTGGCGGCCTTGCGCGGCGGGGCCAGCGCGGTGACCTCGATCGACTCGTCGGGCGAGGCGCTGAAGATCGCCGCGGGCAACGTGACGCTGAACGGGTTCGATCCGGAACGCGCGGCCTGGCTCGACGCCGACGTGTTCAAGACGCTGCGCGAATTCCGCGCGCAAGGGCGCCAGTTCGACCTGATCGTGCTGGACCCGCCCAAGTTCGCGCCATCGGCGCAGCATATCGACCGCGCCGCGCGTGCGTACAAGGAGATCAACCTGGTCGGCATGCAGCTGCTGCGCCCGGGCGGGCTGCTGTTCACGTACTCGTGCTCGGGGGCGATCAGCATGGAGCTGTTCCAGAAGATCGTGGCCGGGGCGGTGACGGATGCGAAGGCGGATGCGCGCATTCTGCGCAGGCTGTCGGCGGGAACCGATCATCCGATGCTGGCGGCGTTCCCGGAAGGGGAATATTTGAAGGGGTTGCTGCTGGAGAAGGTGGCCTGAGCTGAAGCAAACGAGCGGCGATGAGCTAAAGCCAACCGCTTGTTTTCTACCCTCTCCCGCTTGCGGGAGAGGGGCGGGGGTGAGGGCGGGCGCCTCCACGGAGTCAGACCTATCGTGCTTGCCACACGCCGGGCCCTCAGCCCCGGCCCCTCTCCCACTTCGCGGGAGAGGGGAGCAAACCGGCGGGTTCGCGAAAGCTGTGCCAGGTTGCGCGATCACCGCCACATATTCCGCATCCTGCTCCCCAGATCCACCGGCGCCAGCGCCGGCTTCACCTTCCCTTCGCCCGGCATCGGCGGCGGCGGCCACGAGCGGCTGTAGAAGTTGGGCATCACGCGATTCGGCAGGAAGCGCGTGCGCGACGCATACACATGACGGTCGCCGAAGCCCACCTGCTGGTGCACGTAGAAACGCTGCGGCACGATGATATCGAGGTGGTCCCTGGCCCGCGTCATCGCTACGTACATCAGCCGCCGTTCTTCCTCGATCTCCTCGGTAGTACCCGTGGCGAGGTCGCTCGGCATGCAGCCGTCGACCGCGTTGAGCACGTACACCGCCTTCCATTCCTGGCCCTTGGCCGAATGGATGGTCGACAGGATCAGGTAGTCCTCGTCGCGCGAGGGCACGCCGGATTCATCGCTGGAGGCGCTGGGCGGGTCCAGCGTCAGCTCGGTCAGGAAGCGCTCGCGCGCGCCGTAGGTGGCGGCGATGCGCTCCAGCTGCTGCAGGTCGGCGAGGCGCGCGGCGGCGTCGTCGTGCAGGCGCTCGAGATGCGGCGTGTACCAGGCCAGCACCTGCTCGAATTCCGACGGCCACGGCGAGGTCGGCGCCATCAGCGCGCGCGCCAGCGCCAGCAGGTCGGCCCAGGCCGGCGCGGCGGCCGGCGGCGGCTCGAATTCCTGCAGCGAGAACAGCGGCTCGGTGGCGAGCGCCATGGCGTCGAGCACGCGCGCCGCGGTCTTGGGGCCGATGCCGGGCAGCAGCTGCAGCGTGCGGAAGCCCGCCATGCGGTCGCGCGGATTTTCCAGCCAGCGCACCACCGCCAGCACATCCTTGACGTGGGTCGATTCCAGGAACTTGAGCCCGCCGAACTTCACGAACGGGATATTGCGCCGCGCCAGCTCGATCTCCAGCTGCGCGCTGTGGTCGGCGGCGCGGAACAGCACCGCCTGCGCCATCAGCGCCAGGCCGGCCTCGCGCCGCGCCAGCACCTGTTCGACCACGTAGCGGGCCTGGTCGGCCTCGTCGTTGACCACCACCACGCCGGGCTTCTCGGCCGACTGGCGCTCGGACCACAGGTCCTTGGTATAGCGCTCGGCCGCGAGCCCGATCACCGCGTTGGCGGCCTGCAGGATCGGTTGGGTCGAGCGGTAGTTCTGCGACAGCGTGACCTGCTGCGCCGCCGGCGTGAACTGCGCGGGGAAATCGAGGATATTTCGCACGCTGGCGCCGCGAAAGGCGTAGATCGACTGCGCGTCGTCGCCCACCACGGTCAGGCCGCGGCCGTCCGGCCGCATGGCCAGCAGGATCGACGCCTGCAGCGCATTGGTGTCCTGGTATTCGTCGACCAGCACATGGTCGAAGCGCGCGCCCATGTCCTGCGCGATGGCGGGCTCGGCCATGGCCTGCGCCCAGTACAGCAGCAGGTCGTCATAGTCCAGCACATGCTGCTTCTGCTTGGCCTCGACATAGCCGGCGAACAGGGTGCGCAGCGCATCGGCCCACATCGCGTAGCGCGGAAACTGCTGCTTGAGCACGTCTTCCAGCGGCGCCTGGGTGTTGACCACGCGCGAGTAGATCGCCAGGCAGGTTTCCTTCTTGGGGAAGCGGCTGGCGGTTTCCGACAGTCCCAGGTCGTGGCGCACCACGTGCATCAGGTCGGCGGCATCGCCGCGGTCGCTGATGGTGAAGGCCGGCGACAGTCCCAGGGTCTCGGCATATTCGCGCAGCAGCCGCGCGCCGATGGCGTGGAAGGTGCCGGACCACTGCAGCGCCGCGCGCCCCGCGCCGGTGCTGGTGCCGAGCGCCTGGTCGACGATGCGCTCGACGCGCCGCCCCATCTCGGCGGCGGCGCGGCGCGAGAACGTCAGCAGCAGGATGCGGCGCGGATCGGCGCCGCCCAGCACCAGGTGCGCGACCCGGTGCGCCAGCGTATTGGTCTTGCCCGAGCCGGCGCCGGCGATGATCAGCAGCGGCGCCTCGCTGCCATGTTCCACCGCGGCGCGCTGCTCCGGGTTGAGCCGCGACAGGTAGGCGGGGACCGCTGCGGCTTCAGTCGCGGCAGTTTCGTCGGGGGCGGGGGCAAGGTCCAGGGTCACGGGCGGGGCAGGAAGGGCGTGGAAAAGGCTGGCGCCAACTGTATATCCATACAGCCCGGCCGCGCAACCCGCCGCATGGCGGATCGGGGCGTAAAAACAAAAAAGGTGCTCGATGAGCACCTTTTATCGTATGTTCGCAGCGCGGCTGTTACGCGGACTTTGCCAGCGCGCCGTCGAGCAGCTTGTGCAGCGATTCCCACTCGGGCTCGCCCACATAGCGCTTCAGGATGCGGCCCTGCTTGTCGATCACGAAGGTGGTCGGCGTCAGCCCGACGTTGCCGAAGGCCTTGGCCGCGCTGCCGTCGGTGTCCATTGCCACCTTGAACGGCAGCCCGCGGGTCTGGGCGAAGTTCATCACGTACATGGGCGGGTCGTAGTTCATCGCCACCGCGACGAATTCCAGCCCCTTGCCCTTGAACTGCTCGTAGGTCTTGACCATGTCCGGCATCTCCTTGATGCAGGTGGCGCAGCTGGTGGCCCAGAAGTTGACCAGGTAGACCTTGCCCTTGAGGTCGGCGGTGCTGACCTTTTCGCCCGACAGCAGCGTGAAGGTGGCGGCCGGCGCGGTACCGGACGGCGACAGCGCGCGGTAGCCGAACCACCCCAGCAGCGCCAGCACCACCACGGCGGCGACGATGGGCCAGGGCTTGCGGGAGGTCTTGGTGGCAGCGGTAGGGGTCATGGGAATCCGGCTCGGCAGGTTCGGTCAGCAGTGGGACATTCTAATGCGGCAAGCGTTCGCGCGCTGTGCGCCACCGCCTTGTCAGCTTGCGCCGGAACCCTTGCGTCACTTGCGCGCGGCGACGGCGGCGCGGGCCTGCGCCAGCGCCTGTTCCAGGTAGGCGCCGTAGAAGTCGGGCTGCATGCCGCGCAGCGGGCTGGCGGCGGCGCGGCCCTGGCGGTCCAGGAACAGCACGGTTGGCGCCACCCTGACCTGGTGCGCGCGGGCCCAGGCGCGCGCGGTGGTCACGCTGCCGTCGCCGGCGCGCAGCGGGGTGTCGGCGGTCATGTCGAGTTCGCGCACGGCGATCTCGCCGGCGGCCGCCTGCGGGCCCAGGTAGTTGCGGCGCACCGCGTCGCAATAGCCGCAGCCCGGCATCGACACCAGCACCACCAGCGGCTCGCCGCGGCGCGCGGCATCGGCACCGTGGGCGGCGAGGTCGGTGGCCGCTGGCAGGTGGGCCGGGCTGGCGGCGGCAGCCACGCTGGCCACGGTCAGCAGCGCGCTCGCGGCCAGCCAGTACAGGCCAGTGCGGGCGAAGGCAGCGCGTGCGGGGCGGGAGGCAGGCATGGCGGATGTGGGGCGGCAGGGGAGGCGCGGCAAGCACTGGCGCGCCGCTTCCGGGATAATACCGGTTTTGCGCGCGCCGGCGCCCGCGTCCGCGCGCGACGATCCCGCCCACGCCGTTCCGCCCCGATTCCTCATGCGTCCCGTACCGCCCCCGCCGAGCCACCCAGCCGCGCCCCGCTGGTCCTTGCCATGCTGCGCCGCGCTGCTCGCGCTGGCGCTGTGCGCGTGTTCGCCGCGCTATGACTGGCGCACCATCCAGTCGGGCGAGGGCGGCTACGCCGCGCTCTATCCCGGCAAGCCCACCAGCGCCGCGCGCGACGTGACCATCGCCGGGCGCAAGCTGCCGATGACGATGGAGGCCGCGCGCGTCGACGACACGCTGTTCGCCGTGGGCGTGGTGACGCTGCCCGCCGACGACGAAGCGCTGCGGCGCGAGGCGCTGGCGGCGATGCAGGCCGGCCTGCTGGCCAACCTGGGCACGCTGTCGGGCCAGCCGCGCACGCGCCCGGTCACCATCCTGAGCGCGGACCGGCCGGGCCGCCCGCTGGCCGGGGTGGAACTGCAGGCCAGCGGCGTGTCGCCGCAGGACCAGTCGCCGCGCCGGCTCAGCGCGCGGCTGGTGGCGGTGGGCACGCGCGCCTTCCAGGCGGTGGTGCTGGAATCCGGCGAGGCCGCGCGCGACGCGCGCCAGGCCGAGCAGGTGGAGCAGTTCCTGGGCGGGTTCCACCCGCTCTGAGGCGCCGCGGCGCCGCATCGAATCACAGTTGCCGGGGGCGGTGCGCTGCCCGGCATGGTTGCCGTCAAAGGAGAGTGCAAATGCGTTGGGAAGTCTGGCTGGCCTATTTCGCCGCGTGCTGGGTGATCGCCGTGTCGCCGGGGTCGGGCGCGGTGCTGTCGATGAGCCATGGCCTGTCGTACGGGCTGCGCAGGACCACCACCACCATCTTCGGCCTGCAGGCGGGGCTGGTGATCGTGCTGCTGGTGGCCGGCGGCGGGCTGGGCGCGCTGCTGCTGGCCTCGGAGCAGGCCTTCATGGTGGTCAAGACCATCGGTGCGCTGTACCTGATCTACCTGGGCATCCAGCAATGGCGCGCCCGGGTGGAAGTGGATGCGGCGCAGGACGGCGGCCCCGCGCGCGTGGCCGTGATGAGCCGGCGCCGGCGCTTTGCCACCGGCTTGCTGACCAATGTGACCAACCCCAAGGGCATCATCTTCATGGTCGCGGTGCTGCCGCAGTTTATCGACCCGAACCGGCCGCTGGCGCCGCAGCTGGCGATCCTGGCGGCCACCATGTGCGGCGTCGACCTGGTGGTGATGCATGGCTACGCGCTGCTGGCGTCGCGCATGCAGGGGCTGTTCCGCAATGCGCGCGCAGTGCTGTGGCAGAACCGGTTTTTCGGCAGCGTGCTGATGGCGGTGGGCGCGGCGCTGTTCTTCGTGCGCCGCCAGCACGCCTGATCCGCGCCTGACCCGCGCCTGATCGCCCTGGCGTGTGCGGTCGGGGTTTGCTTCAATGAGGAGGAAACCCCCGCCACGGAGACCCCGCATGCCCGCCTCGCTGAACCCCATCGCCGGTGCACGCCTGCAGCCGCGCCATACCGTGCCGCCGATGGAGGAGCCTTCGCCGCCGGGCGTGCCTCCCGACTTGCCGCTGCCGCCAGAAGAAGACCCGCCCCCGCCGCCGGTGGAACCGCCCGTGACCGGCGCGGCCGGGCGCTATTGCTTGAGTTCGTAGAAGTCGTTCAGGCAGTACGCGTCGGTCAGCTCGACCGGCTTGTCGCCATGGGTGTAGCCGGTGCGGCGGATATGCAGCAGCGGCTCGCCCGGCTCGATGCCCAGGCGCGCGGCCAGTTCCGCGTTGGCGACGACCGCGCGCAGCGTCTCGGTGACGCGCAGCACCGGCTTGCCGATCCGCTCCAGGTAGGCGTACAGCGATTCGCCGATGGCGCTGGCGTCGGGCAGCACGGCCAGCGCCAGCGTGGTCACGTCCATCCAGTAGATCTGCCCGTCGGCCTTGCGCAGCCGGGTCAGCCTGACGATCTCGTCGCCCTCGGGCAGCGCCAGCTCCGCGGCTTCCTGCGCCGTGGCGCGGCGGCGCTCGAACGCCACCAGCTCGCTCGCCGGCGTCATGCCGCGCCGGCGCGCCAGCTCGCTGAAGTTGTCCAGCCGCGCCGGCTTGGGCTCGCTGCGCGGGGCGATAAAGGTGCCCGCGCCGCGGCTGCGCGTGATGGTGCCTTCGTCGGCCAGCACCTGCAGCGCGCGCCGTGCGGTGACGCGCGAAATCCCCAGCGAATCGACCAGCGTGCGCTCTGACGGCAGCGCATCGCCTACCCGCCATTGCCCCGCCTGGATGGCGGCGGTCAGCTTGCGCGCCACCTGCAGGTAGATCGGCGTGGCGTCCGCCTCATCCGGCCTGAGGGCCTGCAGCCGTTGATCCATGCGAATCCTCGTAGGTACCAAAGTTCGGTGTCGATGATACCACTTTAGGACATCTGGCGGCCTCGGGGGCAAATCCCGCGGCCAGGGTGATGCAGCCGCCATGCGCAGGCTTTCCGTCAATTGGTATTGAAAAGGTTGGGCTTGCGCAAGCGTTGGCAGCGCCCGGTCTCATCCCGGAAAAAGCCGATCGTTCAAGGAACTATGCGCTGAATCAAGCTTTTGGCCAGGGGCAGCGTGTGATACTGCCGGCGCGCGCTCTAGGAATACCAATTAGATACCTATAAGTTCTAGTGGTTTGTACTGGTATTTTTGTTGTCGTGAGCCGTCTATTGTTCCCCTGACCCTGGCGCCGTCGCATTCCGCAAGCGGCCGCCGCGCATCTGGAAGCAGAATGGCTGAGACGAGCGAAACCCTGTTGCTGCGGGCTCCGTTGAGCGGAGTGCTGCTGCCCCTCGCGGCGGTGCCTGACCCGGTCTTCGCTGAAGGCCTGTTCGGCGATGGCGTCGCCATCGATCCGCTCGGCGATACCGTGGTGGCGCCTTGCGACGGCGTAGTGCTGCACCTGGCCGCGACCGGCCATGCGCTGACCTTGCAGGCGCCGTGCGGCGCGCAGGTCCTGCTGCATGTCGGCATCGATACGGTGTCGCTGCGCGGCCAGGGCTTTGCGCCCTGCGTGGCGCAGGGCGCGGCGGTGCGCCAGGGCGACGCGCTGATCCGCTTCGATGCCGAGCGCGTGGCGCGCCAGGCGCGCAGCCTGGTGACGGTGATGGCGGTTGCCAACGGCAATGCCTTCGCCGTCGCCGCGCGCACCGATGCGGCGGTGGCGGAGTCCGGCCGCACCGTGGTGCTGCAGGTGCGAGCGACGGACGCGGCGGGCGCGGCGCAAGCCCCGGCGCCTGCGCCGCAAGTCGAAAGCACCCACAGTGCCGATGCGGCCCCGCTGCGGCGCACGGTCACGCTGGCCTGCGCCGGCGGCCTGCACGCCCGGCCGGCCGCGCGCGCGCGTGCCGCCATGCAAGGGCTGGAAGCCACGGTGACGCTGCACTACGGCGGCCGCCAGGCCAGCCTGGCGAGCCTGGTGGCGCTGCTGGCGCTGGCCGCCGACGAAGGCGCCGCGGTGGAGCTGGCCGCCAGCGGGCGCGATGCCGGCGCCGCGCTGGATGCGGTGGCGCGCGAGCTGCAGCGCACCGATGCCGGGGAAGAGCACGCCGTGTTCCCCGTCAGCGCGGCGCCGGCACCGGCTGCCGCGGGCGGCGAACTGCCGCCTGGCTGCATTGCCGGCGTGTCCGCCGCGCCAGGCATCGCCATCGGCCCGCTGCACTGGTGGCGCGACGCGGCGCCGGAGCCGGACGAAGCCGGCCGGGGCGCCGACGCCGAGCGCGCCGCCCTGCAAGCCGCGCTGGCCGCGGTCGACGCCCGGCTGGTGCGCGACAGCGCCGCCGCCAGCGCGCGCCGCGCCCACGCCGAGGCCGGCATTTTCGCCATGCACCGCGCGCTGCTGCAGGACCCGGCGCTGCTGGCGGCCGCCGAGACCCTGATCGACACTGGCAAGAGCGCCGGCTTCGCCTGGCGCGATGCCACCCGCGCCGAAGCCGCGGCGCTGTCCGCGATGGCCGACCGCCGCGCCGCCGACCGGGCCGCCGACCTGATCGACCTGGGCAAGCGCGTGCTGCGGGCGCTGGCGCGCACGGGCGGGGGCGAGGGCGACGCCCCGGCCGATGCCCGCGTGCCCGTTGCGCAAGACGGGCAGCCCGTGGTGCTCGCCGCCGATGAATTCACCCCCTCCGACCTGTCCGGGCTGGACCGCACCCGCGTTGCCGCGCTGGTGATGGTGCGCGGCGGCCCGACCGCGCACGCCGCGATCATGGCGCGCCAGCTCGGCATCCCGTGCCTGGTGGCGCTGGGCAGTGCGCTGGAACGTCTGCCGGATGCCACGCCGGTGATTGCCGACGCCGACCACGCGCGCCTGCACGCCAGCCCGGACCAGCACCTGCTGGCCGCCGCCGCCAGCACCATCACGCTGCGCGCGCAGCAGCACCAGGCCGACCTGCGCGCCGCGCACGCGCCGGCCAGCACGCGCGATGGCGTGCACATCGAAGTGGCCGCCAATATCGGCAGCGTCGACGATGCCCGCGCCGCGGTCGCGCAAGGCGCCGACGCGATCGGCCTGCTGCGCACCGAGCTGCTGTTCCTGCATGGCGACGCGGCGCCCGCCGCGGCCGATCACACCGCCCGCTGCCAAGCCATTGCGGATGCGCTGGAAGGGCGCAGCGCGATCGTGCGCACGCTCGATATCGGCGGCGACAAGGACGCCGCGTGGCTGCGCCTGCCGGCCGAGGACAACCCTGCGCTGGGGCTGCGCGGCGTGCGCCTGGCGCAGGTTTGCCCGCAGCTGCTGGACGACCAGCTGCGCGGCCTGCTGGCGGTGCGCGCCAGCGCGCCGCTGCGCATCCTGCTGCCGATGGTCAGCGAGCCCGGCGAGCTGCTGCACTGGCGCGCGCGCATCCGCGCGCTGGCGGCTGAAATCCGCGCCGATGCCGGCATCGAGGTCGGCGTGATGATCGAAGTGCCGGCCGCAGCGCTGCTGGCCGACCAGCTTGCCGAGCACGCCGACTTTTTCTCGATCGGCACCAACGACCTGACCCAGTACACGCTCGCCATGGACCGCTGCCAGCCGGAACTGGCGGCGCGCATGGACGCGCTGCATCCCGCCGTGCTGCGCATGATCGCCGCCACCTGCGAGGGCGCCGCGCGCCACGGGCGCCGGGTCGGCGTGTGCGGCGCGCTGGCGGGCGATGCGCTGGCCGTGCCGGTGCTGCTGGGGCTGGGCGTGACCGAGCTGTCGGTCGATGCCGCGCTGGTGCCGGCCACCAAGGCACGGGTGCGCACGCTCGCCCACGCCGACTGCCGGCAGCGTGCGCCCGAACTGCTGCGGCTGGCTTCGGCCGCGGCGGTGCGCGACGCGTGCCGGCGCTACTGGCCGGCCTGAACCCCGCGCCCCACCCATGCGCGCCCCGGCGCGCACAGCTTCGAGGAGAACGTCAATGAAGATCGACCTGCTGCCCAGGGTGCAACGCCTGGGCGCCACGCTGATGCTGCCGATCGCCGTGCTGCCGGTGGCGGGGCTGCTGCTGCGG
Organism: Cupriavidus taiwanensis; assembly: GCF_900249755.1. Classification (NCBI taxonomy): domain Bacteria; kingdom Pseudomonadati; phylum Pseudomonadota; class Betaproteobacteria; order Burkholderiales; family Burkholderiaceae; genus Cupriavidus; species Cupriavidus taiwanensis. The sequence goes on from NZ_LT976853.1 coordinate 572,628, forward strand.
CTGGGCCAGCCCGACGTGTTCGGCATCAAGGTGATGGCCGAGGCCGGCAATGCCGTCTTCGCCAATCTGGCGCTGCTGTTCGCCATCGGCGTGGCGGTGGGCTTTGCGCGCGACAACAACGGCGCCGCGGCGCTGGCCGGCGCCATCGGCTACCTGGTGCTGACCACGGTGATGAAGACCGTCGACAAGTCGCTCGACATGGGCGTGCTGGCCGGCATCGTCGCCGGCGCGCTCGCGGGCGGCCTGTACAACCGCTACCGCGGCGTCGCGCTGCCGCCCTACCTGGGGTTCTTTGCCGGCAAGCGCTTCGTGCCCATCGTCACCGCGCTGGCCTGCCTGCTGCTGGGCATCGCGCTGGCCTATGCCTGGGCGCCGGTGCAGGCCGGCATCAACGTCGCCGGCGCCTGGCTGACCACCGCCGGTTCGGCCGGCGCGTTCGTGTTCGGGCTGCTGAACCGGCTGTTGCTGGTGACCGGGCTGCACCACCTGATCAATACGCTGGCGTGGTTCGTGTTCGGCAACTATGCCGACCCGGCCACCGGCGCGATGGTGGCGGGCGACCTGCACCGCTATTTCGCCGGCGATCCCGGCGCGGGCCTGTTCATGACCGGCTTCTTCCCGGTGATGATGTTCGGCCTGCCTGCGGCGTGCCTGGCGATGTACCACGAGACCCCGCGCGGGCGGCGCGCGCTGGTGGGCGGCATGCTGTTCTCGATGGCGCTGACCTCGTTCCTGACCGGCATCACCGAGCCGATCGAGTTCAGCTTCATGTTCCTGGCGCCGGTGCTGTACGGGCTGCATGCGGTGATGACCGGCCTGTCGATGGCGCTGTGCCACCTGCTCGATATCCGGCTGGGCTTCACCTTCTCGGCCGGCGCGATCGACTACGTGCTGGGCTACGGCCTGTCCAGCCGCGGCTGGCTGGCGCTGCCGCTGGGACTGGCTTATGCGCTGGTCTACTACGGCGTGTTCCGCTTCTTTATCCGCCGCTTCAACCTGCCGACGCCGGGCCGCGACGAGGCCGCGCCCGCAGCGACTGCAACACCGGCCGGCGACGCGCCGCAGCCTGTCGCCGGCAGCGTGGCGCAGCGCTATGTCGAGGCGCTGGGCGGGGCAGCCAACCTGACGGTGGTCGATGCCTGCACCACGCGGCTGCGGCTGAACGTGGCCGACACCGCCGCGGTGTCCGAGCCGCGGCTGAAGGCGCTGGGCGTGCGCGGCGTGCTCAAGCGCCCGCCCAACGTGGTGCAGGTGGTGATCGGCCCGCAGGCCGAGCAGGTCGCGGGCGAGATCCGCGCGGTGCTGCAGCAGCAGGCCGCGCCGGCCGCCGGCGCCAACAGCTTCGAACCCGGCTGGTGGATCGATGCGCTCGGCGGCGCCGCCAATATCGCCGCGGTCAGCGTGGTGGCACTGTCGCGGCTGCGCGTGGTGGTGCGCGAGCGCGCCCGCGTGCAGGCCGCGCGCCTGGACGGCAGCCCGCTGATGTGGGTTGGCGACGACACCGCGCATATCGCCTTCGGCCATGCCGCCGACGGCTGCGCGGCCGCGCTGCAGCGTGCCCTGCAAGCCCGGCCCGACTGACCCCCGCCGCCGCAGCCGCGCGGCTGCGGTCGATCCTGCCACCGGCCAACACGACAACGACAGCGACGCCTGCCGTGCCGGTGGACACCGATTGCCTATCCAGGAGCCATTGATCGTGAAACGCATTGCATTGACGACGCTGCTCGCGGCGTCGGCCGGAAGCGCCTGCGCGCAGGCCGCCGCCACCGGCATCACCCTGTACGGCCGCGCCGTGGCCGGCCTCGACTATGTCAACGGCATCGCCCGCCCCGGCGGCGACGCCGACACCCTGCGCTTCGGCAGCAACCAGTACGGCGTCAGCTTCTGGGGCCTGCGCGGCGCCGAAGACCTCGGCGGCGGCCTGCGCGGGGTGTTCAACCTGGAGGGCATGGTGACCTCCGGCACCGGCCGTTCCGATCCGCTGTTCGGGCGCCGCGCGCAGGTGGGACTGGCCGGCGACGACTGGGGCGCGCTGCTGCTGGGCCGCGCCATGAGCCTGACCGACGACGAGAGCGGCGCGATCGACCCGATGGGCCTGCAGGCCAGCTCGATCGCCACGCTGGTCTATGGCCGCAACTGGGGCTCGCGCCCCAATGCCGTGACCTACAACTCGCCCGCGTGGGGCGGGCTGAGCGTGCGCGCGCAGGCCGGCAGCGACGGCGTGCCGGGCAGCGCGCGCAGCGGCAGGCAGCTGAGCGCGGCGGTCAAGTACGCGCAGGGCAACCTGAGCCTGACCGGCATCTACGAAGAACTGCGCGACGCGCAGGGCCGCATGGACAACCTGTACGCCAGCTCGCGCCAGTACACGCTGGGCGGCAGCTATGCGCTCGCTGCCCTGCGGCTGTTCGCCGGCTACAACCTGACCGTGTCGTCGGCAGCCACTGTAGCCACGCCGGAGAACCCGTATGCCGCCACGCGCAGCCAGATGGCGTGGGTGGGCGCGAACTACCGCATGCTGCCGTCGCTGACGCTGCTGTCGGGCGTCTACTACGCCACCCTGAACCGGGGCGGCGGGCATGGCACGCTTGTCACACTGGGCGCAAAGTATGACTTGTCGAAGCGCACCGCGCTGTATGGCACCGTCGCCTCGGTGTTCAACTCGCGCAACGCCACGTTCTCGGTGGAGGCGTCGCCGGACACCATGCCGCGCGCCGGGGCCAGCCAGCAGGGTGCCTATGCCGGCATCATCCACTTGTTCTGACGGTGGCCCGGTGCGGCAGCCGATGATGGGAGAGAGCATTGCCATGAAGGGAAATATCCTGACGCCGGCCGGCTGGGTCTTCGGCGAGATCCATGCCGGCGCGGACGGACGCATCGCGCGCATCGAGGGGGTGCCGGTCACGCCCGCGGGCAACGATGCGCCGTACCTGCTGCCGGGGTTTGTCGACTTGCTCAACCACGGCGGCGGCGGCAAGGACTTCATGGATGGCGAGGCCGCGGTGCCGGTGATCCTGCGCGCGCATGTGCGCTTCGGCACCACCAGCCTGCTGGGCACCACCATGACCGCGCCGCACGCCGTGCTGCTGCCCGCGGTGCAGGCGCTGGGCCGCGCCTGTGCCGCGCGCCCGGCCGGCGCGGCGCGGCTGCTGGGCGTGCACCTGGAAGGGCCGTACATCAACCCGGGCAAGCTCGGCGCGCAGCCGGACACCTCGGTCATCGCCAGGCCCGAAGAGCTGGCGCAGTACCTGGACGCCGCGCCGCTGAAGGTAGTGACGCTGGCGCCCGAACTGCCGGGGCACCTGGACATCATCCGCCAGCTCGCCGCGCGCGGCGTGCGCGTGCAGCTGGGCCACACGCTGGGCACCTATGAAGACGCGGTGGCCGCGCTCGATGCCGGCGCCAGCGGCTTTACCCACCTGTTCAACGCGATGACGCCGCTGCGCCACCGCGCCCCCGGCGTGGTCGCGGCGGCGCTGGCGCACGCCGAGTTCGCCGAGCTGATCCCGGACCTGCTGCACGTGCATCCCGGCGCCATCCGCGCCGCGCTGCGCGCGATCCCGCGGCTCTACGCGGTCACCGATGCCACCGCTGCCGCGGGCATGCCCGACGGCATGTACCACCTCGGCTGCCAGACCGTCTACAAGGCCAATGGCAGCGTGCGGCTGGCCGACGGCACGCTCGCCGGCAGCGTGCTGACCATGGACCAGGCGCTGCGCAACTTCGTGGCGATCGGGCTGGACCTGGCCGATGCCTCGCGCCGCGTGTCGCTGTACCCGGCGCAGTACCTGGGCCTGGCCGACCGCGGCATGCTGGCCGAAGGCTGCTGGGCCGACGTGGTGGTGCTGGACCGCGCGCTGTCGGTGCGAACCGTTTATGTCGAAGGAGAGTGCTGTGTCGCGAATGCTTGAGGAAGCCCTGAGCGCGCCCGGCGTGGTGTCCGCGCAGCTGGCCGACGCGCCGCGCGTGGCGGCGCTGGCCGCGCAACTGGCCGGGCACGACTGGCCCGCGGTGCTGACGGTGGCGCGCGGCAGCTCGGACCACGCCGCCAGCTATTTCGCCGCGCTGGTCACGCGCCGGCTGGGCGTGCCGGTGGCGTCGCTGCCGATGTCGACGGTAACGCTGCACGACAGTGTGCTGCGCGTGGCGGGACAGCTCGCGGTGGCGTTCTCGCAGTCGGGCCGCAGCCCCGACCTGGTCGAGACCATGCAGGCGCTGCGCGCCGGCGGCGCCGCCACCGTGGCGCTGGTCAACGCGCCCGCCTCGCCGCTGGCGCAGGCGTGCGCGCATGCGTTGCCGCTGCACGCCGGTACCGAGCACAGCGTGGCCGCGACCAAGAGCTATATCGCCATGCTGTCGATGTCGGCGCTGCTGGTCGGGCATCTGGAAGCCGCGCGCGGCGGCGCGCGCGATTTGCTCGATGCCTGCCGCGGGCTGCCCGCCGCGCTGGCCGCGGCGGCGGCGCAGGACTGGTCCGCGCTGGTGCCGGCGCTGCGCGGCGCGCAGCGCATGATGGTGCTGGGACGCGGCGCGGGGCTGGCGGTGGCGCAGGAGGCCGCGCTCAAGCTCAAGGAAACCGCCGGCATCCAGGCCGAAGCCTTTTCCGGCGCCGAGGTGCGGCACGGCCCGATGGAGCTGATCGGCGACGGCTATCCGCTGCTGGTGTTCGCGCCGCGCGGGCCGGAGCAGGCCGGGCTGCTGGCACTGGCCGCGGAGATGCGCGCACGCGGCGCGCGCGTGCTGCTGGCCGCACCGGCTGGCACGGATGATGCGGGTGGTCCGGTGGCGTTGCCGCTGGTGCCGGCAGGCGAAGCGCTGCTGGATCCGCTCTGTGCGATCCAGAGCTTCTATGTCGCCGCGCACGCGCTGGCCCTGGCGCGCGGGCGCAATCCCGACCAGCCGCAATACCTGCGCAAGGTGACCGAGACCCGCTGACCGGGCCGTGCGCGCGGACACGGCAAGAACCGCCGGCTTGCCCCGCCCGCCGCCGCCCAACACCCCACGCCCCACCGGCACGCAAGGAGCCCGTCATGCCAACCACCCGCACCTCTGCCTTCGGCACTGCCGACGCCCGGCCGCTTGACCTCGTCATCTTCGGCGGCGCCGGCGACCTGTCGGCGCGCAAGCTGCTGCCCTCGCTCTACATGTGCCACCGCGACGGCAACCTGCCGGAGGGCACCCGCATCGTCGGCGTGGGCCGGCACCGCTGGGACCGCGAGGCCTTTGTCAATTTTGCCGACCAAAGCGCACAACCCTTTGTCGATGCGCGCTATCTCGAAACGGGCAAATGGCAGGCCTTCCTGCAGCGGCTGGACTTCGTGCACGTCGACGCCGGGCAGGCCAGCGACTATCCCGCGCTGGCCGCGCAGCTGCGCAACGATGCGCTGCGGATCTACTACATGGCGATGCCGCCGGGGCTGTTCGCCGCCACCTGCGACAACCTGGCCAGCCACGGGCTGATTGCCGACGATACCCGGCTGGTGCTGGAAAAACCGCTGGGCGTGGACCTGGCCTCGGCGATCGGCATCGGCGAGGTGGTCAGCCGCTACTTCAGCGAGGACCGCACCTACCGGATCGACCACTACCTGGGCAAGGAGACGGTGCAGAACCTGATGGCGCTGCGCTTCGGCAACTCGATCTTCGAGCCGCTGTGGCGCACGCCGTTCGTGCGCAGCATCCAGATCACCGTGGCCGAGACCGTGGGCGTGGGCACGCGCGGCGGCTTCTACGACGAGGCCGGCGCCATGCGCGACATGGTGCAGAACCACCTGCTGCAGCTGGTCAGCATCCTGGCGATGGAACCGCCGGCATCGCTCGACTCCGACGCGGTGCGCGATGAAAAGCTCAAGGTGCTGCGCTCGCTGCGGCCGATGTCGCCCGAGGACGTGCGCCGCAATACCGTGCGCGGCCAGTACACCGCCGGCGCCATCGGCGGCGAGCTGGTGCCAGGCTACCTGCAGGAAGCGGGAATTCCGCCCGACAGCCGCACCGAGACCTTTGTCGCGATGCGCGCCGAGCTGGGCACCTGGCGCTGGAACCAGGTGCCGTTCTACCTGCGCACCGGCAAACGCATGCAGGAGCGCGTGACCGAGGTGGTGATCCACTTTGCCGAGGTGCCCCATTCGATCTTCGACCCCGGCAGCACGCTGCAGCCCAACCGCATGGTGATCCGGCTGCAGCCGGAAGAAGCGGTGCGGCTGACGCTGATGGTGAAGCAGCCGGGCGAGGGCATGAAGCTCAAGCCGCTGAGCCTGGCGCTGAACCTGGATTCGGCCTTCACCACGCGCCGCGCCGAAGCGTACGAACGCCTGCTGCTCGACGTGATCCGCGGCCGGCTGGCGCTGTTCGTGCGGCGCGACGAGCTGCAGGCCGCCTGGACCTGGGTCGACCCGATCCTGGAGGCGTGGCGCGCGCAGGACGAGGGGCCGCGGCCCTATACCGCCGGCACCTGGGGCCCGGCGGCGTCGTCGGCGTTCATGGCGCGCGAGGGCGTGCAATGGTCCGAGGAGGCCTGAGGCCAAGGCCCGGCGGCATCGCCGTAGCGCGAGCGGGCCTTCGCCACGCGTGGCCGGCGCTGCCGCCGGATTTGCGCTAGCCGGCCATTCGCAGCGCGCGCCGGTACTGGATGGCCTCGCCCACGTGCGCGGCGTTCAGCAGCTCGGCCCCGGCCAGGTCGGCGATGGTGCGCGCCACCTTTAGCACGCGGAAGTACGAGCGCGCCGACCATGCCAGCCGCGTCATCGCGCCGCGCAACAGCGCCTGCGCCTGTGGGTCCATGGCGCAATGCTGCTCGATCTCGCGCCCGCCCAGCTCATTGTTGGGCTTGCCCTGGCGCGCAAGCTGCCGTTCGCGCGCGGCCAGCACGCGCGCGCGCACCGCGGCGCTGGCTTCGCCGGGCGGGCCGTCGAGCATTTCTCCCTGGTCCTGCGCGGGCACTTCGACCTGCAGGTCGATGCGGTCGAGCATGGGGCCGGAGATGCGCGACTGGTAGCGCCGCACCTGGTCGGGCGTGCAGCGGCAGGGCCGGTCGGGATGACCGAGGTAGCCGCACGGGCAGGGGTTCATCGCCGCGACGAACTGGAAGCAGGCGGGGAAGTCGGCGTGGCCGTTGGCGCGGGCGATGGTGATGCGGCCGGATTCTAGCGGCTCGCGCAGGACTTCGAGCACGCGGCGGTCGAATTCGGGCAGTTCGTCGAGGAACAGCACGCCGTGGTGCGCGAGTGAGATCTCGCCCGGGCGCGGATTGCCGCCGCCGCCGACCATGGCCGGGCCCGACGCGGTATGGTGCGGCGCCCGGCACGGACGCAGGCCCCAGGCCTCGGCGCGGAAGCCGCCCGGGGTCAGGCTCATCACCGCGGCGGCTTCCAGTGCCTGCTGCAGCGACATCGGCGGCAGCAGGCCGGGCAGGCGCTGCGCCAGCATCGACTTGCCGGTGCCGGGCGGGCCCACCAGCAGCACGGAATGCTGGCCCGCTGCCGCCACCTCCATGGCGCGGCGCGCCTGCGCCTGGCCGCGCACATCGCGCATGTCCGGGCCGAGCCCGGCGCAGGCGGGCAGCAGCGGCGGCATGGCGCGCGGCAGCCGCGCGTCGTCGCGCGGGCCGAGGTGGTCGCAGGCCTGGCGCAGCGTGGCGGCCGCGTGCACGGCCAGGTCTTCGATCAGCGCGGCTTCGGCGCCGTTGCCCGCGGCGACCAGGAAGGCGCGTGGCGCCGCGCCGGCGGCGGCGCGCCCGGCGTTGTCGCGCGCCAGCCCCATCGCCATCGCCAGCGCGCCGCGCACCGGCCGCAGTTCGCCGGACAGCGACAGCTCGGCGGCGAATTCGTGCAGGTCCAGCGCATCGGCCGGGATCTGGCCGCTGGCCGCCAGGATGCCCAGCGCGATGGCAAGGTCGAAACGGCCGGATTCCTTGGGCAGGTCGGCCGGGGCCAGGTTGACGGTGATGCGGCGGTTGGGAAATTCATAGCCGCTGTTGAGGATGGCGGCGCGCACGCGCTCGCGGCTTTCGCGCACGCCGGTGTCGGCCAGGCCGACGATGGTGAAGGCCGGCAGGCCGTTGGCCAGGTGGGTCTCGACCCGCACCGGCGGCGCGGCGATGCCGGTCAGGGCCCGGCTGCGAAGGACGGCAAGGCTCATGGCATCGACCCGCACGAAACTGTTAACGAAAAAGGCCGCCAGGACTGGCGGCCGTCAGACAGGCTGGGTGTTTGCGGTGCGACCGGCGTGCTCACGCGCCCCCGGTCGAGTCCACCGAGCCGGCGCCGGGCGGGATGCCGGCGCGGCGCTCCAGCTCGGCCACGCGGCTTTCCAGTTCCTCCAGGCGGGCGCGGGTGCGCGCCAGCACCTGCGACTGCACGTCGAATTCCTCGCGCGTGACCAGGTCCAGCCGGGCAAAGCCCTGGGTCATCATGCTGCGCACGTTTTTCTCGATGTCCCTTGCCGGCGAATTGCGCAGCGCCTCGCTGACCTTGTTCTGCAGGTCGTTGAAGAGGTCGGTCGGTTTCATGGTTTCTCCTTTGCGCACCTGAGTGGTGCCAATCCGGGTGGGCATCTGGCGTATGGCGCGCTTTCGCACAGGAATTGGGCGCCCTGAATGCGGGCGGGTCCGGTGCGCCGGGGCCGTACGCAGCCACCGTCAGACCTCGATTATCGCCCCAGCGGCACGCCGGCGAAAGCACCGGCGCCGCGCCGTTCACACCATTTAACCCGATCTGGCCGTGCCGCGGGGCGGATCCGCGGTTGCCCCGGCGGCTGGCCAGCGCGCGCCGCTGCGCTGGGACCGCTGCTTTCCGCAGGGTGGCACGGCAGTTGCAGTAGTGATGCCGAGCTGCCTCAGAGTTTTACCGGAATCCAACTAAACGAAATCCAAGCCATCAGGAAAAGGAGAAAAGCCTCATGAAGAAGTTGGCCCTTGCAGTCAGCGCGGTGGTCCTGGCCAGTGCCGCCGGCGGCGCCCTGGCGCAGAGCACCGACGCCGCGGCCCCGGCTGCCGAGCCGGCCTCGCCGCATACGTTCACGGCCAACGTGTCGCTGGTGACGGACTACCGCTACCGCGGCATCAGCCAGACCAACCTGCGTCCGGCGATCCAGGGCGGTTTCGACTACGCGCACGAAAGCGGCTTCTATCTGGGCAACTGGAACTCCAGCATCAGCTGGCTGGAAGATGCCAACCCGGCCGTGTCGGCGCCGGTCGAGATGGACTTCTACGGCGGCTTCAAGAACACCTTCAAGGTGGCCGGCACCGAATTCGCCTATGACCTGGGCGTGCTCGAGTACTACTACCCGGGCGGCTACAACAACCCGCGCCCGTACACCACCGAACTGTATGCAGGCCTCGGCTGGGGTCCGGTCATGCTGAAGTACTCGCACTCGGTCACCAACCTGTTCGGCTGGGCCGACAGCAAGAACAGCTACTACGTCGACCTCACCGCCAACGTGCCGCTGAACTTCTGGGACCTGACGCTGAACGCGCACGTCGGCTACCAGGGCGTGAAGCACAACAGCGACGCCTCGTACACCGACTGGAAGATCGGCCTGACCAAGGACCTGGGCAAGGGCTTCGCGCTGGCGGTCGCCTATGTCGACACCAACGCCAAGGAAGTGGCCTATACCAGCGCCAACCGCGGCCGCTACCTGGGCAAGGCCGCGGCGTGGGCCTCGATCACCAAGACTTTCTAACTCTGACGCAGCCCGGGCGGGCTGATGCCGGTCCGCTCCCAGGAGAATCCTGATGAAACTCATCATCGCAGTCATCAAGCCGTTCAAGCTCGACGAGGTGCGCGAAGCGCTGTCGGACGTGGGCGTGTCCGGCATCACCGTGACCGAAGTGAAAGGCTTCGGCCGCCAGAAGGGCCACACCGAGCTGTACCGCGGCGCCGAATACATCGTCGACTTCCTGCCCAAGGTGAAGATCGAGGTGGCGGTGCCCGACGACGTGGTCGAGCGCGCCATCGAGGCGGTCGAGAAGTCCGCCCGCACCGGCAAGATCGGCGACGGCAAGATCTTCGTGGCCCCGATCGAGCAGGTCATCCGCATCCGCACCGGCGAGACCGGCGGCGATGCCCTGTGACCCAAGACAGCATAGAGACAAAGGTGAATTCCATGAAAACCTGGATCAAGCGATTCCTGACCGCGGGCGCGATGGCGCTGGCCGTGGGCACGGCCGGCGTGGGCATTGCCACCCCGGCCGCCGCGCAGGACAAGCCCGCGGCCGAGGCCTCGGCCCCCGCCGCGGCGGCCGCAGCGGCCCCGGCTGCTGCTGCTGCCCCGGCCGCCGCAACGCCGGCGGCCACGCCCGCTGCCGCCGCACCCGCGGAGACCGCCGCGCCGGCGGCGCCGGTCCCGAACAAGGGTGACGTCGCGTGGCTGCTGGTCGCCACGGCCTTCGTCATCCTGATGACGCTGCCCGGGCTGGCGCTGTTCTACGGCGGCCTGGTCCGTTCCAAGAACATGCTGTCGGTGCTGATGCAGTGCCTGGTGATCTTCTCGCTGGTGGCGCTGCTGTGGGCGGTCTATGGCTACAGCTTCGCCTTCACCGAGGGCAATGCGTTCTTCGGCGGCACCGACCGGCTCTTCATGAAGGGGCTGACGGTGGAAGCCATGGCCGCCACCTTCAGCAAGGGCGTGGTGATCCCCGAACTGGGCTTCTTTGCCTTCCAGTGCGCCTTTGCCTGCATCACCTGCGGCCTGATCATCGGCGCCTTCGCCGAGCGCGCGCGCTTTTCGGCGGTGCTGGTGTTCGTGGTGCTGTGGTTCACCTTCGCCTACATCCCGATGGCGCACATGGTCTGGTTCTGGCCGGGTCCTGACGCCTACACCGACGCCGCCGCTGGCGCTGCCGCGACCGCCAAGTCGGGCTGGCTGTTCCAGAAGGGCGCGCTGGACTATGCCGGCGGCACCGTGGTGCACATCAACGCCGCCGTGGCGGGCCTGGTCGGTGCCTTCATGTTCGGCAAGCGCATCGGCTTCGGCCGCGAGGCGATCCGTCCGCACAGCCTGACCTTCACCATGGTCGGTGCCTCGCTGCTGTGGTTCGGCTGGTTCGGCTTCAACGCCGGCTCGGGCCTGGAAGCCAGCGCCGGTGCCGCACTGGCCTTCGTCAACACGCTGCTGGCGACCTGCGCGGCGGTGCTGGCGTGGACCTTCGGCGAGTGGATCGGCAAGGGCAAGCCGTCGATGCTGGGCGGCGCGTCGGGCGCGGTGGCGGGGCTGGTGGCGATCACCCCGGCGGCGGGCTTCGTCGGCCCGATGGGCTCGATCGTGATGGGCCTGGTGGCCGGCCTGCTGTGCCTGTGGGGCGTGACCGGACTGAAGCGCATGCTGGGCATGGACGACTCGCTGGACGTGTTCGGCGTGCACGGCGTGGGCGGCATCGTCGGCGCGCTGCTGACCGGCGTGTTCGCCGCGCCCAGCCTGGGCGGCACCGGCATCTATGACTACGTCGCCAACAAGGTGGCGGACGACTACTCCATCGCCGGCCAGCTGTGGGTGCAGTTCGAAGGCGTGCTGACCACCGTGGTGTGGTCCGGCGTGGTCGCCTTCGTCGCCTACAAGCTGGTTGACATGCTGATCGGCCTGCGCGTGCCGGAAGACGAAGAGCGCGAAGGCCTGGATATCACCTCGCACGGCGAAACCGCGTACGAAGGCTGATCGGAACCGTGTTGTGCTGGAGAGCTGATTGGGAATCTGCTCTCAGGAGTTTTGCCCGGCCGCGTGCCGGGCTTTTTTATGTTGCTGCGCTGACTGATGTTGCAGACATTAGCAGGGCGGACGGCGGCTGATCCGCAGGCCGGCCAGCGTCGCCGGGGATCCGTTTTCACTTCGGCCGATACCGGCAAACGCAGCGCCGGCGCGGCCACGCCGGCAATCTCCCCGCGCCCCGCGCGGGCTTTTCGCAAAGTGCTTAACTCCGATCTTAAAAAGCTTCAATTGTATTTAATGTGCGGCGCACATACATTGCCATTGAGGCAGTTTCCTCCACCTGCAGAACGCTCCCCGTATCTGTCAGGCCATTTAAAAGCGCGGCGATGCCGCGCTTTTTTTTGCCAGTTCGCCGCGCCGGCACTTCCCCTTTATTTCGCGCCGGCCATCGCCATATCGTTATCCCTTATGCCAGGCGCTGCATATCCTTATAAAGGGTGTGCCAGCGCCTGTTTGGCCGTTCCTCTACAATCGGGGCGAACGATTAAGACGATCTATAGGATGGATATGGTCCCGCATCTCATCACCGCGCTGAACGGTCCGCTGCTCGAACTGGAAAAGAAGATCCTGGACGCCACGCCGTCCATCGAGCGCTGGTTCAGGCTGGAATGGCAGGAGCATACGCCGCCGTTCTATTGCTCGGTGGACCTGCGCAACGCCGGCTTCAAGCTGGCGCCGGTCGATACCAACCTGTTCCCGGGCGGCTTCAACAACCTCGCCCCCGAGATGCTGCCGCTGGCGGTGCAGGCGGCGATGGCGGCGATCGAGAAGATCTGCCCGGACGCCAAGAACCTGCTGCTGATCCCCGAGCGCCACACCCGCAATATGTTCTACCTGCAGAACGTGGCGCGGCTGTCGCTGATCATGCGCCAGGCGGGTCTGAACGTGCGCCTGGGCTCGCTTTCCGAGGAAATCACCGAGCCGACCCCGATCGAGCTGCCCGACGGCCAGACGCTGGTGGTCGAGCCCCTGGCGCGCCTGGGCACCAAGGGCCGCCGGCTGGGGCTGAAGGACTTCGACCCCTGTTCGATCCTGCTCAACAACGACCTGTCGGCCGGCATTCCGCCGATCCTGGAAAACATCAACGAGCAATACCTGCTGCCGCCGCTGCACGCCGGCTGGTCCACGCGCCGCAAGAGCAGCCACTTTGCCGCCTATGACGAGGTGGCGAAGAAGTTCGCCAAGCTGATCGACATCGACCCGTGGATGGTCAACCCGTACTTTGCGCGCACCACCGGCGTGAATTTCCACGAGCGCGTGGGCGAGGAGGAACTGGCCGACGCTGTCGAAGGCGTGCTGAAGAAGATCGCCAAGAAGTACCGCGAGTACGGCATCAAGGAAACCCCGTACGTGGTAGTCAAGGCCGATGCCGGCACCTATGGCATGGGCATCATGACCGTGCGCGACCCGTCCGAGATCAAGGGCCTGAACCGCAAGGAACGCAACAAGATGAGCGTGGTCAAGGAGGGCCTGGAGGTCAGCGACGTCATCATCCAGGAGGGCGTGCACACCTTCGAGAAGGTCAACGAGGCCGTGGCCGAGCCGGTGGTGTACATGATCGACCGCTACGTGGTGGGCGGCTTCTACCGCGTGCACACCGGCCGCGGCAACGACGAGAACCTGAACGCGCCCGGCATGCACTTCGTGCCGCTGGCGTTCGCGCCCAACGGCATCCCGGACAGCCACGCCAAGCCTGGCGCGGCGGTGCCGAACCGCTTCTACATGTATGGCGTGGTGGCGCGGCTGGCCTTGCTGGCGGCGTCGCTGGAGCTCGAGAAGACCGACCCCAACCCGATCATCTGAACGCCACCATGCGCATCCTCTTCATCACCGATCCGCTGGAGACCTTCAAGACCTACAAGGACTCCACCTACGCCATGATGGCCGAGGCCGCCGCGCGCGGCCATGAGCTGTACTGGTGCCTGCAGCCGCAGCTGGCGCTGTCCGGGCGCACGGTCGAGACCGTGGCCACGCGCCTGCACCTGACCGGCGAGGATGGCGCCTGGTACCGCGAAGGCAACAGCGCGCTCGAGCCGCTGTCGGCCTTCGACGCGGTGCTGATGCGCAAGGACCCGCCCTTCGACATGGAATACGTGACCAGCACCTGGCTGCTGGAGCTGGCCGAGGCGCAGGGCGCGCGGGTCTTCAACAAGCCGCGCGCGATCCGCGACCATTCCGAGAAGCTGGCGATTGCCCAGTACCCGGAGTTCATCACGCCGACGCTGGTCACGCGCGACCTGGCGCGCATCCGCGATTTCCACGCCGAGCATCGCGACATCATCGTCAAGCCGCTCGACGGCATGGGCGGCATGGGCGTGTTCCGCGTCGGCGCGGACGGCATGAACCTGGCCGCGATCGTCGAGACGCTGGGCCAGGACGGCGCCCGTTCGCTGATGGTGCAGCGCTATATCCCGGCGATCAAGGACGGCGACAAGCGCGTGCTGCTGATCGGCGGCGTGCCCGTGCCGTATTCGCTGGCGCGCGTGCCGATGGCCGGCGAAGTGCGCGGCAACCTCGCCGCCGGGGGCACCGGCCGCGCCCAGGAACTGAGCCGGCGCGACCGCGAGATTGCCGAGGCGCTGGCGCCGGGGCTGTGGGAGCAGGGCCTGCTGCTGGTCGGCCTGGACGTGATCGGCGACTACCTGACCGAGGTCAATGTGACGAGCCCGACCTGTTTCCAGGAGATCACCCAGCAGACCGGCTTCCATGTCGCGGCGATGTTCATCGACGCGCTCGAGCACGCCGTCAGCGCTGCCGGCAGCTAGCCGCCGCCAGTCCCGGCCGGCGGCGGGAGCGCGGGGGGCGCCTGCTACAATCGGGGCAATCCAACGGATTCACCATCATGGCAGGCATCCTGATCATCGCGCACACCCCGCTGGCTTCAGCCCTGCGCGATTGCGCCGCCCACGTCTACTGTGGCCAGCCGCAGCGGCTGGAAGCCATCGACGTCCTTCCCGATGCCGATCCCGCCGCCGTGCTGGCCGAAGCCCGGCGCCGGCTGGACGCCATCTGCGAAGACAACGGCGCGCTGGTCCTGACCGACATCTTCGGCGCCACCCCCGCCAATATCGCCGCGCGCCTGGCCGAGCCGGGCCGCGTGCGCGTGCTGGCCGGCGTCAACCTTCCCATGCTGGTCCGTGCCATCTGCTACCGGGCCGAAAAGCTGGACCAGCTCGCCACCAAGGCGCTGGCCGGCGGCTCGCAGGGCGTGCTGCAGGTCGGCACCACCACCGTCCAGAATCAAACCGCCAATCATCCCGACAAATATGCTGCAGAGGGACACCACCATCATCAATAAACTCGGACTGCACGCACGCGCGTCCGCCAAGCTGACCCAGCTCGCCGGCAGCTTCGTCAGCCAGGTCAAGATGTCCCGCAACGGACGCCAGGTCGATGCCAAGAGCATCATGGGCGTAATGATGCTGGCCGCCGGAATCGGCTCGACGGTGACGATCGAGACCGAGGGCCCCGACGAGCAGGAGGCGATGGACGCGCTGCTGGCACTGATTGCCAACCGCTTTGGTGAAGGGGAGTGAGGCCGCGGCCTTGACCCGAATTGATCAACGTTCCTGACGGAGCGGTACATGCCTTTCGCCCTGCACGGCATCCCGGTCTCGCGCGGCGTCGCCATCGGGCGCGCGCACCTGCTCGCGCCCGCGGCGCTAGACGTGTCGCACTACCTGGTCGATGAAGAGCAGCTCGACGCCGAGGTAGAACGCCTGCGCGCCGCGCGCGCCGCGGTGCGCGCCGAACTGGCCGCGCTCAAGCGCGACCTGCCGCGCGATGCGCCCGAAGAGCTGGGCGCCTTCCTCGACGTGCACGCGATGATCCTCGACGACGAGGCGCTCGCGCGCGAGCCCGAGGCGCTGATCCGGGGCCGGCGCTACAACGCCGAGTGGGCACTGACCACGCGCCTCGAAGAGCTGATGCGCCAGTTCGACGAGATCGAGGACGAATACCTGCGCGAGCGCAAGGCCGACATCCAGCAGGTGGTGGAGCGCATCCTGAAGGCGCTGGCCGGCGCCCCGGTGCTGGTGCCGGCGCCGGTGCCCGCGCTCGCCGCCGACGGCGAGCCCGCCCCGGGCGTGATCGTGGTGGCGCACGATATCGCGCCGGCCGACATGCTGCAGTTCCGCCACACCGTGTTCCACGGCTTTGTCACCGACCTGGGCGGACGCACCTCGCATACCGCCATCGTTGCGCGCAGCCTGGACATCCCGGCCGCGGTCGGCGTGCAGTGCGCAAGCGAGCTGATCCGCCAGGATGACTGGATCATCATCGACGGCGACGCCGGCCTGGTGATCGTCGACCCCACCGCCATCATCCTCGAGGAATACCGCCACCGGCAGAGCGAGCGGGTGCTGGAAAAGAAGCGCCTGCAGCGCCTGCGCCATACTCCCGCGGTGACGCTGGACGGGATCGAGATCGAGCTGCTGGCCAATATCGAGATGGCCGAGGATGCGGGCCCGGCCCTGGCCGCCGGCGCGGTCGGCGTCGGCCTGTTCCGTTCCGAGTTCCTGTTCATGAACCGGCGCGACGAACTCCCCGGCGAAGACGAGCAGTTCCAGGCCTATCGCGGCGCGGTCGACGCCATGCACGGGCTGCCGGTGACTATCCGCACCATCGATATCGGCGCCGACAAGCCGCTCGACGCCCGCGGCGACGGCCGCGGCGATGACTTCGAGACCGCGCTGAACCCGGCGCTGGGCCTGCGCGCGATCCGCTGGTCGCTGTCGGAGCCGGGCATGTTCCTGACCCAGCTGCGCGCGCTGCTGCGCGCCTCGGCCTTCGGCCCGGTGCGCTTGCTGGTGCCGATGCTGGCGCATGCCAGCGAGATCGACCAGACCCTGGCGCTGATCGCCAAGGCCAAGCGCCAGCTGGACGAGCGCGGCGAGCCCTACGACCCCGGCATGAAGGTCGGGGCCATGATCGAGATTCCCGCGGCGGTGCTGCTGCTGCCGCTGTTCCTGCGCAAGATGGACTTCCTGTCCATCGGCACCAATGATTTGATCCAGTACACGCTGGCCATCGACCGCGCCGACAACGCGGTGGCGCACCTGTTCGACCCGCTGCATCCGGCGGTGCTGCAACTGGTGGCACGCACCATCCGCGAAGCCAATCGCGCCGGCGTGCCGGTGGCGGTGTGCGGCGAGATGGCGGGCGACCCGTCGATGACGCGGCTGCTGCTTGGCATGGGGCTGCGCGAGTTCTCCATGCACCCGTCGCAACTACTGCGGGTCAAGCAGGAAATCCTGCACGCCCACTGCGAACGGCTCGAACCGCTGGTCGACCAGCTGCTGCAGGCCTACGACCCCGAGGAACAGGCCGCGGTGCTGCGGCAGATCGCACGACCCTGAAGACATCAGGGTTTTCTGAGGCAAAAAGGCGGCTGGCGCGGCACTTCCACAGATGGAAAAGTGTTGTGTCAGCCGCCTTCGTTTTGCGTCCAGTGACGTGTTCCCGACCTGTGTCGATGTGGCTTAATGGGAATTGTTATCATTATTGATCTCTGATATTCTGACGTTCATTCGCAGGGACATGCCGGTGTCCCGCACCCCAACGGAGGGACTTGTGTACGTCTGCATCTGCAACCAGATCACCGATCGTGAGATCCACGGTGCCGCGCACCTTGGCGTCGAAACCCTCGACGAACTGGCTGAAACGCTCGGCGTCGGCACGTGCTGCGGCCGTTGCCGCGACTGCGCGCAGCAGGTATTGCAGGAAGGCGTGGCCGCGGTACGCAATGTCACGGTGGCGACTCTTGCCAGCATCCAGGTTGTGGAGATTTCTTCCTGTTCCGCTTCGGGCCCATGTACCATAATGGACACTCGGGACCCGGCAGTCGCGAACGACCAGCGCAAGGCGCTGGTGGCCTGAACGCGCCCATGAACTGAAGCTTCAGTTCACGGCGCGTTTTTGCGCATTTTTCTTTTTTTCTGACTGCACGGCGCCATTGGCGCCGTTTCGTGTTTTTGCGCGGGCCCGATGCAACAGGAGCCGCCAATGAAAGGTGACAAGAAGGTCATCCAGCATCTGAACGCCCAGCTCAAGAACGAGCTGACCGCGATCAACCAGTATTTCCTGCATGCCCGCATGTATCGCCACTGGGGCCTGAAGAAGCTCGGCGACGTGGAGTACAAGGAATCGATCGGCGAGATGAAGCACGCCGACCGCCTGATCGACCGCATCCTGATGCTGGACGGCCTGCCCAACCTGCAGGACCTGCACAAGCTGCTGCTCGGCGAAGACACCCCCGAGATGCTCAAGTGCGACCTGAAGCTGGAACAGACCGCGCACACCACCGTCAAGGAAGGCATTGCCTACTGCGAATCGGTCGGCGACTACGTCAGCCGCGAAATTCTGGTCGATATCCTCACCGATACCGAGGAACATATCGAGTACCTGGAAACGCAGCTGGACCTGATCGACAAGGTCGGGCTGCAGAACTACCTGCAATCGCAGATGGAGCCGGGCGAGCAATAAGCCGCCGTCTTCGGCGCGGCCGCTCCGGTGGGCGGCCCGCCCCAGCGCGCGGCGCCATTCGGTGCCGCCTGGTTGCTCGCCTGCGGGGAGTAACCCTTCTCATTCCAATTCCTCTCTTCATCCAGGCGTCGCCGGCGGGGCCAAGGCTCCTGACCCGCCGGCGCGCCGCGCGGAGCCCACGTTCATGACCAGTCCCATCCGCCTGACCCAGTACAGCCACGGTGCCGGCTGCGGCTGCAAGATCTCCCCCAAGGTGCTCGACGTGATCCTGGCCGGCAGCGGCGCGCAGCATCTGGACCCGCGCCTGTGGGTCGGCAATGCCTCGCGCGATGACGCGGCGGTGTATGCGCTGGACGGCGCCGACGGCGAGCGCGGGGTGGTTTCGACCACCGACTTCTTCATGCCCATCGTCGACGACCCGTTCGACTTCGGGCGCATTGCCGCCACCAACGCGATCAGCGACATCTACGCCATGGGCGGCGACCCGCTGATGGCCATCGCCATCCTGGGCTGGCCGGTGAACGTGCTGCCGCCCGAGGTGGCGCGCGAAGTCGTGGCCGGTGGGCGCCGCGCGTGCGACGACGCCGGCATTCCGCTGGCGGGCGGCCATTCGATCGACGCGCCCGAGCCCATCTTCGGCCTGGCGGTAACGGGGCTGGTCGAGCGCGCGCACATGAAGCGCAACGACACCGCCACGCCCGGCTGCCGGCTCTACCTGACCAAGCCGCTCGGCATCGGCGTGCTGACCACGGCCGAGAAGAAGGGGCTGCTGCGCGCCGACAACCGCCATCTGGCGCGCGACTGGATGTGCGTGCTCAACAAGCCCGGCAGCGCCTTCGGACGCCTGCCCGGCGTGCGCGCGATGACCGACGTCACCGGTTTCGGGCTGCTCGGCCACCTGGTCGAAATGGCCGACGGCAGCGGCCTGACCGCGCGCCTCGACCATGCCGCGGTGCCGGTGCTGGATGACGTGGCCGACTACATCGCCCAGGGCTGCGTGCCGGGCGGCACCCAGCGCAACTTCGACAGCTACGGGCACCGCATCGCGCCGCTCTCCGAGGCGCAACGCGCGCTGCTGTGCGATCCGCAGACCAGCGGCGGCCTGCTGGTCGCGGTCGAGCCGGCTGGCGAAGCCGAATTCCTGGCCGAATGCCAGCGCCTGGGACTGGACCTGGCCCCCATCGGCGAGATGGTGGCGCGCGCCGCCCTGGCCGTAGAGATCCGCTGATGCGCCCGGATACCGCCGATTTCCGCACGCTGTTTCTGAGCGGCGTCGCCATGCTGGACGTGCGCGCGCCGCTGGAGTTCGCCCGCGGGGCCTTCCCCGGCGCCGTCAACCTGCCGCTGATGGACGATGCCGAGCGCCACGAGGTCGGCCTGTGCTATGCGCAGAAGGGCCAGCAGGCGGCGATCGAACTCGGCCACCAGCTGGTGTCCGGCCAGCGCAAGGCGGCGCGCATTGCCGCCTGGGCCGAATTTGCGCATGCGCATCCGGACGGCTACCTGTATTGCTTCCGCGGCGGGCTGCGCTCGCAGCTGGTACAGCAGTGGCTGCGCGACGCGGGCATCGACTATCCGCGCGTGAGCGGCGGCTACAAGGCCATGCGCGGCTTCCTGATCGAGACCATCGATTCCGCGGCAGCAACGCAGACCTGGTTCGTGGTGGGCGGGCTGACCGGCAGCGGCAAGACCGATGTGCTGGCCGACGTGCCCGCGTCGATCGACCTGGAAAGCCATGCGCGCCACCGCGGCTCAGCGTTCGGCCGCCGCGCGCTGCCGCAGCCGCAGCAGATCGACTTCGAAAACGCCCTCGCCATCGACGTGCTGCGGCATCTCGACGCTGGCTGGCGTGCGCTGGTGGTGGAAGATGAAGGCCGCTTCATCGGCAGCCGCGACGTGCCGCAGGCACTGTCGCAGCGCATGCAGGCCAGTCCGCTGGTCTGGCTGGAAGCGCCGTTCGACGCCCGCGTCGAACGCGTGCTGCGCGACTACGTGCAAGGCCTGGCGGCGGAATTCATCGACACGCAGGGCAGCGCGCAAGGCTTCGCCGCCTACGCCACGCGCCTGCGCCAAGCCATGGCCGCGATCGCCCCGCGCCTTGGCGGCGCGCGCTACGGCAAGCTATCGGCGCTGCTGGACCAGGCGCTGGCGCGGCAGGCCGAATGCGGCGAGGTAGCGCTGCACCGCGGCTGGATCGAAGTGCTGCTGCGCGACTACTACGACCCGATGTATGACTACCAGCGCGCCCAGCGCGAGGCCCGCATCGTCTTTCGCGGCGACCGCGATGCCGTGACGGACTGGCTGCTGGCGCACACGGCGCGGCAAGGGGAGTAGGACGGCGCTAGACTGCGCCGGGGCGCAGGCGGATGGAGTCGATGATGGCATCCCATAGCTGCAGCGCATCGTCATCTGACTGGAATGCCGGCTGATACGGTGTCTGCGGACTGTCCACCGGCTGCTCGAGCACGCGCAGGCCGGCCGACACATTTTGCTCGGACAAGGACTTGTTTTTTCCTTGGGATTCCCAGGCGAATACATAAACACGCTGGCCATTGCCCGTCGCGGCGGTTGCGTACTCTTCCGCGGGAATCGCACCGACATTGCGTTCGCGCTTGCGCAATACCTTCAGGCCGGCGAGCGGACCGAGTACTGCCTTGGTCAGGAAGTTGTCAACGCGTTCGAGCAATCGGTCTTCCTCGGCGCCGGTGCTGGCGTCAAAGCTGATGAAGGCGTTGGGATGTTGGGGCAGCGTGATGCCCACCTGCACGCTCTCCGAACGGTAGTCGTTGCCGGCGATAAAGCCTTGGTCGATGCAGAAGCCGGGGCCGGTGGGGATTTCGTTGCCGGCGCGGGAGCGGATGTTGGCGGCCAATGTCTTCGAGTGTCGAAGGGCTATCGGCTCTCTACCAGGGGAGACACCTCCTCCATATTTAAATGCGCGCCACGGATCCGTTGAAACAAGGTACGTATTTCCGCTCAGCATGGCCTTGCTGTATGGCAATGACCATGACAATAAGACTTCCGAGCCGTCGCCAACCATCGTCCTACTGACAAACATCGAGCCTTGCGTCTCGTGATGTGCTGCTCTCAGTTCCTTCTCTCGCTGGTCGATCATTGAGCGAAGCGTACCGGGAGTCAGTCCTGGTATCGGCGAGATTTCGTTGCCCCAGACTTTGTAGGTTGCGCTGACTTTCGCTTGTGGGGGGAGCTCAACGAGGTAGCGCCCAAAGCAGTATGTCTTCCAGCCCGATTTGTCCATCGAAGGGCTCCGTGTCATCGATTGCCCGTAGCTAATGCTGGCAAGTGCCAACGTTAGGCAAGCAGCAATTACCGTAGCGAACGAACGCGATGTCTTCATTTGTCACTCGAGTGCCAGTCGGCCAGTTGGGCAATCTTGGCAATGCCGTATAGCGTCGCCCATCGCGCCCTGGGATCGTTGTAGCTACCTTGGTGATCGTAGCCTTTGCGACCAGCGTTCTCGGGACCCGTGCCATTCGATCCGTGCCGGAAACTTGCCTCGACTCCAGCATCACGTGGTGCCTGGCCGGAAAAGGCGGGTACTGTCCCATCACCGTGGCCGCGTGTCACAGTTAGCGCGGGGGCGCCCGTCAACGCTCTATGCCGATAGCGGCCATTGCCATCGTCATCCGCCGGAAAGGCCGATGTTGGGAAGGCGTGTGGATTGCCACGCCAGACAATATCTTGCCAGCTATGCATTGGCTTGGAATCATCTGCACCATAGTGTACGTAAGTTACTGGATGATATTGCCCAGCGAGATCACGATGAAAGCTAGCGACTTGGTCTATTAGCTTTCCGAAGTTGCCGCGCGGGTCTACTTCTGAATCTTCGTGGTCAGACAGGTCTTCCCTCAAATTGAGGAACTTTGTGTTCGCCTCTGGCACAAGACCGTACCAGGCTGGATTCTTGTAGATTTCATCATAAGGGTCTTCAGCGCGCGGGAAGGCACAAGGTAAGCCCGCTGTATCCGTGACGACCTCGCCATGATTGCTCTGCAAAAACAACCAAGCTTGGCCGTCGCGATGATCGAACGTCGGGCATAGCTCCAAGGCGCCAGCTGAATTTGCTACGACAGCGGTAACCTCGCCAGCATTGGAGCCCAGAATCAACTGTTCAGGTCCCTCATAGCCCGCACGCATGTGATGGTAAATCGCCGGCGCCCCTGTCGCCGGCAACACGCCATGGACCACACCTAGCACCTTCTCATAGCCGACAAGATTCGTAAGCGCGCGCGCAACGAGCCCGCCCATGGAATGCGTAACCAGGATGACCTTGTCGGCTGGTACCGGCGGCTTCTGTTCGCGGTAATGCCTCAGCACCGTGTTTTCGATGTATTGCCTGACGTCTTCGGCGGACTTTCGGTTGGATTGGAGCCAGTTGTAGCCGGCGCACCAGACATCGAAGTCATAGCGTGCTGCGTTCATCAGTTCCGGTTCCGTCAATGGCGGCTGCCCGGTTTCCTCACCAAAGTCGCCGGGCGGGCGCAGCCCCTCTGTAGACCACCAATCCTGTGGTGTGCGGTTCGCAACGATGCGGCTGGTGCGCGCCTCCAACAACGCCATGACCGGGTTATAGGAGGTGCGCAGCACGCTGCCCCAGCCTCGCTTGCGCGCGGTTTCCTTTGCGAGTCCCGATTCCCCGACGTCAATAGAGCCTCCGTCGTCTACAGTCACATCTTCCGCCTTCAGGATTTGCTGCCGCATCTTTGGTCCTCGCGTGCCCCATGTCGCCAAAGCGGCGACGACACCGAGTATGTCGGCGAGGTTCAGGCTCATATTTGGTGGCCGCCAGACAGCATCGCCTGTCTTCTTGTTCTTCAGGTTGGTCCCCATGATGCCGGGCAGGAACACGATGGGGATCACTGCGGGCAGCTTGGCCTCGATAACCTTGGTTCGTGTGTCCTCGGTGGGTGTCAGGTGTGTGTCAAAGACCGGTCGCCCGTCGATATCGCGCGTGCGCGATATCACGACTTCTGGATCGGACGGATTGCGCTCGTTTTGCATTGCCTCCTCAGCCCTCTTGGTCACGTGTGTGCTTTCCAAGTACGCGCAGCTGAACATGCTCCATCGAAATGCCTCGCTGCTTCGGCAAGCGCCCCTCGCTGTCTGTCACAAGTTTGATGCGTGCGCCATCGTTCCGGCGCAGTTCAACTTGGACGTTTCGCAGCGGCTCGCCGGTGATTTCATCTCTCAAAAGGTAGGCGTCATCGAACGGCGTTTGCGGCCACGTATTCATCTCTCTTGAGGCATGGGTCGGCCCTTCGAACTTCCTCTGCGCCGCCTTATAGGTAATCGGCCCCGGACATTCAAAGGTGATATTGCCGCCCTCGATGGTGATGGCAGCCCCGCCGGCGGTCGCAATACGAATGCGCTTGGCCGCGGCAAAGTCCACATTCATATTCGCCGAGACGATGGTCAGGTCCTGCCGCGCCGCCAGCTTCAGCAAGTCATGCTGCGCCTGCAGATCGATATCATCCTGGCCTGCCGTCAGTTGCAGGCCGATGTTTCCTTCGCCCGGCCCAGACAATCCCGCCGCCACGCCAATCGCCTTGCCTGCATGCACGCGCGCCCGCCCCGCGACGCCGATACTCTGGTCCTGCCCGCTGGCCATCACGACGCTTTCGCCACTGGCAATCTGCAAGTCCTGTCCCGCCACCATCGCAACGCCGGCCCTGCCGTTGAGGTGGACCATCGGCTCGCTCTGGTGCGGCACCTTGCCTGGTGTGCTGGTATTGCCGCTGGCCGCGTCGCCTTTGGCCGCTTCGAGCGATTGCCCATCGACCATGCCGCCTGCGGCCTTGGCCTGCTTCGCCAGCGGTGCCTCGTCATCCTTTCCGGTCGATAGGGCCTGGGTCTGGTGCGCGGTCGCGCCATCGCTCAGCGTCCTGACCAGATCGCCCGCCTGCCGCAACAGCGCGATGCCCGCGGCGTTGTCGCCAGTCGGCAGCACCCGCTTGGTGACGGCATCGCGATAGGTGGTCAGCAATAACCCCGCTTGCCCGCGCACCGCGGCATAACCGTCGGTGCGCAGCTCGAACCCCTGCCCGCGGAAGCTGCCGCGGCGGTTGTCCTGCTGGTGAATCACATGGCCGAGGTTGAGTTGGGTGGCCTGTTCCGTCGTGGCCAGTTGCGTGCGGAGCTGGTCATCGGTGTCGTCGAACACCAGCTGGTTGTAGCCCTTGCCGCCGTGTTCCTGGCTTTTGAAGCCCGTCAGCGCGGCGTCGTTGCGGTGGCCGTCCGGGTCGGCACCCATGCCATGCCACGCCGGGCTGTTGCCGCCGGCAAGGTTGCCCTGGGCACTGGGCCGGGTGTCGGAACCCATCGCATAGAGACCGCTGGCGTCATAGGGCTGGGAGAGCGTGGTGGCGGCCATCGATTTGCCGCCCGGGGTAGGTGTGATGCCGGCTTCGCCCTGGCCGTTGTAAAGCGCGCCGATCACGAAAGGCTGGTCGATATCGTTGTCCGCAAACTTGACCACCACCTCCTGGCCGATGCGCGGCAGCCATTGCCAGCCCATGCCGGCGCCGGCTTGCCGTTGCGCGACGCGCACCCAGCGGCTGCTGCGATCGTCGGCGCGCGCGCCGCGCTGCCAGGGGAAGCGCACACGGATCTGGCCGCTTGTGCTGGCGTGGTGCTCGGCATTGCCGTCCAGCTGCGTCTGCCCGTCGGGGCCGACCACGATTGCGGTATGGACGCCCAGCGGGGTCGATTGACTGTACAGGCGCGGACAATCGCCCTCCAGCACGGCGGCGCGCCATGGTCGACGTGCATCGAAGGCCCGGAAAAGCGCCGCATAGCCGTGTTCCCGTGCGGCCGCGCGCAGGGATTCGGTCGGTACCAGCCGTTCGCCTGTGTCGTCGAAGATGCTGCTCATCAGGCCGGCGGTGGTCGCCGCAACATCGGGCGCCGGTGGTGGCGTCTCGAAGCACAATGCCGCGTCCAGCGGCCCGATCCGGTCGGCCAGCGCGGCACGCGTTTCCACGCCCAGGTTGTTGATGCCGCAGTTTTCGACCGCATCGAGCAGTAGCGGGTAGCCGGCCGCATCGTCTTCCAGCGGCGGCAGGTGCGGACAGCCAGTGACGGTCAGCCGGGTGCCGCTGCGCAAGGTACGCATGGAGGCGCTGCCGGTGAACACCAGCGCGCGGGCTTCGATCGCATCCATCACCTGCTCGGCGACGCGCTGCGCGCTGGCGGTGTCGGGCGCCAGCGACACGCTGACCGACAGGTAAGGATCCGGACTGGCGGCACAGCTTGCAAATCCGCCGTAGCGCGCCGGCGCGTGGCCGCGAATGGCGCGCTTGGTCTCAGGGTCCCAGGCACCCACCGCGACGCCGCCGACCGCCGCACGCGTTTCACAGATCAACTGCTGGATCGCGTCTGCCGATTCCTGGCTATGTGCGCGGTGATACCGGATGCCGCCGCCAGCTGCTGATTCGGGATCCTCGGGCAGTTGCGCGCTGTCGGCAAAGATCACCACGGCATGCCCGAAGGGCGCTTCGTCGTCTTCCACCACGGTATATCCGAGCCCGGCCTTGGCCAGCAGGCGGGACAGGAAGTGGTGGTCGGTCTCGCGGAACTGCGCGATGTGGTTCCGTTCACCGAACGCCGCAATGCGGGCTTCGGCGCCGGCCGCGTAGCGCCACTGGGCGTACGGCGCATAGTCCTGCAGGACGGACTCGATGATGCTGTCGAGCTTGCGGTGCTGGAACACCTGGCTGTGGCGCTGCTGCGTGGTCAGCCACAGCCACGGCACCACGGTCAGGCGGTAGCGTGCCAGGCTGCCGTCGGCGCCCAGCTTCTCGACCTGCCGGATCAGCCCGGTGCGGCGTGACTGGCCGCCGCCGGCAAGCGTGGTCAGCAGCGTGACGCGTTGGCCAAGCAGGCTGTCGAGTGCGATATCGACATTGGCACTGACCGCAACGATGCGCCATTCGGACAGCGCAGAGATGGCATCTCGGCCGATCCAGGCTTCGACGGCCAGCTCCCGGATCGCGCCGTCGCCTTCGAGTGCATACAAGCGATGGGCCGCACTGAAGAGATGCTGGTAAAGGATGGCTGCATCCATTCGCTGTCCGA
Source organism: Cupriavidus taiwanensis (assembly GCF_900249755.1). NCBI lineage: Bacteria > Pseudomonadati > Pseudomonadota > Betaproteobacteria > Burkholderiales > Burkholderiaceae > Cupriavidus > Cupriavidus taiwanensis. The sequence goes on from NZ_LT976853.1 coordinate 598,899, forward strand.
ACTCCCTGGGTCCGTCGCAGCGCAACGTGCCCCATAGGCCCGCCCGTCACAAAACGGAATACGTCGTGCCAGCAGAATAAGTGGCAAATATGTCAAAAATATCCGACGTAATTCTAGAGCCGTGCGTTAATGCCGGGCAGCGGAAAATTCTGCGTAAGCAGCAGCCGTGGCTGCCGTAGTGAGGATTGCCGCAGGGAGGGGAAGAAGCGGGAAAGTGCTCGTGCCATGCCGGCGCCTGTCAGCGCCGTCGGCATTGTTCAGCGGAGGAATGCCAGGCTCAGTGCCCGCCGCAAACCGGGCAATCCGGCGTGCGGGCCAGTCGCATCGTGGTCCAGTCCATCGACAGCGCATTGACCATCAGCAGCCGGCCGGCGAGGCTGTCGCCCACGCCGGCAAGCAGCTTGAGGGCTTCGGCCGCCTGCACGGTGCCGACCATGCCGACCAGCGGCGCGAATACGCCCATGGTGGCGCAGGCGACTTCCGGGGCGGGTTCCGCTGGCGGGAACAGGCAGGCGTAGCAGGGCGCGTCGGGCTGGCGGCGGTCGAAGACGCTGATCTGGCCGTCGAAGCGCAGCGCGGCGCCGGATACCAGAGGCACCTTGTGGCGCACGCAGGCGCGGTTGACGGCCTGGCGCGTGGCGAAGTTGTCGCAGCAGTCCAGCACCACGCTGGCCGAGGCTACCAGTTGATCCAGCTCGGCATCGCCCACACGGGCCGGCACCGTGACGATGTCCAGGCCGGGGTTGATGCGCAGCATGCCTTCGCGGGCGGAATCGACCTTGGGCCGGCCCACGTTGGCGGTGGTGTGGATGATCTGGCGCTGCAGGTTGGTCAGGTCGACCTCGTCGTTGTCGACCACGGTGATGCGGCCGACGCCGGCCGAGGCCAGGAAGGGCAGGGCCGCTGCGCCCAGGCCGCCGGCGCCGATCACCACCGCATGGCCGGCGAGCAGGCGCCGCTGGCCTTCGATGCCCAGTTCGTCGAGCAGGATGTGGCGCGAGTAGCGCAGCAGTTGTTCGTCGTTGAGGCCGTCGTCACTCATGATGGGATCCTTCCGCGAGTGCGAAGAGGCGGGCGGTGTCGGGTGCTCCCAAGCCGCCCGAACTAGCCTAAGCAAGGTGTTCTCCCTCTCCCCTCATGGGGAGAGGGCCGGGGTGAGGGGTGGGCTAGCTAGGTACCACATCAAGCAAGGCCAACGGTGTTAACCCACCGGCCTCAGCCTTTGATCCACCTGCCCTCACCCCCGGCCCCTCTCCCGCACGCGGGAGAGGGGAGCAAACAAGTAGCGTGCGCGAAGCCTCAGGGTGCCTTGCCCGTTGGCGTGCCCAGCGGCTCGCCGATCGGTGCGCTCGCCGGCGGTTGCTTGCCGGGCGCCGGTGCCGCCGGCTTGGCGGCCGGTGCGCTGGCGCCCCGGGCGCCGCTCTTGCCCGAAGGCTTGGCGGCCTTGCCGTTGTCGGCCGGCGGATTGGTTTCCAGCTTGGACTTGGAGCGCTTGACCGGCTGCCCGTTGAGCTGGGCGATGGCCTGCTGCAGCATGAAGTCTTCGGCCGAGCCGAACTCCACCGGCTTCTTGCGGCGATCTTTTTCGCGCTCTTCCGGGGTTTTCTTCGCGTTCTCTTCTTCCAGCCGGCGCAGTTCCTCGACGCGGCGCTGCTCGCGCTCGGTCATTTCCGGTTCTTCCGATTCCTGCTTGTTGTGCAGGTGGCGTTCGGTGTCGATCTCGCGCGTGATCAGCGCGTCGTCGGGGTCGCCTTCGGGGTTCTGGTCGACCGGGATATCCGGGCGGATGCCCTTGGCCTGGATCGACTTGCCGCTCGGCGTGTAGTAGTACGCGATGGTCAGCTTGATGCCGGTGTCGTTGGTAAGCGGACGCACGGTCTGCACCGAGCCCTTGCCGAAGGTGGTCTTGCCCATGATCTGGGCGCGGTGGTGGTCCTGCAGCGCGCCGGCCACGATCTCGGAGGCCGAGGCCGAGTAGGCGTTGGTCAGCACCACCATCGGGATCTTCTTGTAGAGCGCGGGCAGGTCCTTGAGCGGATCCTCTTCCAGCGACGACAGCCGGTAGTTGTTGTACGTCGCCTTGTACACGCGCTTGGCGTCGGGCACCTGGCCGTTGGTCGACACCACGGTGGCGTCTTCCGGCAGGAAGGCCGCGGCCACGCCGACCGCGCCCTGCAGCACGCCGCCGCCGTTGTTGCGCAGGTCCAGCACCAGACCCTTCATGTTGGGGTTCTTCTGCGCCAGCTCGGTCAGCTTGCGCGCCAGGTCGGAAATGGTGCGTTCCTGGAAGCTGGTCAGGCGGATCCAGCCGATATTGTTGTCCAGCATCTTGGCCTTGACCGACTGCACGCGGATCTCGGCGCGCGTGATCGAGACCGGGAAGGTGCGTTCCTCGCTCTTGCGGTAGATGGTCAGCGTGACCTTGGTGCCGGGCTCGCCGCGCATGCGCTTGACCGCCTGCTCCAGCGGCAGGCCGCGCACGGGCTTGTCGTCGATACGGGTGATCAGGTCGCCGGGCTGGATGCCGGCGCGGAACGCGGGCGTGTCCTCGATCGGGTTGATCACCTTGACCAGGCCTTCTTCCTGCGAGATCTCGATGCCCAGGCCGGCGAAGCGCCCGCGCGTGCCTTCCTGCAGTTCCTTGAAGTCCTTCTCGTCGAGATAGGACGAATGCGGGTCGAGGCTGGCGACCATGCCCTTGATGGCCTCGGTCAGCAGCTTCTTGTCATCGACCGGCTCCACGTACTCACGCTTGATCTGCCCGAAGATATCGGCCATCAGACGCAACTGGTCCAGCGGCAGGGGCCCCGATGAATTCTGCGCGGTCGCTGAAATCTGCAGCGTGGCGAGCACGCCGGCGACGAGGCCGACCGAAACTAGGCTGATGTTCTTAAGCGTCTTGCGCATGAGGGCTGCCTGAACTTGTACGCGAAGTACGGGTGTACGGTATGGGGATTATGCCGGCTGCGGCCGCCCGGCGCCGGGCGGCTCGTCCGACAGTATAAGTGCGAGTGGAGAAATGGGCCTGTCCCGTCCCGGCTCAGGGTGGGCGGCCGCACACCTGCGCGCGGCCGCCCGGGCGGATCTCAGCGCGCCTTGCCCTGGCTGGCCACGGCCGCCAGCGAGGCGGCGATGGCGTCCTGGTCACCCAGGTAGTAATGGCGCAGGGGGCGCAGGTCGGCGTCGAGCTCGTAGACGAGCGGCGTGCCGTTGGGGATATTGAGGCCGACGATGTCGTCATCCGAAATCTGGTCCAGGTATTTCACCAGCGCGCGGATGCTGTTGCCATGGGCGGCAATGACCACGCGCTTGCCGGATTGGATGTCGGGGGCGATGGATTCGTTCCACAGCGGCATCACGCGGGCCACGGTGTCCTTCAGGCACTCAGTCAGCGGGATCTCGTTGCGCGGCACATTGGCGTAGCGCGGATCGTCGTACGAGGCGCGCGGATCGGTCGGCTCCAGCGCCGGCGGCGGGGTGTCGTAGCTGCGGCGCCAGACCAGCACCTGTTCGTCGCCGAACTTGGCCGCGGTCTCGGCCTTGTTCAGGCCGGCCAGCGCGCCGTAGTGGCGCTCGTTCAGGCGCCATTCGTTGCGCACCGGAATCCACATCAGGTCCATTTCATCCTGCACATGCCACAGCGTGCGGATGGCGCGCTTGAGCACCGAGGTGTAGGCCACGTCGAAGCCGAGGCCGGCTTCCTTGAGCAGCTTGCCGGCCTGGCGCGCCTGGCCGGCGCCGGTTTCGGTCAGGTCGACGTCAACCCAGCCGGTAAAGCGGTTTTCGAGATTCCACGTGGATTCGCCGTGGCGGATGAGGACGAGCTTGTACATGCTGCTGCTTCCAGAGAGTAGGTAACCTGCATGCGTCCGCGCCGTCACCTGGAGGGGCCGTGATGAGATTTGGCAGGCTCCCATGTCTCAGACAGGCGACAATGGCGGATGGCCGTGCAACGACAGGGCCTGGACGCCAAACCGCGTATTTTATAATGCCGCCGACCCAACCTACCGGAAAGCCAACGTGAATTTCTTTGCCGACTACAACAACCTCGCCCTGATCGCCCTTGCCGTGGTGTCGGGCGGCCTGCTGGCCTGGCCCGCGATTTCGCGCAGCGCGGGCGGCAAGTCGGTCAATACGGCCACCGCGACCCAGCTGATCAACAAGCGCGGCGCCGTCGTGGTCGATATCCGCGAGCCCGCCGAGTTCGCCAAGGGCCACCTGCCGCAGGCCAAGAGCGCGCCGCTGGCGGACCTGCCCTCGCGCGCGGCCGGGCTTGCAAAGGACAAGGCGGCCCCCATCATCGTGGTATGCCAGACCGGCCAGCGCTCGGGCAAGGCCCAGGCAGCGCTGAAAGAAGCCGGTTACAGTGAGATCTACGCGCTCGAAGGCGGCATTGCCGCCTGGCAGCAGGCGGGCCTGCCGCTGGTGAAGTAACCGCGGCAACCCGCCGTATCCGTCACGGCGCGTCCCGGCCAGGCCGGGGCGCGCCCATTGCATTCAAGGAGACCCCGCATGGCCCGCGTCGTCATGTACAGCACCGTGGTGTGCCCGTATTGCCAGATGGCTGAACGCCTGCTCAAGTCCCGCGGCGTGGAAACGATCGAGAAGATCATGATCGACCGCGAACCGGGCAAGCGCGAAGAGATGATGAGCCGCACCGGCCGTCGCACCGTGCCGCAGATCTACATCGATGACACCCATGTCGGCGGCTTCGACGACCTCTCGGCGCTCGACCGCCAGGGCGGCCTGGTGCCGCTGCTGGCCGCCTGAATTGACCTGGGGCAGCCTCCTGCGAAGAATCGTCTGATTTCGCGCGGGGTGGTCCCGGCATCGCTGCGGCGCGGGTGAATTCGCCATCCGCGTCATGTACCATATGCGTTTTCCAACCGGGTACCGGCCGGCCTTGCACGATGCAGGCGCTGCCGCCGCCGTGCCCGACACGCATCCAGCCCATCCTCCCGGAAGCCTTTCATGAGCGACCAGCAAAACACCCAGCAGGACGATCAACCTTTCTTCAACATCCAGCGTGTCTACCTGAAGGACATGTCGCTGGAGCAGCCCAACTCGCCGGGCATCTTCCTGGAATCGGAAGCCCCGTCGGTGGAAGTGCAGGTCAATGTCGGCGCTTCGCAGCTGCAGGAAGGCATCTTCGAAGTGGTGGTGACCGGCACCGTGACCACCAAGGTGCAGGACAAGGTCGCTTTCCTGGTGGAAGCCCACCAGGCCGGTATCTTCGATATCCGCAACGTGCCGGTCGAGCAGCTGGACCCGCTGCTGGGCATTGCCTGCCCCACCATCCTCTACCCGTACCTGCGCGGCAATATCGCCGACGTGATCACGCGCGCCGGCTTCCAGGCCATCCACCTGTCGGAAATCAACTTCCAGGCGCTGTACGAGCAACGCCTGCAGGCCGCCATGGAAGAAGCCCGGGGTGCCGAAGGCGGCAACAGCGGCATCGTGATGCCCGACGGCAGCCAGGCCCGCCACTGATCCCGGCGTCCTGCGCCATCCATCGAAACGGGGCTGCGGCCCCGTTTTGCCTTTGGGCTACCATCGTTGGCGCAAGCGGCCAAGGCGCTTGCGTCCACTACTGTTCGAGCTGCCATGAAACTGACCTTCCTGGGTGCCGGGGCGTGGGGCACCGCCCTCGCCAGCCATGCCGCGGCCACCAATGACGTGGTGTTGTGGGGACGCGACCCGGCGCAGCTCGCGGCGATCGCGGCCACGCACGAGAACGCCGCCTACCTGCCCGGCGTGACGCTGTCCGCCCGGCTGGCGGTGCAGGCGGATTTCGAGCAGGCGGTGGCGCACGCGGCCGACGACGCGGACGGCATCGTGGTGGTGGCCACGCCGGTGGCGGGCCTGCGCGAGATGACGCGCAGGCTGGCCGCGCGCAGTGCGAAGCCGGTGTCGATGCTGTGGCTGTGCAAGGGTTTCGAGGCCGGCACCCACCTGCTGCCGCACCAGATGGTGCGGGCCGAGCTGGACGCCGCCGGCCGCACCGAGGGCTTCGCCTATGGCGTGCTGACCGGCCCCAGCTTTGCCCGCGAGGTGGCTTTGGGGCTGCCGTGCGCGCTGACCGTGGCGGGCACTGAGCCCTCGCTGGCCGACCGCGCGCAAAAGGCCTTCCACCATCACGCCATGCGCATCTACGGCAGCGACGACCTGACCGGTGTCGAAGTCGGCGGCGCCGTCAAGAATGTGCTGGCGATCGCCACCGGCGCCAGCGACGGGCTGGGCCTGGGGCTGAACGCGCGCGCCGCGCTGATCACGCGCGGGCTGGCCGAGATGACGCGGCTGGGCCTGGCGCTGGGCGGCCGGGTCGAGACCTTCATGGGCCTGGCCGGCGTGGGCGACCTGATCCTGACCGCCACCGGCGACCTGTCGCGCAACCGCAAGGTTGGCCAGCAGCTGGCGGCGGGGCAGAGCCTGGAGCAGATCCTGGCCGGGCTGGGGCATGTTGCCGAAGGCGTGCGCTGTGCCCAGGCGGTGACCGAGCTCGCCGCCACGCACGGCATCGAGATGCCGATCGCGCGCGCGGTCTGCGCGGTGCTGTTCGACGGGCTCAGTGCCGCCGACGCGGTGGCGCAGCTGCTGCAGCGCGACGCGCGCGACGAATGACGGCCCGCGTATCCACTTTCTGACCCTCTGTACCGCATGCCCACACGACGACAAGCGCTGATCGCGCTCGCTGCCACCTGCGCCGCCGGGACTTCCGGCAGCGTCTTCGCCCAACCGTGGCCGGCGCGGCCGGTCCGCATGGTGGTGCCGTTCCCGCCAGGCTCGTCGCCCGACCTGATCGCGCGCATCGTGACCGAAAAGCTGGCCGCCGCGCTGGGCCAGCCGGTGGTGGTGGAAAACCGCCCGGGCGCCGGCGGCAACATCGGCACCGGCATGGTGGCGCGCGCCGCGCCGGACGGCTACACGCTGCTGTTCACCATCAACGGCCCGCTGGTGACCGCGCCCATGCTGTCGCGCAACCTCAACTACGACCCGTTCCGCCAGCTGGCGCCGGTCACGCTGGTGGCGACCTCGCCCAACGTGCTGGTGGTCGATGCGCGGCTGCCCGCGCACAACCTGCGCGAATTCGTCGCACTGGCGCGGGCGAAACCGGGTGAACTGAACTATGGCTCGCCCGGCAACGGCAGCGCCTCGCACCTGGCGATGGAGCAGCTGAAGGCGATGGCGGGCGTCGACCTGCAGCATGTGCCGTATCCCGGCTTCCCGCAGATCACCACGGCGATGGTCGGCGGGCAGGTGCAGGCGGCCTTCATGGTGCCGGCGATCGCGATGCCGCAGGTCAACGCCGGCAAGTTGCGCGTGCTGGCCGTGACCACCACCGGGCGCACCGCGGTGCTGCCGTCGGTGCCTACGGTGGCGGAGTCCGGCTACGCCGGTTTCGAGGCGATTTCGTGGCAGGCCGTGCTGGCGCCGGCGGGTACGCCGCAGGCGGTGATCGACCGGCTCTACCGCGAACTGGTGGCGATCATCGGCAGCTCTGAAGTACGCGACAAGATGCGTGCGCAGTATTTCGTGCCGGCCGGCACCGCGCCGGCCTCGCTGCGGCAGACGATGGTGAGCGAGAAGGCGCGCTGGGACAAGGTGATCCGGGCGGCGGGGGTGCAGGCGGAGTAGGCCGCTCCGCCTGGGTTCAGCTGCCGCCCGCGAAACCGTTCTGGCGCCAGGCCTCGAACACCACCACGGCCACCGTGTTGGACAGGTTCAGGCTGCGGTTGTCCGGCCGCATCGGCAGCCGGATGCGCTGCGCGGGCGGAAACCACTCGCGGCGTTCGGGTGACAAGCCGCGCGTTTCGGAGCCGAACACGAACCAGTCTCCCGGCCGGAATTCCACCTCGCCGAACGGCGTCGAGCCGCGCGTGGTCAGCGCGAACATGCGCGCCGGGTCCGGTTGTTCGCTGGCCATCAGCGCCTCCCAGCTGTCGTGCACGCGCATGGTGGCGTACTCGTGGTAATCCAGCCCGGCGCGGCGCATGCGCGCGTCCTCCAGCGGAAACCCCAGGGGCTTGACCAGATGCAGCTGCGCGCCGGTGTTGGCGCACAGGCGGATCACATTGCCGGTATTGGGCGGGATTTCCGGTTCGACCAGGACGACGTTGAACATGATGCGGGGCGATGGCGGGCGCGCGGCGCCCTTCGTCAGAACGGTGCGCAGCTTACCGCGCGCCCGTGCCCCTGTCATCCCGCCCGGCTGGGGCCCGGCTACGGCGTGCGCAGCGCGACGATCACGCTGACCCGGGCCGCGCCCCGGGCCTTGAGCACGGCGGCGGCCTCGTGCAGGGTGGCGCCGGAGGTCATCACGTCGTCGACCAGTGCCACGTGCAGGCCGTCCAGCCGCGTGCCGCGCGTGGGCGCGAAGGCGCTGCGCAGGTTGACCTGCCGCGCGGCCAGGTCCAGCGCGCGCTGGCTGCCGGTGTCGCGCCGGCGTTGCAGCAGCACCGGATCGGCGCGCAGGCCCAGGCGGCGCGCCAGCGGCCGCGCGATCTCCCAGGCCTGGTTGAAGCCGCGCGCGGCCAGCCGCTGCGGCGACAGCGGCACCGGCGCGACCAGGTCGGGTGCGGCATGCCTGGCCGCGGCCCAGGCCCGGGGCAGGCCATCGGCCAGCCTGGTGGCGAGCCAGGCCGCCAGCGGCAGGGCGTGGCCGAACTTGAGCGCCAGCACCAGCTGGTCCTGCGGCGCGGCGTAGTCGCCGAGCGTATGGGCGTGGTCGAAGGCGCGCGGCGATGCGCCGCAGGCCGGGCAGTGCAGATGCCGTCCCAGCGCCAGCGCGCATACCGGACAGCGCCGCACCGGGCGCAGCAGGTCGGCGGCGCAGGGCGTGCACACCACGTGGCGCTGCACCGCGCCGCACAGCGCGCAGGCGCTGGGCAGCAGCTGTTCGCGCGCACCGGACAGCGCCCGGCCGGCGGCGCCGGCAGCGCGCGCGGCGCACGCGTATACTTGCCGTCCGGCCGCGGCCCATCGGGCGTGGCGGCCGGGTTCGTCCGGCGTCCGGGGCAGTGCCTGCCCGCGCGCCGGTTCCTGGTTTCCTTGCTGCCCTGCCTGCCCGTGTCCCTGCATGCCGCCGATTCTCCCGATGCCTTCCTGCCGCCCGCGCGCCTGACCCGGCTCGCCTTCGACCGGCGCAGCCACGGTTTTGGCCAGCTCGACTTCCTGCTGGGCGAAATCGGCCGCCGCATGCAGGAGCGCATGGAGGTGATTCGCCTGGCGCCGCAGCGTGCGCTGGATCTCGGCTGCGGCCATGGCCAGGGCCTGGCCGGGCTGCGCGCGCGCTTTCCGGACGCGCAGATTGCCGGCCTGGATATCTCCGGCGCGATGCTGGCCGAGGCCGGCCAGCGCGACCCGCAGCGCCGGCCCGGCTGGATCGGCCGCATGCTCGGCAAGCGGCCGCTGTTCGACCTGGTCCAGGGCGATCTTGCCACACTGCCTTTTGCGCCCGCGAGCTTCGACCTGCTGTGGTCCAACCTGGCGCTGCACTGGCATCCGGAGCCGCACCGCGTGTTCCCGGAATGGCACCGTGTGACGCGCGACGAAGGGCTGGTGCTGTTCTCGCTGTTCGGCCCGGACACGCTGAAGGAGCTGCGCGCGGCCTTCGCCGAGGTCGACGACGCGCCGCATACGTTGCGCTTTGTCGACATGCACGACATCGGCGACATGCTGGTCCACAGCGGCTGGTCGACCCCGGTGATGGACATGGAAACCCTGACCGTGACCTACGAGTCGCCCGCGACGCTGCTGCGCGAGGTGCAGGCCTTTGGCGGCCTGCGCATGCCGGCCGGCGCGCCGCCGCAGGGCCTGCGCGGCCGCGGCTGGTACCTGGCGCTGACGCAGGCGCTGGAGCGGCGGCGCAACGCCGACGGCGTGATCCCGCTCACCTTCGAGATCGTCTACGGCCATGCCTGGAAGCTGGCCCCGCGCGGCGCGCAGGCGCGCGACGGCGAAGGCCGCGCGGTGGTGCCGCTGGACCAGATCGGCCGTGCAAAACCGCGTCGCACAGGTTAAAACTGAGTTAACTTGCGCCGGTGGCGGATTGCCGCAAACATAGCGCCGGCGCGGCGGGCAGGGCGATGGCAGGGCTTTGGCCCATGCACAGAATCAGGCGGTGCGCAAGCCTTGCGGTCAAGGCGCGCCCTTGTTCGTGTAGGGGAAGCGCCCTATAATGCGCCAGTTTGTCGCAGTGGTCCCCTGGCACAAGAACGTCCTGGTTTGCACGCACTGTGCGGTCCGGACGCCATCGTCCCGGGTGTGCATCCGATGCAGAGTGGTTGGCGATGCAAGACTTGGGTATCGCATTCCAGACGGCAGGTGGTGACTCCGGCGGAAATCTCGACGGACCTTCCTCCTCGCCCCACGACTGGCTGATGAAGCGCAATTGCTCGCTGAGTCCACGCCAGGTCGGCTGGTTTTACCTCTCGATCCTCACGGTTTCGCTTGCCATCGCGTTGTTTTTCGCCTGGCAAGGGTCGTGGCTCGTGCTGCCGTTTGCCAGCATCGAGCTGATCGGGCTGGGCATCGCCCTGCTTGTGTATGCGCGCCATGCGACAGACTATGAGCGCGTCAGCATCACCGACGGCACGCTGGTCGTGGAGACAGCCAGCGCCGGGCGGGTGACGCGCCAGGAATTCAATCCGTGCTGGGTGCGGATCGAACTGGGTGAATCGTTCCGCGCGCTGGTGACGCTGCGCTCGGGCAAGCGTGCGGTACAGGTGGGGTGTCACGTGGACCCGTACCGGCGACGCAAGTTCGCGCAGGAGCTCGCAGCGGCCTTGCGCCGCCTCTGAGAGGCGGCGGGAGCGGCGGCGGGGACAGATTTGAATCTGTAAATTGGGTAGATAACAAATGAAAATGTGGAAGAAGGCATCCGCAGTTTGTCTGGCCGGCGCGTCCCTGCTTGCCAGCCAGGCGGCGTCCGCGGTCAGCGACATGCCGGGCGGCCCCGCCGTGCGCCAGCTCAACCTGACCGAGCCGGTTACCAAGATCGCCGAACAGATTCACTGGCTGAACTGGATGATGCTGATCATCTGCACGGTGATCTTCATCGCGGTATTCGCCGTGATGTTTTATTCCATCTTCACGCACCGCAAGTCCAAGGGCGCCAAGCCGGACTCCTTCCACGAGAGCATCACCGTCGAGGTGGTGTGGACCATCGTCCCGTTCCTGATCGTGATCGCAATGGCCCTGCCGGCCACCAAGACCGTGGTCGCGATGAAGGACACCACCAACTCCGACGTCACCATCAAGGCCACCGGCTACCAGTGGAAGTGGGGCTATGACTACCTGAAGGGCGAAGGCGAGGGCATCTCCTTCGTCTCGACCCTGACCACCCCGCGCGAGCAGATCAACAACGAGCAGGCCAAGTCGAACACCTACCTGATGGAGGTGGACAACGAGCTGGTGGTGCCGGTCAACAAGAAGATCCGCATCGTCACCACCGCCAACGACGTGATCCACGCCTGGATGATCCCGGCCTTCGGCGTCAAGCAGGATGCGATCCCGGGCTTCGTGCGCGACACCTGGTTCAAGGCCGAGAAGATCGGCGTGTACCGCGGCCAGTGCGCCGAGCTGTGCGGCAAGGAACACGCCTTCATGCCGATCGTGGTGCGCGTGGTCTCCGACGCCGACTACACCAAGTGGGTCGACGGCAAGAAGAAGGAGCTGGCGGCCAAGGCCGACGATCCCAACAAGACCTGGACCCTGGACGAAGCCAAGGTGCGCGGCGAGAAGATCTACGCGGCCAACTGCGCGGTCTGCCACCAGCCCAACGGCAAGGGCGGCGGCGCGTTCCCGGCGCTGGACGGCTCCAAGATCGTCAACGGTCCCAAGGCCGGCCAGATGCACATGCTGCTGGAAGGCAAGGGCGGCATGCCGTCGTGGAAGCAGCTGTCGGACACCGAGCTGGCCACGGTCATGACCTATACGCGCAACGCCTGGAGCAACAAGACGGGTGAAGTGATCCAGCCGAGCGAATTCGTGGGGGCCCGCGCGGGCAACTTCCCCGAAGGCGGCGGCGCGGCCGGCGGCGCAGCGCCGAAGGCCGAGGCCAAGCCGGCTCAGGCCGGCCAGCAGGCCGACAAGCAGGCCAGTCTCGCGGGCAACCGCGTCGCGGGCTGACCCGCTGAAGACAGAACAGGATTAGAGGAGCATTTGCGATGAGTACTGCTACCCCGGACGCGCTCGCCCATCCGCACGATCACGCGCATGACGACCACGCGCACGATCACCCGCATGGCTGGCGCCGCTGGCTGTTCGCCACCAACCACAAGGACATCGGTACGCTGTACCTGCTGTTCTCGTTCATCATGCTGCTGTCGGGCGGCGTGCTGGCACTGCTGATCCGCCTGGAACTGTTCGAGCCGGGCCTGCAGTTCTTCCGCCCCGAGCTGTTCAACCAGTTCACCACCATGCACGGCCTGGTGATGGTGTTCGGCGCGATCATGCCGGCCTTCGTCGGCTTCGCCAACTGGATGATCCCGCTGCAGATCGGCGCGTCCGACATGGCGTTCGCGCGCATGAACAACTTCAGCTTCTGGCTGATGCCGCCGGCCGCGCTGCTGCTGGCCGGCTCGTTCTTCGTGCCGGGCGGCGCCACCGCCGCGGGCTGGACCCTGTACGCGCCGCTGTCGGTGCAGATGGGCCCGGGCATGGACATGGCCATCTTCGCCATGCACATCATGGGCGCGTCGTCGATCATGGGCTCGATCAACATCATCGTGACCATCCTCAACATGCGCGCCCCCGGCATGACGCTGATGAAGATGCCGATGTTCTGCTGGACCTGGCTGATCACCGCCTACCTGCTGATCGCCGTGATGCCGGTGCTGGCCGGCGCCATCACCATGGTGCTGACCGACCGCCATTTCGGCACCAGCTTCTTCTCGGCCGCCGGCGGCGGCGACCCGGTGATGTACCAGCATATCTTCTGGTTCTTCGGCCACCCCGAGGTCTACATCATGATCCTGCCGGCCTTCGGGATCATCTCGCACGTGGTGCCGGCGTTCGCGCGCAAGCGCCTGTTCGGCTACAGCTCGATGGTGTACGCCACCGCGTCGATCGCCATCCTGTCGTTCATCGTGTGGGCGCACCACATGTTCACGACCGGCATGCCGGTGACCGGCCAGCTGTTCTTCATGTACGCGACCATGCTGATCGCGGTGCCGACCGCGGTGAAGATCTTCAACTGGATCGCCACCATGTGGCGCGGCTCGATGACCTTCGAGACCCCGATGCTGTTTGCGATCGGCTTTATCTTCGTGTTCACCATCGGCGGCTTCACCGGCCTGATGCCGGCCGTGGCCCCGATCGACATCCAGCTGCAGGACACCTACTTCATCGTGGCGCACTTCCACTATGTGCTGGTGGCCGGCTCGCTGTTCGCGCTGTTCGCGGGCTTCTACTACTGGGGTCCGAAGTGGAGCGGCTTCATGTACAACGAAGCGCGCGGCCAGATCCACTTCTGGGGTTCGCTGATCTTCTTCAACGTGACCTTCTTCCCGATGCACTTCCTGGGCCTGGCCGGCATGCCGCGCCGCTATGCCGACTACCCGACCCAGTTCGCCGACTTCAACGCGATCGCGTCGATCGGTGCGCTCGGCTTCGGCCTGATGCAGGTGTATTTCTTCTTCTTCGTGGTGCTGCCGTCGTACCGCGGCGGCCAGCAGGCCGCGGACAAGCCCTGGGATGGCGCCGAGGGCCTGGAGTGGACCGTGCCGTCGCCGGCGCCGTTCCACACCTTTGAAGTTCCCCCGCAGGTCCGCTAAGGCGGTACCCGCGTAACCAGGCCGGGGGGCGGCAGCGTCCGCCCCCCGCGCCGGCAGGTATCAGGACCGTTATGCAGTCTCCAGACAAAAGCCCGTCACGCCCGGACCACAAGGCCGCCAACCGGCGCCTTGGCCTGATCCTGTTGTCGATCGTGGTGGTTTTCTTTCTGGGGTTCTTCGCCAAGATGAAGTTCCTTGGCTGAGGCGGCAGGGTAGCGAGATGAGCATCGAGCAGCAGGCGCGCAGGGAAGCGGACAAGGAAGCGGACAAGCGGTTCAACCGCGGCATGATGCTGCGGCTGGCCGTGATCGTGGCCGTGATGTTCGGCTTCGGCTACGCGCTGGTGCCGTTGTACAAGAAGATCTGCGAAATCACCGGCATCAACGTGATCACCACGCGCGAGCTGCATGGCGCGGTGAAGAACACGCAGATCGACAAGAGCCGCACCATCACGGTGGAGTTCGACTCCAACGCGCGCGGGCCGTTCGCCTTCCGGCCGGTGAAGAACAGCATGGAAGTGCACCCCGGCGAGATGGCGACGATCGTCTACGAGGTGGCCAACGGGCAGCCGCGCGATATCTCGGCGCAGGCCATCCCGAGCTACGCGCCCAAGCAGGCGACCCAGTATTTCATGAAGCTGGAGTGCTTCTGCTTCAAGCAGCAGACGCTCAAGGCGCAAGAGGCGCGCGAGATGCCGGTGGTGTTCGTGATCGATCCCGCGCTGCCCAAGGATGTGAAGAACATTACGCTGTCGTACACCTTCTTCGAGGTGGGCACGCCGGTGGCGCAGGCGCCCGAAGGCCAGCTGGCGCCGCAGCCCGCGCCGGCCGGCAAGGGCATCTGAAGCGGGCGGCTGAGCGAGAGGCCGGCCAGGCGGAGGACGGGCGATGGATGAGATGAAGGACGCGGTCAAGCGCAAGCTGTCGTTTGCGCAGACCATGCGCGCGGTGCTGTGGTCGTTCATCGGCTTGCGCAAGGGCGCCGAGCACGAACGCGACATGGCCCGGCTCAACCCGGTCCATGTGGTGATCGCCGGGCTGATCGCGGCGGCGGTGTTCATCGCGATCCTGGTCGTGATCGTGCGCCTGGTGGTCAGCCAGGCGGCGGCGTAGCAGGGCAGGAAAGGGTAGACAACAAAAGCAGTCGCAGAACAAAGCAACCGCGGCGGCGGGGCGGCCCAGAGGAGGCGGGTAGCCTGCAGTGCCAAGGCGGGGACAACGAATACTGAATCAAAGACTCTGAGCTGGAGATAAAAGAATGAGTGCGAATCGCGCAAACGCTCCGTACTACTTCGTACCGGGCCCGTCGCGCCACCCCATCACCGCAAGCTTCGGCCTGCTGATGACGGGTGCCGGCGCCGCCGGTTGGGTAAACGGGCAGCCCTGGGCGCCGTACCTGTGCGGCTTCGGCCTGCTGTGGTTCCTGTTCGTGCTCAAGAGCTGGTTTGGCGACGCCATCAGCGAGTCCGAAGGCGGCATGTACGGCAAGAACATCGACCTGTCGTTCCGCTGGTCGATGGGCTGGTTCATCTTCTCCGAGGTGATGTTCTTCGCCGCGTTCTTCGGCGCGCTGTTCTATGCCCGCGCCATCGCCATGCCGTGGCTGGGCGACCTGAACAACAAGATCCTGTGGCCCGACTTTGCCGCGGTATGGCCCAACACCGGCCCGGCCGGCGTGGTGGAAAACTTCCAGACCATGGGTCCGTGGCCGATCCCGACCATCAACACCGCGCTGCTGCTGATGTCGGGCGTGACGCTGACCTGGGCGCACCACGCGCTGCTGGCCGGCAAGCGCAACCAGCTGATCCAGGGCCTGGCGCTGACCATCCTGCTGGGCGCGATCTTCATGGGCTTCCAGGTCTACGAGTACATGCACGCCTACGCGGACCTGAACCTGAAGCTGAGCTCGGGCATCTACGGCTCGACCTTCTTCCTGCTGACCGGCTTCCACGGCTTCCACGTGACCATGGGCGCGATCATGCTGGCAGTGGTGCTGATCCGCGTGCTGAAGGGCCACTTCACGCCCGAGCACCACTTCGCCTTCGAAGGCGCGGCCTGGTACTGGCACTTCGTTGACGTGGTGTGGCTGTTCCTCTACATCGTGGTGTACTGGCTGTAAATCCGGCTGCCGTACCGGCCGGCGGCTTCCCGGACTCCGGGGCCGCCGGCGCCAACGCAAAAGAGAAACGCCGCAGGGGCCTGGCCAGCTGCGGCGTTTCTCTTTTGCGAGCCCGGGGTGGGGCCGCCCGCGGTGCGCTGATTCAGGGCGCCATGCGGATGCCGGTGCTGTGGATCCAGCCCATCCAGCTCGAGAACAGGATGAACAGGAACAGCGCCACCGAGAAGCCCACGCGCAGCATCAGCGAGCGCATCATGTTGGGCGTCTTGCCGCGGTCGCGCATCATGAAGAACAAGGCCGAGGCCAGGCTGGCGATGATCAGGATGAAGGCGATGATGATGACAAAGCGCATGGTGGGGCGGGGGTGCGGGGGGATTGGGTGCCGGGGCAGGCGCGGCGCGACGTGCGGCGCACAAGCCCATTATCGCACCGGGTCGCGCTTCGCAGTGCCGGGGCGATGAACTGGCGCCGCTTCGCCAGTCCGTTGCCGCTGGCTGCTGCACTGGTCGTGATCGCGGTGACCTGTGCGCTCGGCAACTGGCAGCTCAACCGCGCGCACGAGAAGGAAGCGCGCGCCGCGCGGCTGCAGGCGCTCGCAACACAGCCGCCGGTGGTGCTCGGCACGGCGCCGCTGTCACAGGCAGTGACCGAGCGCGCGGTGCGCGTGACCGGGCGCTTCGACGCAGCGCGCACCGTATTGCTGGATAATCGCCCCCACGGCACCGGCGGGCGCAGCGGCGACAGCCGCGCGGGTTTCCTGGTGGTGACGCCGCTGCTGATCGGCCCTGTGCCGGGTGAGGCCGGCGCCATGCGCGCGGTGCTGGTGCTACGCGGCTGGCTGCCGCGCGATGCGCAGGACCGTACCCGGATCGCGCCGTTCCCGACGCCCGCGGGCGAGGTCACCATTTCGGGCACGGCACTGGCCGGCGTGCCGCGGGTCTATAGCCTGGGCCAGGAAGCGGCCGGCAGCAGGATCCGCCAGAATCTCGAGATCGCGCCCTATGCCGCCGAAACCGGCCTGGCCCTGCATCCGCTGGTGATCGAGCAGCACAGCGATACCGGCGACGGCCTGGCGCGCGACTGGCCGCCTGCCGACCTGGGTGCCGAGCGCCACTATGGCTATGCCTTCCAGTGGTTCGGGCTGGCCGCGCTGACGGTGGTGCTGCTGTTCGTGCTGGGCTGGCGCCGCGCGCGGCGGCTGGCCGCACCGTGACCGATTGAATTGACCGCTTATGCGCCCCGCACGGGCGCATGGGCTCGCCGAAGACAAAGGACTGACGTACTCCATGGCACAGCAAGACTCCGCCCCGGCCGCCGCGGCCTCGCCGCCGGACCCCCGCATCGACGCACGCACGCGCCGTGGCCGCCTGCAGATGCTGATGCTGCTGCTGGTGTGCGCGTCGCCGGTGATCGCCTCTTATTTCACCTACTACGTGATCAAGCCGCGCGGCGGCGCCACCAACTACGGCACGCTGGTCGACCCGCAGCGGCCGATGCCGCCGGTGCGCGTCACCGACGAGCAGGGCCAGGCCGTGCCGCTGGAGCAGTTCCGCGGCAAGTGGCTGCTGGTCAGCGCCGACCCGTCCGCCTGTGACGAGGCTTGCGCGAAGAAGCTGTTCACCATCCGCCAGATCCGCGCGGGGCAGGGGCAGGACCGGCTGCGCATCGTGCCGGTATGGCTGGTTACCGACGACGGCAAGATCGACGAGCGCCTGGCCGCCGCCTACAACGAGCCCTACGCCGGCGTGCGCTTCCTGCGCATCGACCGCCAGGCCGCGCAGCAGTGGCTGCCGGCCGAGCCGGGCAAGCGCGCCGAGGACACGCTGTTCCTGGTCGACCCGCTGGGCAATCTGATGATGCGTTTCCCGCAGGACCCGGACCCGAAGAAGATGAGCGGCGACCTGAAGAAGCTGCTCAAGGTCTCGCGCATCGGTTGAGGGGAGGCATGCTGCTGCAACTGGCCATCATCGGCATCCTGATCGCGCTGTTCCCGCTGTCCTACGTGATGGTGAAGGGCGACCGCAACAAGTACCGCAAGCTTGCCTGGATCACGGCGTTCCTGACGCTGGACCTGATCATGTTCGGCAGCTTCACGCGGCTGACCGACTCCGGGCTGGGCTGCCCCGACTGGCCCGGCTGCTACGGGCATTCCAACCCGCATGCCGCGATGGAGCCGATCCGCGCGGCCGAGACCGCCATGCCCAGCGGCCCGGTGACGCTGGCCAAGGCCTGGATCGAGATGATCCACCGCTACTTCGCCATGGCCGTGGGCGTGCTGATCATCACGCTGATGGTGCTGGCGTGGGTCAAGCGGCGCGAGCTGAAGCAGTCGCCGTGGTTCGCCACCGGCGTGCTGCTGCTGGTATGCGTGCAGGGCGCCTTCGGCGCCTTCACCGTGACCCTGAAGCTGCAGCCGATCATCGTGGTCACGCACCTGATGCTGGGCATGGCGCTGCTGGCGGTGCTGATCCAGCTGGGCTCGCGCAACGACCCGCCGCACCCGGTCGCGCCGCAGGCGGCGCGGCTGCGCTGGCCGGTGCGCATCGGCCTGCTGCTGCTGGTGATCCAGATCTTCCTGGGCGGCTGGGTCAGCACCAACTACGCGGTGCTGGCCTGCACCGACTTCCCGCTGTGCAATGGCCAGCTGGTGCCGGAGATGGACTTCCGCCACGGCTTTACGCTGTGGCGCCAGCTGGGCATGACCGCGGACGGCGACTACATCCCGCACGCGGCGCTGGTGGCGATCCACTGGGTGCATCGCGGCTTCGCCGTCATCGTGCTGGGCTACCTGGCATGGTTCGGCCTGCGCGCGCGCCGGCTGGAAGGGCTCAGCCGCGCGGCCAACTGGCTGCTGGCGGCGCTGGTGCTGCAACTGGCCACCGGGATGTCGAATATCGTGTTCGACTGGCCGCTGGTGGCGGCGGTCGCGCATAACGGCGGCGCGGCGGTGCTGCTGCTGCTGCTGGTCCGTCTCCACTACAATATCGGGCTGACGACCCGGGCCGCCGGCGCCCCCAGTGCCGTGCCGAATGCCGCCCGCGCCACATGAAAGACAAGACCCCTTCCGTGGTTACCGCTACCCACCCCCATTCCCTGGGCAAGTTGAGCCGCCTGCGGCACCTGGCCCGGCAATACGCCGCCCTGACCAAGCCGCGCGTGACGCAGCTGGCCGTGTTCTGCGCCATCATCGGCATGTTTCTCGCCACGCCCGGCATGGTGCCGTGGCCGGTGCTGATCGGCGGCGCCGCCGGCATCTGGCTGCTGGCCGGCGCGGCCTTTGCCATCAATTGCCTGGTCGAGCAGAAGATCGACGCGCTGATGCGCCGCACCGCGTGGCGCCCGTCCGCCACCGGCGAGATCACCACGCGCCAGACCCTGGTGTTCTCCGCCATCCTGGGCGGCGCGGGAATGTGGCTGCTGCACGTCTACGCCAACGACCTGACCATGTGGCTGACCTTCGCCACCTTCCTGGGCTACGCGGTGGTCTACACCATCCTGCTCAAGCCGGCGACGCCGCAGAACATCGTCATCGGCGGCTTGTCCGGGGCGATGCCGCCGGCGCTGGGCTGGGCCGCGGTGGCGGGCGAGGTGCCGGCCGAGGCCTGGTTCCTGGTGCTGATCATCTTCACCTGGACCCCGCCGCACTTCTGGGCGCTGGCGCTGTACCGCCGCGCCGACTACGCCAAGTCCGGGCTGCCGATGCTGCCGGTCACGCACGGCGAGCGCTACACGCTGCTGCATATCCTGCTGTACACGCTGGTCATGATCGCGGCGACGCTGCTGCCCTTCGTCTACGGCATGAGCGGCTACATCTACCTGGCGGCCGCGCTGGCGCTGGGCGCGGGCTTCCTGGCCTATGCCTGGAAGCTGTACCGCAACTATTCGGACGAACTGGCGCAGCGCACCTTCCGCTTCTCGATCCTGTACCTGTCGCTGCTGTTCGCCGCGCTGCTGGTCGACCATTACTTCAAGTTCGTGCCGCAGGTCTGACCTGCGCCGGCGCGCGCCCCGGCTGCGGCATCTTGCCGCGCCGGCGCGAGCGCAGCGGCAGGATCGGCGATACTGCATGCTGTTTCCTTCCCATCCCTGACCCGTCCCCCGCATGCCACGCCTAAGCTCCGCCTCCGGCCTGTTCGCCGCTTTCCGCCGCTTTGCCCTGCTGGCCGCGCTCGCGCTGGCCGTGGCCGCCTGCGGGCAGCAGAAGGCGTCGTTCCGCAATGTCGATATCACTGGCGCCGCCGACTTCGGCAAGGACTTCTCGCTGACCGACCACACCGGCAAGGTGCGCACCCTGGCCGACTACAAGGGCAAGGCCGTGGTGATGTTCTTCGGCTACACCCATTGCCCGGATGTCTGCCCCACCACCATGGCCGAACTGAAGGCGGTGATGGAAAAGCTGGGGCCGGATGCGGACCGCGTGCAGGTGCTGTTCGTCACGGTCGATCCGGAGCGCGACACGCAGGCGCTGCTGGCGCAGTACGTGCCGGCCTTCGATCCGCGCTTCGTCGGGCTGCGCCCGGCCGACGACGCCGCGCTGCAGAAGCTGGCCAAGGACTTCAAGGTGTTCTACGCCAAGGTGCCGGGCAGCTCACCCAACAACTACACGGTCGATCACTCGGCCGGCAGCTATGTGTTCGATGCGCAGGGCAAGCTGCGGCTGTTTATCCGCCACGGCCAGGGTCCGGAACCCATCGCGCATGACCTGAAACAGCTGCTGTCGTGACTTGAACGGGCGGGAAGGGTGCGGCATAACGTCGCACCCTTCCCCTCGCGGGCAACAAAAAGGCCGGTCCAGTGGACCGGCCTTTTGCATGCCTGACGCTGCGGATCAGGCGAAAGCCTGCAGCGCGCCCTTCATCTTCTTCATCGCCGCGGCCTCGATCTGGCGGATGCGCTCGGCCGACACGCCGAACTCGTCGGCCAGCTCATGCAGCGTGGCGCCGCCCGAGCCGTCGTCCTCGACGTTGAGCCAGCGCGCCTCGATGATGCGGCGGCTGCGGTCGTCGAGCTTGCCCAGCGCTTCTTCCAGCCCCTCGACCTGCATGCGGTCGTGGCGCTTGGCTTCCATCACGCGCGTGGGTTCGTTGTGGTTGTCGGCCAGGTAGGCGATGGGGGCGAATTCCTCTTCGCCGTCGTCGACCTGGCCTTCGAGCGCCAGGTCGCCGCCCGACAGGCGGGTTTCCATCTCCATCACTTCTTCGGGCTTGACGTTCAGCTCGCGCGCGACGGCCTCGACCTGCTCCGGCGTGAAGGTGTGCCCGCCCTGCTTGTGGCTGCGCAGGTTGAAGAACAGCTTGCGCTGGGCCTTGGTGGTGGCCACCTTGACCATGCGCCAGTTCTTCAGCACGTACTCATGGATTTCCGCCTTGATCCAGTGCATCGCGTACGACACCAGGCGCACGCCCTGGTCCGGATCGAAGCGCTTCACCGCCTTCATCAGGCCGATATTGCCTTCCTGGATCAGGTCGGCGTGGGGCAGGCCGTAGCCCAGGTACTGGCGGGCGATCGACACCACCAGGCGCAGGTGCGACATCACCAGGCGGCGCGCCGCTTCGACGGAATCGTGGTCGCGCAGCTCGCGCGCGAGGCGTTGCTCTTCCTCCGCGGTCAGCAGCGGAATGCGGTGGACAGCCTGGATATAGCTGTCGAGGTTGCCCACGGTCGCCGGAAAGGTCAGCGCAAAGCTGCCCGTGTTCCGGGGCACCGTCGGCAGACGGCTGTTCGTCAGGGTTTGGTCGGCAGACAAGACTGCGTTCACTCAATGGCTCCTTTCGCGTCCGGCGGTTTGGTTGCCGGTGCACCGCGGCTCCCTGTGGAGACCGGCGGCACTGCAACACATCTTAGCACTCAGGCCGGGTGAGTGCTAATTCGAGTCCCGATGCCCTTGATAGTTCCCGGGTATGGCTTTATCTGTTCGGATAGCCAGGAAAGCTGCCAAGATACGACAACGACACCAGCGTCATCGCGCACTGGTAGTTAGAGCGCGCGTTGGTACCGGGGTTCTGCGCCCGATTGCAATGCTCTGTTCCAGCACCGGCTACACTCGACCGGCGGGCGGCGCACTGGCATGCTTGCGAGCCTCTCTTATTTCACCGGAGGAGTTATGTCTGCTATCGAACACCTGCTCAAGCCGCATGTGCGCGATCTGGGCGACTTTACCGTGCGCCGGCTGCTGCCGGCCGCGGCCACCCAGACCGTCGGGCCGTTCATCTTCTTCGACCATATGGGCCCCGTGCAATTGCCGCCCGGGCAAGGCGCCGATGTGCGCCCGCATCCCCATATCGGGCTGGCCACGGTCACTTATCTGTTCGAGGGCGAGATCATCCACCGCGACAGCCTCGGCAGCGACCAGGCGATCCGTCCCGGCGACGTCAACTGGATGACCGCGGGCCACGGCATCGTGCACTCGGAGCGTTCGCCCGAGCACGTGCGGCCTGACGGCGCACGCCTGCATGGCATCCAGACCTGGGTGGCGCTGCCGCAGGCCCACGAGACCGCCGAGCCGTCGTTCTTCCACCATCCGGCGGCCACGCTGCCGCGCATCGAGCGGCCCGGCGTGCGCATGGTGGTGATCGCCGGCGACGCGTTCGGCCAGACCTCGCCGGTCAAGGTCTTCAGCCGCACCCTGTATGTGGCGATCGAACTGGACGCGGGCGCCAGCGTGGAGATTCCCGCCGACCACGCCGAACGCGGCATCTATCCGGTCGACGGCGCGGTCTCGCTCGACGGCGAGCCGCTGCCGGCCGAGCACATGGTGGTGCTGACGCCGGGCCAGCCGGCGACGCTGACGGCCACGGCGCCGTCGCGGGTAATGCTGCTGGGCGGCGACCCGACCGACGGGCACCGCTTTATCTACTGGAATTTCGTTGCCAGCAGCAAGGTGGCGATCGAGGCGGCCGCCCAGCGCTGGGAGGACGACCAGTTCCCGCACGTGCCGGGCGAGACCGAGCGCATTCCGCTGCCCCCGCGCAAGCCCTGAGCGTTGATCCGGGCCCGGCTCAGACCGGGCTGGCCCAGGTCACGCGCGTGCCCTGCCGCAGGCATTCGCGGATGGCCTCGACCTGGATGGTGATGGGCGCCGGCACCGGCACCGCGCCGTCCAGCACGCGCCGGATCCAGGCCACGGTCAGGCCGGCATCGCTGCCCGGCGGCAGCTCCGGCACATCGCCGATCGTGCCCCCGGCCTGGCCCACCAGTGTCTGCTGGTGGCCTTCATGCAGCCAGTCGATGCGGCTGGTGCGCCGCGCATCGGCCACCACTTCGCCCTCGGTGCCGCGTGCCAGCAGCACGTTGGCGGGTTCGTGCGAGAAGTAGTCGGTCAGCGTTTCGCGGTATTCGGGGTGGGTGTAGCTGTACAGCCGCAGGCCTTCGGCGGGTGAATGCTCGCCCACCGGCTGCAGCATCTTGGCCACCGTATGCGACGAATTGCGCAGGCCGATCACGGTGCGCCGCTCCAGCAGCCGCGACAGTCCCGGCGACAGCACATCCACCGGCAGCACCGCCAGCGGGCCATCACCATCGCTCTCGCGCAGCTTCGCCGAAGCTTCGGCGGTGCTTGCGCACAAGGGCACGCCCAGCGCCTCGAACAGCGCCATGCTGGTCACGCGGCCCTCGAACACGCGCGTGCCGTGCACCAGCACGGGGATGCTTTCGCGGGCCAGCAGCAGCGCCAGCAGCGGCACCAGGTTGGGCTGCTTGCGCGCGCCGTTGTAGCTGGGAATCACCACCACCTGGCGGTCGGGGGGCGCCGGCAGCGGCTGGCAGTGCGCATGGGCGGCCTCGAGCATGCCGGCCAGCTCGTGCGGGGCCTCGCCCTTGATGCGATAGGCCATCAGGATGGCGCCCAGTTCCAGGTCAGAGACGCGGCCGGCCAGCATGGCGTCGAACAGGGCCTGCGCGTCCTCGCGCGGCAGCGCGCGCGCGCCGTTGACGCCGCGGCCGATCTCCTTGATATAGCGGGCGGCGGGAAATGGGGCGGCTGTCGTGGTCATGGCGGCGTGGGGTAGTGTGTTCTGGGTTCATGATAGCGGAGCGCGGCGGCCGCGCCCATGGCCGACTGGCGCACCACTTGCGCCGCTACGCCGCTTGCTGCAGCGCCGGATTGCCCTGCTTGCGGTAGAGGAAGTCCAGCACCGCGGTGCGGCAGCGATGGTAGGCCGGATCGTCCGCCAGCGCGACGCGGTCGCGCGGGCGCGGCAGGCCGACGTTCAGGATCTCGCCGATGGTGGCGGCCGGGCCGTTGGTCATCATCACGATGCGGTCGGCCAGCAGCACGGCCTCGTCGACGTCGTGCGTCACCATCACCACCGTGCTACGCGTGCGCGCCACGATCTTGATCAGCTCGTCCTGCAGGTGCGCGCGCGTGAGCGCGTCCAGCGCGCCGAAGGGCTCGTCCATCAGCAGCACCTTGGGCGCCATCGCCAGCGCGCGGGCAATGCCCACGCGCTGCTTCATGCCGCCGGAGATCTCGTGCGGGTATTTGCCCTCGGCGTGCGTCAGGCCCACCAGCGCCAGCGTGTCATGCGTGCGCGCGCGGAGCTGCGCCTTGTCCTCGCTGGCGGCAAACACACGTTCCACGCCCAGGTAGACGTTTTCGAAACAGGTCAGCCACGGCAGCAGCGAATGATTCTGGAACACCACCGCGCGCTCCGGGCCGGGGCCGGCGATCTCGCGCCCGGCGCAGATCAGCGTGCCGGCGGTGGGAGTAGCCAGCCCCGCAAGCAGGTTCAGCAGCGTGGACTTGCCGCAGCCGGAGTGGCCGATCAGCGTGATGAACTCGCCCTCGGCGATCTGCAGGTCGATGTCGCGCAGCGCGACGAACGGGCCCTTGCGGGTCTTGAAGGTCTGGCCGACGTTTTCGATGCTGACGAACTTGTCCATGGCGTCTCTCCCGCGATATCAATGGGTGCCGTAGCTGAAGCGCCGGGCCAGCGCCAGCAGCGCGTGTTCCAGCAGCAGGCCGATGATGCCGATCACGAAGATCGCGATCACGATGTGCTCGACCTTCAGGTTGTTCCACTCGTCCCACAGCCAGAAGCCGATGCCGGTGCCGCCGGTGAGCATCTCGGCCGCGACGATCACCAGCCAGGCCGTGCCGATCGACAGCCGCACGCCGGTCAGCATGTACGGCAGCACTGCCGGGAACAGCACGCGCGTGAACACCTTCCACTCGGACAGGTCGAGCACGCGCGCCACGTTCAGATAGTCCTGCGGCACGCGCGTGACGCCCACCGCGGTGTTGATCACCATCGGCCAGATCGAGCAGATAAAGATCGCCCAGATCGCGGCGGGGTTGGCCGCCTTGAACAGCAGCAGCCCGATCGGCAGCCATGCCAGCGGCGAGACCGGCCGCAGCAGGCTGATCACCGGCGCGGTCATGGCGTTGAGGAAGGCGAAGCGCCCGATCACGAAGCCCGCCGGGATGCCCACCAGCGCGGCCAGGCCGAAGCCCGCCGCCACGCGCGCCAGCGACGCCAGCACGTTCCAGCCGATGCCCTGGTCATTGGGCCCGTTGCGGTAGAACGGGTCGGCAAACAGCGGCACCGCGGCGTGCCAGGTCGCGCCCGGCGTGGGGATGGCCGGGATCATGGTGGCAATGCCGTGCCAGGCCAGCACGAACAGGGCGAAGCCCAGCAGCGGCGGCACGGCCTTGAGCACCAGCGCGGCGGCGGTCTCGCGGCGTGCCGCGCGCCGGGACTGCGCGGCGATTTCCTGTTCGCGCCGGCGTGTCCGTTCCTTGGTGTCAGGATCGGCCGCGGCATTGGGTGTGGTTGGGGCAATGGCATTCACGTCGGGCTCCTTTGGTCAGGGGCACTGCGGATCAGGCGGAAGGCGCGCTGGCGGCCTTGATCTTGAAACCATCGGCATAGGCTTTCGGGTCCTTGCCGTCCCAGACCACGCCGTCGATCAGCTTGGAGCTGCGCATGTCGCTGTTGGGCAGCGGCACCTGCGCGGCGGCGGCGGCCTGCTTGTAGATGTCGATGCGGTTGACCTGCCTGGCCACGGCGAGGTAGTCCGGGTGGGCCTTGAGCAGGCCCCAGCGCTTGTGCTGCGTCAGGAACCACATGCCGTCGGACAGGAACGGGAAATTGGCGCTGCCATCCTGGTAGAACTTCATCGCGTCGGGGTCGTCCCAGGTCTTGCCCAGCCCGTTGGTGTAGCGGCCCAGCATGCGGTCGAGGATGATGTCCATGTCGGTGTTGACGTAGGACTTGGCGGCGATGGTCTCGGCGGTCTTGCGGCGGTTGGAGGCCGAGGCGTCGATGAACTTAGACGCCTCCAGCACCGCCGCCACCATCGCACGCGCGGTGTTCGGATACTTCTGCACGAATTCCGCGGTAGTGCCCAGCGTCTTTTCCGGATGGTTCTTCCAGATCGCCTGCGTGGTCTCGGCGGTAAAGCCGATCTTGTCGGCAATCGCGCGCGCGCCCCATGGCTCGCCCACGCAGAAGCCGTCCATGTTGCCCACGCGCATGTTGGCGACCATCTGCGGCGGCGGCACCGTGATCGCCTTGGCGTCCTGCATCGGGTTGATGCCGTTGGCGGCCAGCCAGTAGTACAGCCACATCGCGTGGGTGCCGGTGGGGAAGGTCTGGGCGAAGGTGTAGTCGCGCTTTTCCTTCGTCATCAGCGCCTTCAGGCTGGCGCCGTCCCTGACACCCTTCTCGGCCAGCTTGGACGACAGCGTGATGGCCTGGCCGTTGTGGTTCAGGCTCATCAGCACGGCCATGTCTTTCTTCGGACCGCCGATGCCGAGCTGCACGCCATAGACCAGGCCATACAGCACATGGGCCGCGTCCAGCTCGCCGTTGACCAGCTTGTCGCGCACGCCCGCCCACGAGGCTTCCTTGGTCGGCGTGATCCTGATGCCGTACTTCTTGTCGAGCCCGAGCGTGGCCGCCATGACCACCGAGGCGCAGTCGGTCAGCGGGATAAAGCCGATGCGCACCTCGGGCTTCTCCGGTGCGTCCGAGCCCGCCGCCCAGGCGCCGGCGCGCACCAGCGGGTCGACCAGTGTCATCACGCTGGCACCGGCGATGGTGGCCAGCGCCCGGCGCCGGCCGCTGCTGGCCGGTACCGCATCGGCTGCGGCAGCGGCGTCGGAGTTCTGGACGGCTGCGTGCAGCGGCCTGGCATGGCTGAGGCGAGAGGGCATTGCGTGGCTCCAAGAAAAAAGCGTCCCCTGGCGCCGCCGGCTTCGCCAGAAGACCGGTGCGCTGCGGGGACGCCGTTGTCCGTGGCGTGACGCGGCCCGCGTTGGCCGTGTCCGCCTGAATGGTCGATCGGCCGCCGTTGGCCGATGCCTGCATCACGCAAGGCGTATGCCAGCATCGTGCGGCGCAACATTTCAGGGAACGGTGTGCCGGAACGGGGCGAAATGAGCGAGGTCGGTGCGTACGCGGACGCGGCGGGAGAAGGAAGGCAGCAGCCGCCGCGTCGCAGCGTCAAGCGGATGGGCGAGGCCGGGGCGGAGGACGGCGCCACGACCGTGCAGCGCACCAGCCGCGTGCGGCGTCGCACCGCGGCGGCCAGTGCAGGGCGCTCAGCCCGGAAGTTCAGCCCATCACGTCGATCACGCGCTGCGCGGCGTCCACCAGCTTCAGCCCGCGTTCCATCGCCATGCTGCGCAGCCGCTTGTAGGCGTCTTCCTCGCTGAGCCCGCGCGCCTGCATCAGCAGACCCTTGGCGCGCTCCACCACCTTGCGCTCGGCCAGCTTCAGCCGGGTGGCGTCGAGTTCGGCGCGTAGCTGCTGGTCCAGCTCGAAGCGGGCATAGGCGACGTCGAGCACGGTCTTGACGCGCTCGGCGCGCAGGCCGTCGACGATATAGGCGGTAATGCCCGCGCTCAGCGCAGCCTTGATGCGCTGGCTGTCGTCGTTGTCGGTGAACAGCACGATCGGGCGCGGCGCGTGCTGGGTCGAGACGCACACGTGCTCGATGGTGTCGCGCGCGGCCGACTCGGACGCGATGATCAGCATGTCGGGCTGCGTCGCGGTGATCACGTCGGGCAAGCGCAGGTCGGCGTCGACGATCTGGATCTCGGTGAAGCCCGCGCGCACCAGCCCGCTGCGGATGGTTTCGACGTTCAGGGGATCGAGGTCGAGCGGGTCGCGCACGAGCAGGATACGCAGCACCCGGCCGGTGGCGGAGGGGGCTGGGCTTGCAGGCGCGGGCGTGGGGGGCGGATGGCGTCGTGTCATGGCTGGCTCTGTTGCAGTGCGCCATGCAAGATTCGCGCCGGGCAGGGCAGAGCGGTTGCGCCAGTCCGGTGCGGCGGCACTGCGAGCGTGCCTGGATTCAGTGTATGCGGCCGTACGCAGGCCCGGCCCCGCGGTGTATCCTGTTGCCCTGCTGCGCCCGGCACCGGGCCCCGTCGCAGCACCGATCAGAACTATCTGGAGAGATGCATGACCGAATTCGTGTTCGCCCCGCCCGCGCCCGTTGGCGTGCCTGTGCGCGGCAGCGACGCCAGCTTCCCGGTCCGGCGCGTGTACTGCGTCGGCCGCAACTATGCCGCCCATGCCCGGGAAATGGGTTCGGACCCCGACCGCGAGCCGCCGTTCTTCTTCTGCAAGCCGTCCGATGCGGTCAGCTATGTCGCCGACGGCACCGAGGGCGCCTTCCCTTACCCGCCCGGCACCAGCAACTGCCACTATGAAGTGGAGCTGGTGGTGGCGATCGGCAAGGGCGGCCGCGACATCCCGGTCGAGCAGGCCGCCGGCCATGTATTCGGCTATGCCGTGGGCCTGGACATGACGCGCCGCGACCTGCAGAACGAATCGAAGAAAACCGGCCGCCCGTGGGAGACCGGCAAGGCTTTCGACCGCTCGGCGCCGATCGGTCCGATCGTGCCGGTCGCGGCCATCGGCCATCCGCAGAAGGGCGAGGTCACGCTGGCGGTCAACGGCGTGGAAAAGCAGCGCGGCGACCTGTCGGACCTGATCTGGTCGGTGCCGGAGATGGTGTCGTACCTGTCGAAGCTGTTCGAGCTGCAGCCGGGAGACCTGATCTTCAGCGGCACGCCCGAGGGCGTGGGCCCGGTGGTCAGGGGCGATGTCATGCAGTGCCACGTCGGCGGCGTGGGCGATCTCACCATCAAGGTAGTCTGAACCGATGCTCAAGCTTTACAGCTATTTCCGCAGCTCGGCCTCGTTCCGCGTGCGTATCGCGCTGGAACTCAAGGGCCTGTCCTATGACTACGTGCCGGTGCACCTGCTCAAGGAAGGCGGCCAGCAACTGAAGCCCGAGTTCCGCGCGGTCAACCCCGACGGCCTGGTGCCGGCGCTGGCCGACGGCGAGCACGTGCTGCAGCAATCGCTGGCCATCGTCGAGTACCTGGACGAGGTCTACCCCGAGCCGAAGCTGCTGCCGGGCACGGCGCTGGACCGGGCCTATGTGCGCGGCCTGGCGCAGGAAATCGCCTGCGAGATCCATCCGCTGAACAACCTGCGCGTGCTGAAGTACCTGAAGCACACAGTGGGCGTGACCGACGAGGTCAAGGACGCGTGGTACCGCCACTGGATCGAGCTGGGCTTTGCCTCGCTGCAAGCCAACCTGGAACGCAGCGGCAAGGCCGGGCGCTTCTGCTTCGGCGACACGCCCACGCTGGCCGACCTCTGCCTGGTGCCGCAGGTGTTCAACGCGCAGCGCTTCCATATCGACGTGGCGCGCTATCCGGCGATCGCCAGCATCTATGACGAATGCATGGCGCTGCCCGCGTTCCAGAAGGCCGAGCCGAAGTCGCAGCCGGATGCTGAGTAAGCGTGTTGCTTTGCTGTGCTGAGGGTTTGCTCCCCTCTCCCGCTTGCGGGAGAGGGGCAGGGGATGAGGGCAGGCGGGTCAACGGCTGATGCCTGTGGGTTCAAACCGCTGGCCTCGCTTCAAGTGGTTCCTTGCTAGACCACCCCTCACCCCGGTTGCTCTCCCCATGAGGGGAGAGGGAGAACACCTTGCTTAGGCTGGTTCGGGCGGCTATGGTGCACCGAAAACCGTCGGTTCCGGTTTTGGTTTATCCCAGTAGCGCCTCCGCAAATTCCTCCGCCCTGAACGGCTGCAGGTCTTCGACCTTCTCGCCGACGCCGATGAAGTAGACCGGCACCGGGCGCTGGCGCGCGATCGCCGCCAGGATGCCGCCCTTGGCGGTGCCGTCGAGCTTGGTCACGATCAGGCCGGTGAGCCCGAGCGCGTCGTCGAAGGCGCGGGTTTGCTGCAGCGCGTTCTGGCCGGTATTGGCGTCGATCACCAGCAGCACCTCGTGCGGTGCGCTCGGCATGGCCTTGCTGATCACGCGCTTGACCTTCTTCAGCTCTTCCATCAGGTGCAGCTGCGTCGGCAGGCGTCCGGCGGTATCGGCCATGACGATGTCGATGCCGCGCGCCTTGGCGGCATTGACGGCGTCGAAGATCACCGCCGCCGGGTCGCCGCTTTCCTGCGCCACCACGGTGACGTTGTTGCGTTCGCCCCAGATCGCCAGCTGCTCGCGCGCGGCGGCGCGGAAGGTGTCGCCGGCGGCCAGCAGCACCTTCTGGTCATAGCGCTGGAAGTGCTTGCACAGCTTGCCGATGCTGGTGGTCTTGCCGGCGCCGTTGACGCCGGCGATCATCATCACCAGCGGCTGCTCGCGGCCCAGCGCCATGGTCTTCTCGAGCGGGCGCAGCAGCTGGGTCAGCAGCTCGCGCAGCGCCGCCTTGACGCCCTCGGCGGTTTCGATCCGTTCGGACTTGACGCGCTTGCGCAGCTCGCCCAGCAGGTATTCGGTGGCTTCGACGCCGGCGTCGGCCATCAGCAGCGCGGTTTCCAGTTCCTCGAACAGGTCCTCGTCGACCTTGACGCCGACGAACAGCGTGCCGAGGTTGCGGCTGGTCTTGGACAAGCCGGTGCGCAGGCGCTGCATCCAGCCCTGCCGGGCTTCGGCGCTGGGCGCGGGCGGCGGCACCAGTTCCAGCGCCTCGGCGGCCACGGGCGCCGGCGCGGGCGGGGGCACTTGCGCCGGCACGGGGACGGGCACGGGCACCGGCACGGGCGCAGGAACCGGGGCAGGCGCAGGCGCAGGGGTCGGCGTCGGCGTCGGTGCCGGTGCGGGCACCTCCGGCGCGGGGGCCGGGAGGACTGGCGCGGGCGCCTCGACAGGCGTCTCGACGGGCGCCGGCTCGGCCTTGCGCTTCTTCCAGAAACTAAACATTGGGGAACGGGGTCAATACCGGGCCGAGACCCTGGCGGCAGCCAATGCCAGCAGGCAACCGGTGATTAATCAATGGGTTACGCAGGCTTCGCGATGGCTGGGGAGAAACCGTTGTGGTCCCGGCCGGCGCTTGCGTATAGTTCGCTACATGAGTTCTACTACATGGCAGATTCGCGCGCGCAGCGTTGCGCGCGCGGGTCGATCGGCAAAATTCTAGCAGACGGGGTCGCATGAACCATTGCGCTGTCATGACCGCGGCGGGCACGCCGGGCACCAAAGCCGGCGCCCGAGCGCGCATCCAACGCCACGCACCAGCTTTCCACGTGCTTCCCGCATACGCCGCGCGACTGGCGCGGCGCGTCATTCCCGCACTGCTGCTGGCCGCGCTGCCATGGTCCCTGCCCGTGGCGGCGCAAGGCGTGGTGGCCGCGCCCATGCCCGGCGCGCAGACCGCCCCGGCCGGCGCCACCGCGCAGGGCACGACCGAATACCGGTTGTCCAACGGATTGCGGCTGATCGTCAAGGAAGACCATCGCGCGCCCACGGTGGCGCACCAGGTCTGGTACCGCGTGGGGGGCATCGACGAGGTCAGCGGCACCACCGGCGTGGCCCACATGCTGGAGCACATGATGTTCAAGGGCACGCCCAAGGTGGGCGTGGGCGAATTCTCCAAGCAGGTGGCGGCGCTGGGCGGACGCGAGAACGCCATGACCAACCGCGACTTCACCATGTACTACCAGCAGATCGGCAAGCAGTACCTGCCGAAGATGATGGAGCTGGAAGCCGACCGCATGGCCAACCTCGTCATCACCAAGGACGAGTTCGAGCGCGAGATGAAGGTGGTGATGGAAGAACGCCGCCTGCGCACCGACGACTCCGCGCGCGGCACCGTCTATGAGCAGCTGCTGGCGACGGTCTACACCGCCGCCGCCTACCGCCACCCGGTGATCGGCTGGATGGACGACCTGGTCAACATGCGCGTCGAAGACGTCAAGGACTGGTATCGGCACTGGTACGTGCCCAACAACGCCACGGTGATCGTCACCGGCGACGTCAAGGCCGACGAAGTGCGCGCGCTGGCCGAGCGCTACTACGGCAAGCTCAAGCCGCGCGCGCTGCCGGTGCGCAAGGACCAGGAAGAGCCGGCGCAGAAGGGCATCAAGCGCATCTGGGTCAAGGCGCCCGCCGAGAACCAGTACATGGTGATGGCCTACAAGGTGCCGCGCCTGCGCGATGTCGAGAAAGACGTCGACCCCTATGCGCTCGAGGTGCTGGCGGCCGTGCTCAACGGCTACGACAACGCGCGCCTGACCCGCGAACTGGTGCGCGAGCAGCGCCTGGCCGACGACGTCAATGTCGGCTACGACAGCATCAACCGCGGCGAGTCGCTGTTCGTGCTCGACGGCACCCCGGCCGCTGGCCACAACACCGAAGAGATCGAGCGCGCGCTGCGCGCCGAGATCCAGCGCATCGCGCGCGAAGGCGTGTCGCCGGAGGAGCTCAAGCGCGTCAAGGCGCAGGTGGTGGCCGGCCAGATCTACAAGCGCGATTCGGTGTTCGGGCAAGGCATGGAGATCGGCGTCTCGGAAATCTCGGAGCTCTCCTGGCGCCAGATCGACCGCATGCTCGACAAGATCAAGGCCGTCACGCCGGCGCAGGTGCAGGCCGTCGCGGCGAAGTATTTCAACGACGACAACCTGACCGTGGCCACGCTGGTGCCGCAGCCGATCGATCCGAACAAGCCCAAGTCCCAGGCCCCGTCGGGCCTGCGCCACTGAGAACAAGGCGATGACCGAGTCCGTCACTTCCGCGCCGCGCGCGCTGCGCAAACTGGCCGGCGCCGCATTGGGTGCCGCCGTGCTGCTGGCCGCGCAACTGGCGCAGGCCGCAATCCCGATCGAACACTGGACCGCCTCCACCGGCGCCCGGGTGTACTTCGTGCACAGCCCGTCGATCCCGATGCTCGACATCAATATCGACTTCGACGCCGGCAGCCGCTATGACCCGCCCGGCAAGGCCGGGCTGGCCACGCTGACCGCGGCCCTGCTGGACAAGGGCGCCGCCGCGCAGGACGGCCAGCCGGCGCGCGACGAAGCAAAGATTGCCGATGGCTTTGCCGATACCGGTGCCGCCTTTGGCGGCGCGGCCGGCGGCGACCGCGGCGGCATCGGGCTGCGCACCCTGACCGCGCAGCCGGAGCTGGACCAGTCGGTCGCGCTGGCGGCGCAGCTGATCAAGGCGCCGACCTACCCGGATGCCGTGGTCGGCCGCGAGAAGCAGCGCCTGATCACCGCCATCCGCGAAGCCGACACCAAGCCCGGCGTGATCGCCGACAAGGCGCTGGCCCGCGCGATGTATCCCGACCATCCCTACGGCATTGCCGCGACGCCTGACAGCGTGGCGTCGATCACGCGCGACGATATCGTCAGGTTCTGGCGCGACAACTACGGCGCGCAGCGCGCGGTGGTGACGCTGATCGGCGCGGTCGACCGCAAGCAGGCCGAGGCCATCGCCGAGCAGCTGACGCGCGGGCTGCCGCCCGGCAGCGCCGCGCCGGCGCTGCCGCAGGTGCGGCTGAAGATCGCGCCCAGCGAACAGCGCCTGCCGCACCCGGCGCAGCAGTCCAGCGTGGCGCTGGGCCAGCCCGCCATCGCGCGCGGCGACCCGGATTATTTCGCGCTGCTGGTGGGCAACTACGTGCTGGGCGGCGGCGGCTTCAGCTCGCGCCTG
The DNA here is from genome assembly GCF_900249755.1 of Cupriavidus taiwanensis. Lineage (NCBI taxonomy): Bacteria > Pseudomonadati > Pseudomonadota > Betaproteobacteria > Burkholderiales > Burkholderiaceae > Cupriavidus > Cupriavidus taiwanensis. The sequence goes on from NZ_LT976853.1 coordinate 632,703, forward strand.
ACCGACGAAGTGCGCGAGAAGCGCGGCCTGACCTACGGCGTGGACAGCTACTTCGCACCGTCCAAGCAGCCGGGGCCGTTCGGCATCAGCCTGCAGACCAAGAAGGCGCAGACCGACGAGGCGCTGGCGCTGGTGCGCGAGGTGCTGGCGCGCTTCGTCGCCGAAGGCCCGAGCGAAAAGGAGCTGCGCGCGGCCAAGGACAACCTGATCAACGGCTTCCCGCTGCGCATCGACAACAACCGCAAGCTGCTGACCAACGTCGCCAATATCGGCTGGTACGGGTTGCCGCTCGATTACCTCGATACCTGGACCGCGCAGATCGGCAAGGTCACGCGCGAACAGGTCCGGGCGGCGTTCCAGCGCCATGTGCACCCGGACAACATGGCCACGGTGATCGTCGGCGGCCCGGTGGGCGCCACGCCCACGGCTTCGCGGCAGTGACGGCGGCATCGCCTGCGGCGGTCCGCGCCGCAGGCTCTACAATCACGGCATGAATTCGCGTTCCCGATTGCCTTCGCCCGCTCCGCGCGGGCGATCTCCCGTCTCTGCGGTGCCGCGCCAGGCACCCGCGCAGGTCCGCATCATTGGCGGACGCTGGAAGCGCACGCTGCTGCCGGTGCCCGACGCCCAGGGGCTGCGCCCCACGCCCGACCGCGTGCGCGAGACCCTGTTCAACTGGCTGGGCCAGGACCTGTCCGGGCTGGAATGCCTGGACCTGTTCGCCGGCTCCGGCGCGCTCGGCTTCGAGGCCGCCTCGCGCGGCGCGGCCGCGGTGACGCTGGTCGAATCCAACGCGCGCGTGGCCAGGCAATTGCGCGACAACCTCGACCGGCTCGATGCGCAACAGGTGCGCGTGCTGCAGGGCGATGCCTTTGCCATTGCCGCGCAGCTGCCGGAGGCCAGCTTCGACGTGGTGTTCCTGGACCCGCCGTTCGCCGAGGACTGGATCGGCCCGTCGCTGGCGCATGCGGCGCGGCTGTCGCGGCCGGGCGGGGCGGTCTATGTCGAGACCGACCACCCGCTGACCGGTGCCGACGCGCCGGTGCCGGCCTCGCTCGAGATCGTGCGGCACGCGCGCGCCGGCGCGGTGCATTTCCACCTGCTGCAGCACCGCGTGCCGGGCAACGGCGCGGCCTGATCCGTGCCGATGCACCCGTGCGCGGCGCCACGACTGGTGTCGCGCTTCCAAAACGGGGAAGGGCCCCTTCCTGATTGCGGAAGCGATTCTTAGCTGCACCGCCGCAAAACGGTGCACCGGGCGACTTCCAAGCGGGGCATTTGGGGTTACACTACGCCGCTGTCACAACGCTCGCGACGCAGCACCCACGCCGGCCCGGCCGGCGCAAGAGGCGGCCGATCCACGGCCGGCAGCGGGCAGATCAAGGAGGAAGTATGGTCAGCGCGGTCTATCCCGGCACCTTCGATCCAATGACCCGGGGACACGAGGATCTGGTCCGCCGTGCGTCGAACATCTTCGACGAACTGGTGGTCGGCGTGGCGCACAGCCCCAACAAGCGCCCGTTCTTTTCGCTCGAAGAGCGCATCAGCATTGCCCGCGAAGTGCTCGGGCACTACCCCAACGTGCGGGTCGAGGGCTTTTCCGGACTGCTCAAGGACTTCGTGCGCAAGAACAATGCGCGCGTGATCGTGCGCGGCCTGCGCGCGGTGTCGGACTTCGAGTACGAGTTCCAGATGGCAGGCATGAACCGCTACCTGCTGCCCGACGTCGAGACCATGTTCCTGACCCCCTCGGACCAGTACCAGTTCATCTCCGGCACCTTCGTGCGCGAGATCGCGGTGCTTGGCGGCGATGTCAGCAAGTTCGTGTTCCCGTCCGTGGAACGCTGGCTGCAAGAGAAAATCGCCAAACCGGAATAAAATACGGCTTCAGACACGTCAGACCGCGGCCAGTCGGGCGCGGGCGTGTCCGCAGGAAGGAAACACCATGGCGCTGATGATCACTGACGACTGCATCAACTGCGACGTTTGTGAACCCGAGTGCCCGAACGAAGCCATTTCGATGGGGCCCGAGATCTACGAAATCGACCCCAACAAGTGCACCGAGTGCGTTGGGCACTTCGACGAGCCGCAATGCCAGCAGGTCTGCCCGGTCGCCTGCATCCCCAAGGATCCGAACCGCGCCGAGACCCACGAGGTGCTGCTGCAGCGCTACCGGCTGCTGACGGCGGCCCGGCACGCGGCCTGACCCCAGGACCCGCGCGCTTTTTCCGCTTCCGCCGCGCGAAAAAAAGCCCCCGGCACCGCAAGGTGACGGGGGCTTAACCTTTCCCCTGTTACTACGGTTACTGCCTACTGCACTGCGCGGTCAGGCACCGATCGGCTTGCCGTCGGCACGGCGCACCACGATGGTCGACGAGCGCGGCGGCCTGGCCGCGTCCGGCCACTTGCCGGTCGGGTGCTGGATGTTGATGAAGCAGGTGGTCAGGTCCGGCGTGTAGGCGATGCCGGTGATCTCGCAACCGGTCGGGCCGGCCAGGAAGCGCTTCGACTGGCCCGTCGGCGACAGGTAGTACATGCTGTTGTTGCCGAAGGTGCCGGTGTAGGTGGCGCTGGTGCTCGAGTCGGTCTGCACCCACAGGCGGCCCTTGGGGTCGACGCGCAGGCCGTCCGGGCTGGAGAAGGTGTCGCCGTTGATATTGCCCTTCAGGTTGTCGGTGGCCAGCGACGGATCGCCGGCCTGCAGCAGGATGCTCCAGGTGAAGGTCGTCGCCAGCGGCGAGTTGCCGGCCTCGTTCCACTTGACGATATGCCCGTGCAGGTTGTTCTTGCGCGGATTGGCGGCATCGGTCTGCTGGCGTCCGCTGTTGTTGGTCAGCGTGCAGTAGAGGGTGTTGTCCGGCGCCGCGGTGATCCACTCGGGGCGGTCCATCAGCGTGCCGCCCGCCACGCGCGCGGCGGACTTGGTGTTGATCAGCACGTCGGCCTGGCTGGCGAAGTCGACCGTGGTCGGCGCCGGCGATACCGCCGACTGGGTCCAGTTGCCCGGGTCCGAGGCGCCGACGGTCAGGCCGTTCTTGCCCTGCGTCAGTTCGATCCACTGGCCGCTGCCGTCGGCGTTGAACTTCGCCACGTACAGCGTGCCGCTGTCGAGCAGGTTGGCGTTGGCGGCGCGGTTGTTCGGATCGAACGCCCTGCCGGGCACGAACTTGTAGATGCAGCCCGGGGTGCCGTCGTCGCCCATGTAGAAGGCGACGTTGTTGCTGGCATCGGTGATGAAGGCGACGTTCTCATGGTCGAAGCGGCCCATCGCGGTGCGCTTGGCGGGCGCGCCCAGCGTGCCGTACGGATCGATTTCCACCACCCAGCCGTAGCCGTTCTCGGCCTGGGTCGGGTCGATGTAGTTGTCGGTGCTTTCTTCGCAGGTCAGGTAGGTGCCCCACGGGGTATGGCCGCTCGAGCAGTTGTTGAGCATGCCGACCACGGTCGCGCCGATGACCGGCGCGGCCGGGCCGCCGACGCGGTACAGCGTGTTGCCGGTGTAGCGCTTGTTGTAGATCGAGTCGCGCTTGACCTGCCACTTGCCGCTGGCCGCCAGTTCCACTTCGATCACCGAAATGCCGACCGCCGACAGCGCGATGCGCTTCTGCTCGGGGCTCGCGGTGGCGGCATTGTAGGCGGTCGGGAACAGGATGTTGTAGTCCGGCAGCTCGTGGTTGATCGCCAGCAGGCCGCCTTTCTGCGGGTCGACGCCGGGCAGCGTGAAGTAGTGCATGCCGTCGTGGTTGCCGCCGGCCTGGCGCTCGGTCTCGGCCGACGACTGGAACGCGCCGACATAGCCGGTGGCGCCGGCTTCGACCGCATCGCCGGCGGAGAACAGCACGTCGACGCTGTAGCCGCTGGGCACCACCACGGTATCGGCGGTGGACTTGGCGATCGGCTCGAAGGTGACTTCGTAGCTCGGCGTGGCCGGTGCCGGGGCGGGCGCGGGGGCCGGTGCCGGGGCCGGTGCGGGCGCCGGAGCCGGAGCGGGATCGTCATCGCCGCCGCAGGCGGCCAGCAGGCCGCTGCCGAACGCCGACACCAGCGACAGGCCCAGGCCGCCGCGCAGCACCCGGCGGCGGGCCGGGTTGGCAGCGACGATGTCCTCGAGCATCTGGCCGGGCACGTCAACGTCAGGCTTGGCGGCGCGGCTTGCGGCGCGCGCTTCGTCGGTCAGGTACGACATGGGCTTTCCTCCTGTGGGATGTCATGCGCATCGGCAACCATGCGATACCGACGCGATTGGAAACCCCGCAATGTAGGTGTAGCCCATGGCACTTTGATGACACCATGTCTGACACTGCAGACCGGTGCGGCCAAACGACGACGGGCCGCGAATGCGGCCCGTTTTCATGCTGTTGTCGCAGGACTATGCCTGGCTGGCGGCGCGGCGCTTAGCGCGCGGTATGCAGCTGCGCCATGGCGCGCTCGGCATCGCCGCGGGCCAGCAGGCCGAGCGGCTCGATGCAGCGGTCGAGCGCGGCATCGATGGCTTCCTGCTCCTCGCGCCGCGGCGGCTTGAGCACGAAGTTGACCACGTCCTCGCGGCCCGCGCCGGCGCCGCCGGGGGCATTGCGCGGATGGCCCACGCCCAGGCGCAGGCGCCAGTAGTCCTGCGTGCCCAGGTGGGCCGAGATGTCCTTCAGGCCGTTGTGGCCGCCCGCGCCGCCGCCGCGCTTGAGCTTGGCAGCGCCCGCCGGCAGGTCCATCTCGTCGTGCGCGACCACGATCTCGTCGGGCAGGACCTTGTAGAAGCGCGCCAGCGACACCACGGCCAGGCCGGAGCGGTTCATGAAGGTCGACGGCTTGAGCAGCCAGATGTCCTGGTCCCACAGCCGCGCGCGCGCGGCCAGGCCGTGGAAGCGGCCCTCCACGCGCAGCGTGGCGCCGCCCATCCGGGCCAGCTGGTCCACCAGCCAGAAGCCGGCGTTGTGTCGGGTGGCCTCGTACTCCGCACCGGGATTGCCGAGGCCGACGATAAGCTTGATCATGCGTGTGACTGTGTCGTTGGCGCGCGGACTGCGCCACAGGCGCCAAGGATACCGAAAAACCGGCGGTGCGCCGCCGGGCGAAAAAAAACCGCCGCAAGAGCGGCGGTTTCTTCGTGGCGCGGCCCGCGGGCCGCCACCGCGGCAGCTTAGGCAGCCGGGGTTTCGCCAGCGGCTTCGCCGCCTTCGGCAGCTTCCGACACGGCGCCAGCCGGTTGCGAGACGCTGGCGATGGCCGGGTTGTCGTCACCGTGGGTGATCACGGTCACGCCCTTCGGCAGCTTCAGGTCCGACAGGTGCAGGGTCTGGCCCAGTTCCATCGTGCCGACGTCCACTTCGATGAACTCGGGCAGGTCGGCCGGCAGGCACGACACTTCCAGGTCATTGACGATGTGGTTGACCAGGCCGTGGCCCAGCTTCACGCCAGGAGCGGTTTCCTGGTTCATGAAGTGCAGGGGCACCTTGACGTGGATCTTGTCGTTGGCCGACACGCGCTGGAAATCGACGTGCAGCACCAGCGGCTTGAACGGGTGCATCTGGAAGGCGCGCAGCAGGGCCTTTTCCGACGTACCGCCAACTTCCAGGTCCAGGATCGACGAGTGGAACGCTTCCTTCTTCAGGGCGTGCCACAGGGCGTTGTGATCCAGTTCGATCATCTTCGGCTCGGCGGCGCCGCCGTAGATGATGCCGGGGGTCTTGCCCGAATTGCGCAGGCGGCGGCTCGCACCCGTTCCCTGTACGCTACGCTCGAAAGCGACAACTTTCATGATGACTCCAAAAGTAAGAAGGCTGTCCGCGACCAGACAGCCTCGTTGCGGCGCAAATCAGCAAGACATGCGCCGATCAGGTCACGTTGAGCGCCAAAACAGGGCGATCAACGCAGTAAAGCCCTAAATTCTATCAGGAACCCGCGAACAGCGACATGATCGAGTCGCCCTTGACGATGCGGGTAAAGGTCTCGGCCAGCAGCGGGGCGGTCGAGAGCTGGCGGATCTTGGTGCACCTGGCAGCTTCTTCCGACAGCGGGATGGTGTCGCACACCACCACTTCATCCAGCGCCGAGTCCGCGATGCGGGCGGCCGCGCCGCCCGACAGCACGGGGTGCGTGCAGTAGGCGAAGACCTTCAGCGCGCCGCGCTCCTTCAGCACCTGGGCGGCCTTGCACAGCGTGCCGCCGGTGTCGATCATGTCGTCCATGATGACGCAGTTGCGGCCATCGACTTCACCGATGATGTTCATCACCTCGGCCACGTTGGCCTTGGGACGGCGCTTGTCGATGATCGCGAGGTCGCAGTTCAGTTCCTTGGCCAGCGCGCGGGCACGGACCACGCCGCCGACGTCGGGCGAGACCACCAGCAGGTCGCCGTAGTTCTTCTCGCGCAGGTCGCCCAGCAGCACCGGCGAAGCGTAGATGTTGTCGACGGGGATATCGAAGAAGCCCTGGATCTGGTCGGCGTGCAGGTCCATCGTCAGCACGCGCTCGACGCCGGCGACTTCCAGCATGTTGGCCACCACCTTGGCCGAGATCGCGACGCGCGCCGAACGCGGGCGGCGGTCCTGGCGGGCATAGCCGAAGTAGGGCATGGCCGCGGTGATGCTGCGTGCCGACGCGCGCTTGAGCGCATCGACCATCACCATCAGTTCCATCAGGTTGTCGTTGGTCGGCGCGCAGGTGGACTGCAGCACGATGACGTGCTTGCCGCGAACGTTTTCCTGGATTTCGACCTGGACTTCACCGTCGGAGAAACGGCCAACCTGGGCCTTGCCCAGCGGAATGCCGAGGTGCTGTACGACAGCCTCCGCGAGTTTGGGGTTGGCGTTGCCGGTAAATACCATCAAGCCTTCGCTGCTCATTCGGGGCACCTGTCTTGCTGCTGGGGGAGCTTGGTGTCACCGGCGAAGCCGGTGACTTGGAAGATATCGTGTTCCGTGAGGACACTATAGGAAGTAATGGCAGGGGAAGAAGGATTCGAACCTTCGAATGCCGGAATCAAAATCCGGTGCCTTGACCAACTTGGCGACTCCCCTACACAACCGGGCCGTTCTTCGTGGTACCAGACTGTCATGTGACAGTGACATACCGCGCCGAACGAAAACTTGCTATGCGAATGTCGCGAGCGGGTGCTGTGCCAGACTTCTCACACACCTGCCATCCCATTCGGGTGGCAACCTTTCCAAAACCTGCTGCGCTGTCGTTGCGTCGGGAAAACGCGCAAACACGCAGGCTCCGGAACCGGTCATCCGGGCATGCTGGTTGTGTTGCTTCAGCCATGCCAGGGCTCGGGCGACCTCGCCGAACTTCGCTGTTGCTATCGGTTCCAAGTCGTTGCGACCGAAATCGAATTTGTTTGTGCGAGCAGCGAAGACCGCAATTATGGAGAGGGGCGTATCCCTTGTCAAGCACTCGTCCGAAAAAATTTCAGCGGTGGGGACATGCTGTTTCGGGTGGATGATCACGAACCAGCTGTCGGGCAGCTCGACCGGGGTCAGGTCCTCGCCGATGCCCTGGGCAAAGGCGTTTTGCCCGAGCACGAACACCGGCACGTCGGCGCCCAGCGCCAGCCCGATCCGCATCAGCTCGGCGCGCGTCAGCCCCAGCCCCCACAGGTGGTTCAGCGCCAGCAGCGTGGTGGCGGCGTCGGAAGAGCCGCCGCCGATGCCGCCGCCCATCGGCAGCACCTTGTCGATGGCGATCTCGGCCCCGAAGGAGGTGCCGGTGGCGGCCTGCAGCGCGCGCGCGGCCCGCACCACCAGGTCGGTTCCCGCCGGCACGCCGGGCACCTCGGTGACGCGCGCGACCACGCCGTCGTCGCGGCGGCGGAAATGCAGCGTATCGCACCAGTCGACCAGTTGGAACACGGTCTGCAGCATGTGGTAGCCGTCGGCGCGGCGGCCGGTCACGTGCAGGAACAGGTTGAGCTTGGCCGGCGCGGGGCAGTCGCGCAGTTCGGGCGGGGGCAGGGGGTGGCTGCGGGGCATGTCGAGGGCTTTATGGCGTCTGGGGATCGATGACGAGCCGCACCGACAGCGGATTGCTGGCAGCGTCGCGCGCCAGGTCGATGCGGCGCGGCACCTGCGCGGCGGGCGCGTCCTGCCAGGCGACGTAGCGCACGGTCCAGCCGTTCTGCGCCAGCGTTGCCAGCCGGCCCTGCTCGTCGCGCGTGGCGCGCGCCGGGGCGCCGCGGGTGGGGCGCCCGTGCAGCCAGTCGCGCATGCCGGCCACCGGCAGCGCGAAGCCCAGGGCTTCCTCCATCAGGGTATCGACCTCGGGCGCGTTGCGCGGCGGCTGGTTGGGCAGGTCGAGCGTGGCGCCCGACGGCGTGGCGGTGACCACGGCCAGGGTCTGGCCGAGCGGCGAGACCAGGTCGAGCCGCACGTTGCGGCCCTGCTCCTCCCAGCGGAAGCTGCCCTGCACGCCCTCGTCGCGCCCGTAGCGCACGTAGTTGGCGGAAAAGCGGCCGGTGTACTGCTGGCTGGCGGCATCCTGGTCGACATCAAAGCTGCGCGACGGCGCCACGCTGGCGCATGCCTGCAACAGCAGCGGCGCGCCAAGGCAAAGCAGCGCCAGGCGTCGGGATCGGTTCATGGGCATGGTCGTGAGAACGGCGGCGCGAGGGCCGCCGGCTGACGGAAATCCTGCGCCGCGGGCCCGGGCTTGCCGGCCGCGGCGCGCGGGCTTATCTGGATGGCTGCACGTTGAACTTGTAGCGGCGCAGCGTATCGACCAGGGTCTCGTTCTCGGGGTCGATGCGCATGGCTTCGGTCCAGGTCTTGCGGGCTTCGTCGTGCTCGCCGAGCTGCCACAGCACCTCGCCTAGGTGCGCGCCGATTTCAGCCTCGGGGGCCTTGGCATAGGCGTTGCGCAGCAGGTCGGCCGCGGGGCGCAGGTCGCCCATGCGGAATTTGACCCAGGCCAGGCTGTCCATGATGTACGGATCGTCTGGCCCAAGTTCCGAGGCACGCTGCAGCAGCTGGAGCGCCTCGGGCAGGCGCTCGTTGCGGTCCGCCAGCGAGTAGCCGAGGGCGTTGTAGCCCTGCTTCTGCTGCGGCTGCAGCGCAATCACGCGGCGCAGGCCGGTTTCCATGCTGGCGTAGCGCTTCTGGCGCTCGTCGAGCATGGCCAGCTCATAGATCCAGTCGGCGTTGTCGGGCTCCGCCGCGACGCGGTCGTTCAGCACCTTGCGGGCGCGGTCGTAGGCCTTGTTTTCCATCAGCGTGGCGACTTCGGCCTGGCGGATGGCGGTCACGCGCTGCGAGCGCTGGCCGGGATCGGAGATGTCCTCGGCGTCGCTCAGCATCTCGCCGAACAAGGCCTGGGCGTCGTCGAGCTTGCCCATGCGCGCCAGCAACTGGGCGCGCTTGGCGGTGGCCGCCGGCGCCAGGCGGATGTCTTCGATGCGGTCGAGCCAGCGGATCGCGCCGGCGTAGTCCTTGCGTTCCTCGGCGATCTGCGCCAGGTACTGGTAGGCGATATCGGGATTCGCGCTGGGCTGTTTTTCGACCAGCTGCAGGTATTCCTGCAGGTACTGCTCGGCCTCGCCGTAGTTCTTGGCCTGCAGGCTGGTCAGGCCCAGCGCCAGCGGCACGCGCGGGTCGGCCGGCGCCACCTTGCGCAGCGTCTCGAATTCCTGGCGCGCCGCCGGCATGTCGTTTTTCAGCAGGTACAGCCGCGCCAGCGTGATATGGCCGTTGACCGATTCGGGCGACTTCTCGAGAAAGCGCTTGAGCACCGCCACGGCTTCGTCAGGCTGTTTCTCGGCGCGCAGTTCGGCTGACATCAGCGCAGCCGCTTCATAACTGGGCCGCAGCCGCAGGGCCTGGTCGAGCGCCGCCAGCGCGCCCGGCTCGTCGCCGGCGACTTCGCGTGCGCGCGCCAGTGCCAGTTGCGTTTCCGGCAGCCTGGCTTCGTTGCGGGTCAGGTCCTGCAGCAGCGTCGCCGCGCCGGCCGGATCGCTGGTGCGCGACAGCTGCTGCTGCAGTTGCAGGATGGCTTCGCCGCGCTGGCTGGCCGGCACCGCGGTCAGCTGCTGCTGCAGCAGCGGACGGGCGTCGTCCCAGCGGCCGTTGAGCACCAGCAGGGTCGACAGCACCTGGCCGGCCGCGGGCGAGGTCGGGGTGATCTCCTTCCACAGGCGCGCGGCGTCAAGCGCCTGCTGCGGGATGCGCGCGTTGAAGGCGATTTCGGTGGCGCGCTGGGCGAAGCGCGGGTCGCGGGTCTGGCGCGCCAGTTCCAGGTAAGTGCGGTAGGCCGGGCCAACCAGCCCGCGCTGGATGGAAATCTCGGCGGCCAGCACCATATAGACGATATCGTCGGTCAGCTCCAGCGACGGCAGTGCCGGCCGCGCCGGCTTGGCCGCCGGGGTGTCCGCCGCGGCCAGTTGCAGCATGGGCAGCGAACCCGCCCCGACGGGGGGCGCGGCGTGGGCGGCGCCTGCCGCCGTTGCCAGCAGTGCGCCGGCGGCCAGCGCGCGCACATGGCGCTGCGGGGCCTGCCACCAGCGGGCCAGGCGGCCGGCACGGCGCGCCGTGCGCATGCCGGTTCCCGGCAATGTGGTCTGGCCGCCGCCCGCGGTGGCTTGCAACGTGGAGTCCGGCATCTGGTCCGGCATCAGGTCCGACATGTATTGAGTGCTCCGGCGCGCGCTGGCGAGGAATAGGAGATTGCGCATTGATAAGGGCATTGTAGCCTGCCGCTACAATGCGCTGCTTGGCGCCGCAGGCCGGCGCCAGCAGGCGCTGCAGCAGTTTTGAGCGGTAACCAACGGAGAGGTTCGATGCCTGAATTGCCCGAGGTCGAGGTGACCCGGCGCGGCTTGCTGCCGCATGTGGTGGGGCGGCGCATCGCCGCGGTCACGGTGCGCCACCGCGGCCTGCGCTGGCCGGTCGACCCGGAACTCGAGGCTCGCCTGGCCCGGCGCCTGGTGCGCCGCATCGAGCGCCGCGGCAAGTACCTGCTGCTCGAATGCGTCAGCGCCGACGCCACGCAGCCCGCCGGCTGGCTGCTGGTGCACCTGGGCATGACCGGCACGCTGCGGGTGCTGCCCGAGGCGCCGCCCCCGGGTGTGCACGACCACTTCGACCTGGTGCTGGACGCCGACCCGGACACCGCCCCGGACGCCGCGCCCGGCCAGCATCCGCGCACCATCGTGCTGCGCTTCCGCGATCCGCGCCGCTTCGGCGCCATCCTCTGGACCACGCTGCCGGAGGCGGAACTGCCGTCGCATCCGCTGCTGAGCACGCTCGGCATCGAGCCGTTCGATCCCGCCTTCGACGGCGCCTGGCTGCACCGCCACACGCGCGGGCGCAGTGCCGCAATCAAGACTGTTCTGCTGGCGGGCGCGATCGTGGTGGGTGTGGGCAACATCTATGCGTCCGAAAGCCTGTTCCGCGCCGGTATCCGTCCGACCACCCCGGCCGGGCGCCTGAGCCGCGCGCGCTGCGACCGGCTGGCGCAAGCCGTGCGAGAAACCCTGGCGCAGGCGATCGAACGCGGCGGCAGCACCTTGCGCGATTTTGTCGGCAGCGACGGCGCCAGCGGGTACTTCCAGCTGGATTGCTTCGTCTACGACCGGGCCGGCCAGCCGTGCCGGGTTTGCGCCACGCCGGTGCGCCAGATCGTGCAGGGCCAGCGTTCCACCTTTTACTGCCCCAACTGCCAGCACTGATTTGCGGGCCGAGTGCTTCAGGGCACGCCGTGCGGCACAGCGTCGATGGGTCGGCGCAACACTCGCAGGGACGCCGCCGTCGAAGGGACGCGAATTCCACAAAACCGCCGTGGAAACCTGTATCGTGTGCGCAGTCATAAAAAGTTACAAAATGGCCGGCCGCGAGCCATGCAGGCAGGGGGTGCGGACCGGCATTGCGCGAACACGGGCATGCCGCACAGGAGGCGGGGCCCCGAGGTAAAACCAGCCCAACAGGTCCATGACAACGCTCGCCCACCAATTCGAACAATACGGCGCCTGGAGAACCGGGGTCCTCCAGTCACTGGCCGAATTCCAGTCCTGGCTGCAGCAGCACGACCTGTACGACGCCCAGGCCGACGAGCGCGTGCAGCGCATCCAGAGCGTGCTGCGCAGCGACCGCCTCAAGGTCGCCTTCATCGCCGAGTTCTCGCGCGGCAAGAGCGAACTGATCAACAGCATCTTCTTTGCCGACTACGGGCGCCGCATCCTGCCGTCGTCGGCGGGGCGCACCACCATGTGCCCGACCGAGCTGCGCTACGACGAGGCCGAGCCGCCCGGCATCCGCCTGCTGCCGATCGAGACGCGCCTGCAGGATGCCTCGACCGCGGATTTCCTCGAGGCTGGCAGCTCGGCGTCGCACTGGCATTCGGTGCCGCTCGACCCGTCTTCGCCGGAGGGCATGCTGGAAGCGTTCCAGCACGTGGTGCAGACCATGCGCGTGCCGCCCGAACACGCCGAGGCGCTGGGGCTGTACCACGAAAACGATCCCGATGCCGCCTACGCGGTCGACGCCGAGGGCATGGTCGAGATCTCGCGCTGGCGCCATGCCGTCATCAATTTCCCGCATCCGCTGCTGCGCCAGGGCCTGGTGATCCTCGACACGCCGGGGCTGAACGCGATCGGCACCGAACCCGAACTGACGCTGCGGCTGATCCCGGACGCGCACGTGGTCGTGTTCGTGCTGGCCGCTGACGCGGGCGTGACCAAGAGCGACCTGGAGCTGTGGCGCAGCCATGTCGGCGCGGGGCACCGGCGTGGCTGCCTGGCGGTGCTCAACAAGATCGACGGGCTGTGGGATCCGCTGCGCCAGCCCGGCGAGATCGCGCAGGAAATCGCGCGCCAGGTGTCGACCACCGCGCAGGTGCTGGGCATCGAGCAGTCGCGCGTGTATCCGGTATCGGCGCAGAAGGGGCTGGTGGCCAAGGTCACGCACGACGATGCGCTGCTGGCACGCAGCGGCCTGCCGGAATTCGAGCACGTGCTGTCGGACCAGCTGATCCCGCGCCGGCGCGAGATCGTCTCGGACCAGGTGTACCGGCTGGTGCAGGACATGGCGCGCGCCGCGCAGCAACTGCTGCAGAGCCGCCGCCGCGATATCGTCGAGCAGCTGTTCGAGCTGCGCGGCCTGCGCGGCAAGAACCATGCGATGGTCAAGCACATGCTGATGCGGGTGCAGGGCGAGAAGGACGAGTTCGAGCAGAGCATCAGCAAGTTCCAGGCGCTGCGGCTGGTCTTTGGCCGGCACAGCGCCGACATCATCAAGAGCCTGCAGTTGCGCGACGTGCGCCGCACCATGCGCAGCGCACGCGAGCAGATGAAGGAACGCTTCTTCTCGCGCGGCCTGCGCGAAGACATGGACGCATTGTTTGCGCAGCTGAGCGGGCTGGTGAGCGATGCCGACAACAAGATCGGCCAGCTGCACCAGCTGATCGAAAGCATGTACCGGCGCTTCAATGCCGAGCACGGCTTCACGCTGCCGGCGCCGATGCAGTTCACCGCCGAGCGCTACCTGGCCGAGCTGCAGCAGACGCTGCGGCTGGTGCAGGCGCATTTCGGCACGGTCAGCATGCTGACGCGGTCGCGGCCGCAGCTGGTGCAAAGCGCGTTCAACACCATGGCCAGCCGCGTGCTGGAGAATTTCCGCGACCTGAACCGCGATATCGAGGTCTGGCTCAAGTCGGTGATGACGCCGCTGGAAGCGCAGGTGCGCGAACACCAGAAGCAGCTGCGCCGGCGTGTCGATTCGATCGAGCGCATCCATGAAGCCACCGACACGCTGGAAAGCCGCATCGCCCAGCTGGAGGAAGTGCTGAACGGGCTGGACGAGCGCAGCGGGCGCATCGAGGGCTACGCGCAGCGGCTGCTGCGGCCGACGGCCGCCGCCGACAGCCCGAGCCTTGCGGTGGCCTAGCAAGTTCCTGAAGCCGGTATATCATGTGGCGCCGCTCTGCCGGTTTGCTCCCCTCTCCCGCAAGCGGGAGAGGGAGCACCGAACTGGTAACGAAAAAAGCCCGGCGGCTTACCGTTCTCCCAGCTTTACCCGATGCCCCGCAAGCCCGTTCCCCGCACTGTTCCCGCCATTCCCGACGACATCCACGTTGCCCCCGACTTCGGCGCGCGCGTCGTCACGTGGCAGCGCCAGCATGGCCGGCACGACCTGCCATGGCAGAACACGCGCCACGCCTACCGCATCTGGTTGTCGGAGATCATGCTGCAGCAGACCCAGGTCAGCGCCGTGATCGAGTACTTCCAGCGCTTTGTCGCCGCCTTGCCGACGGTGCAGGCGCTGGCCGCGGCGCCGGCCGACCAGGTGATGGCGCTGTGGGCCGGGCTGGGCTACTACTCGCGCGCGCGCAACCTGCACCGCTGCGCCATGCAGGTGGTCAGCGAGCACGGCGGCCGCTTCCCCACCGACCCCGCGGTGCTGGTCACGTTGCCGGGGATCGGCCGCTCCACCGCGGCGGCGATCGCCGCATTCAGCGCGGGCGTGCGTTCGCCGATCCTGGACGGCAACGTCAAGCGCGTGTTCGCGCGCTGCTTCGGCATCCACGGCCATCCGGGCGAGCGCGCGGTGGAGTCGCGCATGTGGCAGCTGGCCGAGCTGGCCTTGCCGGCGCCCGGCCCGCGCCAGGCCGAGGACATGATTGCCTATACGCAGGGCCTGATGGACCTGGGCGCGACCGTGTGCTCGCGCGGCAAGCCGGCCTGCCTGGCCGATGCCGCCGCGTGCCCGCTGTCCGCCGACTGCGTGGCGCGCCGCGATGGCCTGACCGCCGTGCTGCCCGCGCCCAAGCCGCGCGCAGCGATTCCCGAGCGCAGCACGGTGATGCTGCTGGTGCGGCGCGAGCGTGAAGTGCTGCTGCGCCTGCGTCCGGACAGCGGCATCTGGGGCGGCCTGTGGAGCCTGCCGGAGATGCCGGTCGACACCGTGCCCTTCGACGCCGAAGCCGCCGAGGCGAGCGCGCTCGACTACGCGCGCGCGTTCGGCACGCCCGCGCGCGCCGTGCTGGCCGGCGAGCTGACCCATGTGTTCACGCACTTCCGCCTGCTGATCCGCGCCATCCGGGTCGACCTGAATGCGGAGGCGAACGTGCTGCGGCAGGACAGCGCGGTGCCCGCCGGGCAGCGCTGGCTTTCGCTCGACGACCTCGATGCGCTGGGCACGCCCGCGCCGGTGCGGCGGCTGCTGGAAGACCAGGCGCGGGTGGGCTTGTTCTGAGGCTGGGGCAGGGCGGAACGCCGCCTACAGCATGTGGTTCTGGCGCATGTAGCGGTGCACGATCTCGATGCGCATGCCTGCATCGGGCAAGGCCATCAGCATCTGCTTGGCTTTCAGCGGCACCGGCAGCAATTCGCACAGCCGGTTCGCGACCCAGCTCGGGTCATCCCACAGGTAGGGTTCGTCGAAGGGCAGGCGGTCGGGCTGCTCGGCGTGCAGCCGCGTGACGATGCGGCGCAGCGCGTCCAGGCATTCGCCCAGCAGTTCCAGCTTGCAGTCGATGATGTCGGGGGGAAGCACCTCGGCGCGCGCCACCAGCAGGCCGTCGTCGCGGGTCTCGTGGCTGATGATATGGAAGCGCTCGCGGCCGCGCGTGCGGATCAGCAGCACACCCAGTTGCTCCATGTTGCAGTCGACGATCTCGGCCAGGCAGCCGACCAGCTCGGGCACGGTGGCCTGGTCGGGCCGGGCCACTTCTTCGCCGCTGGCGATCAGGCACACGCCGAACGGCGCGCTGTCGCGCAGGCAGTTGCGCACCATGTCGACATAGCGCGCCTCGAACACGCGCAACGGCAGCCGTCCACCGGGAAACAGCACCGTGTGCAAGGGGAACAGCGGCAGGTTGTCGAGCGTCCTTGGCGGGTCTGCGGAACCGGTGGGACGGTAGAGGTCGGTCGAGGACATGCGTGCAGGCTTGGGGTCGCGCAGCATTGGGCCGCCAGGCAGACGCTGCGCTCAGAGGCCCCGTAAAGCCAGGAGTGCCACCCCGCAAGCGTCAGCCCGCCGGTGCGAGCTCTCGGTGTCTGACCAGCACATTACCATGTGCCCGGAAATAGTTGGCGAGCCTTTCCGCAATATAGACCGAGCGATGCTGGCCACCGGTGCAGCCGATCGCCACGGTCAGGTAGCTGCGGTTGTCGGCAATGAAGCTTGGCAGCCACTTTTCGACGTAGGCGCGGATATCCTCGGCCATCGCCAGCACCATCGGCTGGGCCTGCAGGAAGTCGATCACCGGCGTGTCGCGGCCGGTCAGCGGCCGCAGCGCCAGGTCGTAGTAAGGGTTGGGCAGCGAGCGCACGTCGAACACCATGTCGGCATCGCTGGGCACGCCGTGCTTGAAGCCGAACGACTCGAACAGCAGCGTCAGGCGCTGGCTGTCGTCGCGGATCAGCTCCTTGATCCAGCTGCGCAGCGTATTGGTGCGCACATTGCTGGTGTCGATCCGATGCGCGGCCTCGGCCAGCGGGCTCAGCAGCGCGCGCTCCATCTCGATCGCTTCCATCAGCGCCGTGTCGTTGAAGGCGCCGCCGCCGCCGACCACGCCGTCGGTGCGTGCCGACAGCGGATGGCGGCGGCGCGTCTCGGAGTAGCGCTGCACCAGCGCGTCGGTGCTGGCGGTCAGGAAAATGACCTCGACCTGGTGGTCGGCGGCCAGCGCGCGCACGGTGTCGGGCAGCTGGTCGAGCGACTCGCGGCTGCGGATGTCGGTAGCGACGCCCAGGTGCGTGTAGCCCTGGCTGTCGAGATAGCGGGTCAGTTCAGGGATGAACTGCGCCGGCAGGTTGTCCACGCAGTAGTAGCCTGCATCTTCGAGGACGTTCAGTGCGACGGACTTGCCGGAACCGGATATGCCGGTGATGAGGATGATGCGCATAGCAACTGAAGCATAGCATCGAGTGCCGGCTGCGTCATGACAGCGCTATGACACCAGCAAAAATGGCGAACCTCACGGCTCGCCATGCTGCGTTGCCAGTGGCGGCGCTCAGGCTGCCTTCGACAGGCATTCCTTCATGTAGGCCTTGTATTCGTCGCCCTTCTTGCCCTTGCCGGACTTGCTGCAGGCCGCCATCTTCTCCTGCTGGGTCTTGGGCGCGCCCGACTTCGACAGGCATTCCTTCATGAACGCCTTGCGTTCGTCGCCTTTCTTGCCGGAGGCTTGCGCGTTGCAGGCCTTCATCTTGTCTTGCTGGGTGTTGGCCGCGGCTTTGTCAGAGGATTTGTCGGCCGGGGTGGCAGGCGTGGCCGGCACGGCAGGCGTTGCCGGCGCCGTGGCCGAAGGCTTGGCCGGGGTGGCGGGCGTGGCCGGCGTGGCGGTCTGCGCAAAGGCGCTGGCGGCGAACAACGGGGTCACCAGCGCGCACACTGCAATCAGTTTCTTCATGCTTGCTCTCCTCGGGGTGGAAATCGTTATCGCCGCGCGCCGGGGTCGGCGTTGCAGCTTCCGTAACGGGCGTGATGCCCATTACAGCACAAAACGGAGCATGCCTGAGAAGCGTTGACGGCGTGTTGCAACGCCGTTGTAAGCAATTGAAAACCGCGGCGAACGGGCCGTTACAGCAGCCGGCCCTGGCCGCGCGAGACCGCGTCGGCCTGCATCGCGGCGCGCTGGCGGTCCATGAAGTCGCGCAGCGTGTCGATGCCGCGCAGCCGCAGGATGGTGTTGCGCACGGCGGCCTCGACCAGCACGGCCAAGTTGCGGCCGGCCGCCACCTGGATCTTGACCATATGGATGGGGAGCCCCAGCACGTCGAGGTATTGCGAGTCCAGCGGCAGCCGCTCGAACTCGCCGTCGTTGCGCCGCACCAGCTGCACCACCAGCTTGATCTTCATCTTCCGCCGCACCGCGGTCTCGCCGAAGATGGTCTTGATATCGAGCAGCCCCAGGCCGCGCACTTCCAGCAGGTTCTGCAGCAGCGGCGGGCAGCGGCCTTCGATGAAATCCGGCCCCAGCCGCACGAAATCGACGGCGTCGTCAGCCACCAGCCCGTGGCCGCGCGAGATCAGTTCCAGGCCCAGTTCGCTCTTGCCCAGGCCGGACTCGCCCATGATCAGCACGCCCATGCCGAGGATGTCGAGAAACACGCCGTGCATGGTCACGCGCGGCGCCGAGATGCGCGACAGGTACAGGCGCAGGTGGTCGATCACCGCGGCGGAAGATACCGGCGTGGTGAACAGCGGCGTCGACGAGCGCGTGCAGCGCAGTTCCAGGTCGGGCGGCGGCTCCATGCCGTCGGCGATCACCAGGAACGGCGGCTCGAGCAGGATCAGCTCGCCCATCTGGCGCTTGCGGGTCTCGTCGTCCAGCCGCTGGTAGTACGTGATTTCGGGTTTGCCGAGCACCTGGATCCGGTTCGGGTGGATCAGGTTGAGGTGGCCCACCAGGTCTGCGGCGGAGGTCGCCTCGCGGGCGAATTCGACGTCAAAGGCGCGGTCCGCGCCCTCCAGGCCGGCGACCCAAGAGAGTTTGAGGTCGGCTGCGTTGTCGTCGAAGATGGACTGGGAGGTGACGCCGGTGAGTTCCATGCGGGTTGACTGGTAAGGCGGACTGCGAAGCGCGTGGCGCCTGCCCGGTCTGGTGCCGGCCGCTTCGGGGGAATCAGTGGATCAGGGATGCCATGCGATCAGCAGCTGGTGCACGGCATCGGGCGTGGGCAGGGTCGCCAGGCCCTCGCGCATGTCGCGGTCCGACAGCAATTGCGCGATCTCGGACAAAATTTCCAGGTGCTGCTGCGTGGCCTGTTCCGGCACCAGCAGGAAGATCAGCAGCGACACCGGCTTGCCGTCCGGCGATTCGAACGGGATCGGCTCGGCCAGGCGCATGAAGGCGGCCAGCGGCTGCTTGAGTCCCTTGATGCGCCCGTGCGGAATCGCCACGCCGGCGCCCAGTCCGGTCGAGCCCAGCGATTCGCGTGCGAACAGGTTGTCGGTTACGATCGCGCGCGCCACGCCGTGATTGTTCTCGAAGAGGAGCCCGGCCTGCTCGAATACACGCTTCTTGCTGGTGACGCTGACGTCGAGGGTGATGTTGCCGGGTGGCAGCAATTTGGCCAAACGATTCATGGGCGATGCGCAGGATTTCAGTTAGCGGGCGGACCGTTCCGCCGGGCAACGGCTGGCTCCCTGACCGCACTGCCGGCGCGGCAGGGAAACATCCGGCCCATTATAGAGCAGCGGCTACCCTCGCATTGTGCGGTGCAGCGCGGGCAGGCGCGGCCACGATTTCTCTCTCTTTGTATGGCGCAGCATACACCTTGGCACTGCGCTTGCGAACACCCTCGTCTTTGCATGCGCGACAGCTTTGCCCCGCTGTCACGGCCACACCGGCGGCAGGGCGCAAAAAAGCCGCGCCCGGTTGGCGCGGCTTGCCTGTGGAATCCTGGTTCAGCAGCCCTCTGCGGGGCTGCCGGGCATGGTTACTGCTGCATTTGCGCTGCGGCCATCTGGTACTTGACCGCTTCGCGGTCGTGGCCTTGCACGCGATCCTTGTAGCGAATCACCTGACGGTCCAGCTTGTCGACGAGTGCGTCGATGGCCGCATACAGGTCTTCATGATGCGCTTCGACAAAGATGTCCTTGCCCTTGAGATGCAGATTGATTTCCGCGTACTGACGCCGGTCCTTTTCCTTGTGATTGTCGACAGAGAGCAGCACGCTAACGCCAATGACTTGATCGAAATGCCTGACGATTCGCTCCAGCTTCGTTTCCACGTACTCACGCAGAGGGGGCGTGATGTCCAGGTGGTGTCCACTGATCTTGAAGTTCATAGCGCTTCTCCTTCTGAAAGAGCCTCACCAGGCAGGCGGTGGGCTCGGCTACAAAGACTTGCGGAGATTCACTGCGGGGATTTTCAGGGCTTCGCGATATTTGGCAACGGTGCGGCGTGCGACAACGAAGCCTTGCTCACCCAGCAGTTCGGCGATGCGACTGTCGGAAAGGGGATTCCTCGGGTCTTCGGCTCCTATCAGTTGCTTGATCAAGGCGCGGATGGCCGTTGATGAAGCCGCGCCACCGGTTTCGGTGGACACGTGGCTGCCGAAGAAGTACTTCAGTTCGAAAGTACCCATCGGCGTGGCCATGTATTTATTGGTCGTCACCCGGGAGATGGTTGACTCGTGTAAACCCAGTGTATCGGCAATCTCCCGCAAAACCAAGGGGCGCATGGCGATTTCACCGTGGGTGAAAAAGTTCTTTTGACGCTCGACAATGGCCTGCGAAACACGCAGGATGGTGTCGAACCTTTGCTGGATGTTCTTGATCAGCCAGCGCGCCTCCTGCAGCTTCTGCTGCAGCCCCGCGGTGCCGGTTTCGCCCTTCGCGCCGCGCAGGATCTGCGCGTACATATCGTTGATGCGCAGCCTCGGCATCACATCCGGATTGAGCTGCGCGAGCCAGCCGCCGCTGCCCTTGCGCACGAATACATCGGGCACGACGAAATCGGCCTCGGGGCGGCTGTACGCGTGCCCCGGATAGGGCGCAAGCGAGCGGATCAGGTCATGCGCGGCCTTCAGCGCGACTTCATCAACCTGCAGTGCCTTCTTCAGCCGCGTGTAGTCGCGTACCGCGAGCAATTCCAGGTGGTGGGTGACGATGGTCAGCGCCAGTTCGCGCTGCGGGTGCGTCAGGCGGCGCAATTGCAGCGCCAGGCATTCGGCGGCATTGCGCGCGCCCACGCCGGGCGGGTCGAAGCTCTGCAGCAGCGTCAGGATGGCGTGGACTTCGTCGGGGTCGAACTCGAGTTCTTCGGGCAGTTCGGTGCAGATCTCTTCGAGCGAGGCGCTCAGGTAGCCATCGTCGTCGAGGGACTCGATCAGGAAGATGGCGAGGCCCTTGTCGCGCGCCGAGATCTTCAGCGGCGTCAGCTGCTCCATCAGGTATTCGCGCAGCGTGGGCTCGGCATCGCGCAGCTGCATCGGCGTCTTTTCGTCCTCGTCGCCTTGCGGGCGGCGGGCGAAGTCGTCCAGGCTCCAGTCGCCGTTGCTGTAGTCGTCGCCGCTGCTGTTGTCGTAGCCGTCATCGGCACCGTCGGTGCGGGCGTCGCCGTTGCCCTGGGGCTCGGCGGGGGCGGGGGCGGGAGCGCTCTGGACGTTGACCGAGCCGTCGGCCGCGACCCGCAGCGGGCTTTCGATCCAGTCGTTCTCCCGCTCGAGCAGCGGGTTTTCCGTCAGCGCCTGTTCGACTTCCTGCTGCAGTTCCAGCGTGGAAAGCTGCAGCAGCCGGATCGACTGTTGCAGCTGCGGGGTCAGTGCCAGGTGCTGGGAGAGGCGGAGCTGTAGCGACGGTTTCATGCGACCTATTTTATGCGCATCTTCCCGATGTTGGAACGGAAATTGCTATCGCTGATGCGCCGTGATCGCCGCTGGCTGTCCTGGCCGCGCAGCCGGGGCTGCCCGCGCGGGGCAGCCGGCTTGTCACATGCGGAAGTTCTCGCCCAGGTAGACGCGCCGCACGGCGTCATTGGCAATGATGTCTTCCGGCTGGCCCGAGGCCAGCACCGTGCCTTCGCTGATGATGTAGGCGTGGTCGCAGATGCCGAGCGTCTCGCGCACGTTGTGGTCGGTGATCAGCACGCCGATATTGCGCGCCTTGAGGAAGCTGACGATGCGCTGGATCTCGCCCACGGCGATCGGGTCCACGCCGGCGAACGGTTCGTCCAGCAGGATGAAGCGCGGCGACGACGCCAGCGCGCGCGCGATTTCCACGCGGCGGCGTTCGCCGCCGGACAGCGACAGCGCCGGGTTGTTGCGCAGGTGCGCGATCTGCAGGTCGTCGAGCAGGGAGTCGAGGCGGCGCTCGATCTCGGCCTTGGCCAGCGGCTTGCCGTTGTTCAGCTGCAGCTCCAGCACCGCGCGGATGTTTTCCTCGACGTTGAGCTTGCGGAACACCGACGCTTCCTGCGGCAGGTACGACAGGCCCATGCGCGCGCGCTCGTGGATCGGCAGGCCGCTGATGTGGTCGCCGTCGAGCACGATGTCGCCTTCGTCCAGCGCCACCAGGCCGACGATCATGTAGAACGACGTGGTCTTGCCCGCGCCGTTGGGGCCGAGCAGCCCGACCACCTCGCCGCTCTTCACGTCGAGCGAGACGTCCTTGACCACCGTGCGCGAGCCATAGCGCTTCTTCAGGTGGCGCACGACCAGCGTGCTGCCGCCGGGCAGGACGGCGTTGGCTTCGACGGAAGGCTTGTCGGCAATGGTGGCGGTATCGGTCATGGGTACGGTCAGGGTTTGTTGGCGGGCGCGGGGGCGGGCTTCAGGTCCAGCGGCGAGCCGCCGCCCGTGCTGCCGGACTTCTGGTCCTGGCGCGGCGACAGCACCGCGCGCACCCGGCCGGACGGGTTGGCGGCCGCGGCGTCGCCGCTGCCGCCGCCGGCAGCGGTGTACAGCTCCTTGCGGCTGTCGTAGGTCAGCACCGCGCCGCGGATCTCGTCGACCACCTTGGCGCCCTGCAGCCGCGCCATGCGCGCATTGCCGATCAGCTTGGAGAATTCCTGCTTGCCGTCGTATTCGATGCGGTCGCCCCAGCCGTCGATGTATTCGTCGACGCCTTCGCGCTTCTGGCGGATATAGGCCTGCTTGCCCGGCTTCGAGGTGGCGACGGCGAACTGGTAGCCCTCGGGGTCGGTGCGCAGCTCGGCGGCGTCGGACTTCAGGATCATGGTGCCCTTGGTCAGCACCACGTTGCCGGTCAGCGTATAGATCTGCTTGACGTCGTCATAGCTGGCGTTGTCCGCCTCGAGCACCATCGGCTTGTCGCGGTCCGCGCGCTCGGCAAGGGCGGGCTGGGCCAGCAGGCCGAAGGCCAGGGCCAGCGCGAGCAGGGCCGGGGCGGTGCGTCGACGGGACGATGTCGTCAGGGAAGCGGTCATGTTGGCAGGGTTGCTTGAGGGCGTCTGGATGCGTGATGGTGCGGTTTGCGCGGCAATCGGTGCGCGCGGCGCACGGTGCGGGCCGTGCCGG
This sequence comes from Cupriavidus taiwanensis, assembly GCF_900249755.1. Lineage (NCBI taxonomy): Bacteria > Pseudomonadati > Pseudomonadota > Betaproteobacteria > Burkholderiales > Burkholderiaceae > Cupriavidus > Cupriavidus taiwanensis. Next base: position 655,612 of record NZ_LT976853.1, read on the forward strand.
CCGGCGCCGCGTGCGCCGATTGCCGGAGCGGGGCTCAGGACCCCGGCGCGCGGCCCGGCGACGGCCCGGTGATGATGGTGCCGCGTACATTGCCGAGCAATTGTACTTCGCGGGTGACGTTGTTGAAGATCAGGCCGTTGGCGGTCATCACCGACGGGCCGCGCGTCAGCCTGACCGGCTTGTCGGTCTTGACGATGTCGTCATTGACCAGCAGCTGGAAATAGCTCGACGCCGCGGTCAGCTGCGGGTCCTTGGACGGGTCCGCGCCCTGCTGGCGCAGCACGTAGCCGTTGCCGTACAGGTCGATCACCGTGCCTTCGGCGTTCATGCGGCCGAGGTCGGCGCGCGCGGTCACCGGCGGGCGGTCCGGCTCGTAGGCGCGCATCGCGGGACGCGTGACCTCGTAGGTCTGGTCGTCCTCGAAATGGACCATGCGCTCGCCGGTGAAGCGGATCTTGGTGCTGCCGTCGGGCGCCAGCTCAGTGGCCGAGAAGCGGTCCATGAAGTAGTCAGGCTCGTGCTTCTTGGTGGTCTGCGCGGCCTGGTCTTCCTTGGGCGAGTTGATCTGGACCAGCCAGAACGTGCTGCCCGCCACGATGGCCATCAGCAGCAGCGGCATCAGCCGCATGACGATGCCGCTGAGGGAGGCGAGAAGTGCCTGCATGGTGTCCTTGGCGTTGTGCTGCTTGTGCCGTCGGTGGCGCGCGCGCTCAGATGACCTTGGCGCGGGTCAGGTCGTGGATATGCAGCGCGCCGGTCAGGCGCCCTTCGTCGTCCACCACCAGCAGCTGGTTGATGCGGTTGGCTTCCATCACCTGCACGGCTTCCACGGCCAGCCGGTCCTGGTTGACCACGTGCGGGTTGCGGTGCATGACCTCGCCGATCGGCACGGTCTTCCAGTCGCGCGGGGTTTCGAGCAAACGGCGCAGGTCGCCGTCGGTGAACACGCCGATGGCGCGCCCGTCGGTATCGACCACCGCGGTCATGGCCATGCCCTTGCGCGTGATTTCCATCAGAGCCTGGGCCAGCGGCGTGCTTTCGCGCACCTCGGGCACCGCGTTGCCGGTGCGCATCACGTCGCGCACGTGGGTCAGCAGCTTGCGCCCGAGCGCGCCGCCGGGGTGCGAGCGGGCGAAGTCTTCCTCGCCGAAGCCGCGCGCATCGAGCACCGCCACCGCGAGCGCGTCGCCCAGCGCCAGCGCGGCGGTGGTGCTGGCGGTCGGCGCCAGGTTCAGCGGGCAGGCTTCTTTCTCGACCGCCGCGTCCAGGTGGACGTCGGCCAGTTTGGCAAGGTTGGACTCCGGATTGCCGGTGACCGAGATCAGGCGCGCGCCGATGCGCTTGACGATCGGGATGATCGCCAGCAGCTCGCCGGTCTCGCCGGAATTGGAGAAGGCGATCAGCACGTCGTCGCGCGTGACCATGCCGAGGTCGCCGTGGCTGGCTTCGGCCGGGTGCACGAAGAACGCGGGGGTGCCGGTCGAGGCCAGCGTGGCCGCGACCTTGCGCCCGATATGGCCGGACTTGCCGATGCCGGAAACGACCACGCGCCCGGTGCATTGCAGGATCAGCTGCACGGCATGGGCAAAGTCGCCGTTCAGGCGGCCGGAAAGTGCGGAAACCGCATCGGCTTCGATCTGGAGCGTGTCGCGGGCGAGCCTGAGTGCTCGATCCGCATCGAAATTAGCTATCATGGCGACGAAGTATACCAACGAATGCGATGGCCCCTGGGACGACCCACGGCGCGCGTCGTGCTCGTCCTTGCCCGCCGTATGTCCGCCGGCAGGGTGCCCGTGCCGGGTCGGCCGCGCGCCTTGCCGGTCACCCCTGACCGCCTGATGCATTCTCCGCTGGAACTGACCCTGGTGCTGCTGGCCGCCGCCGTGTTCGGCGTGGTCGCGTTCCGCATGCTGCAATTGCCGCCGATGCTGGGCTACCTGGCGGTGGGCATCCTGATCGGCCCGCATGCGCTGGGGCTGGCCAGCGATACCGCGCAGACCAAGTACCTGGCCGAATTCGGCGTGGTCTTCCTGATGTTCTCGATCGGGCTGGAGTTCAGCCTGGCCAAGCTGCGCGCGATGAAGCGGCTGGTGTTCGGCCTGGGCGGCTCGCAGGTGGTGCTGTCGATGCTGGCGGTGGTGCCCGCCAGCTGGGCCTTCAACTGGCTGTTCCCGTTGTCGTGGCAGGCCTCGGTGGCGCTGGGCGGGGCCCTGGCGATGTCTTCCACGGCGATCGTGTCCAAGATGCTGTCCGAGCGCATGGAGCTGGAGAGCGAGCACGGGCGCAACATCATCAGCATCCTGCTGTTCCAGGACCTGGCGGTGGTGCCGCTGCTGATCGTGATTCCGGCGCTGTCGCGCGACCCCGGCGACCTGATGATGGCGCTCGGCCTGGCAGTGCTCAAGATCGTGGTCGCGCTGGGCGCCATCTTCTTCCTGGGCCAGCGCCTGATGAGCCGCTGGTTCCATGTGGTGGCGGCGCGCCGCTCGCAGGAACTGTTCATGCTGAACCTGCTGCTGGTCACGCTGGGCATGGCGGCGCTGACCGAGCGGCTGGGCCTGTCGATGGCGCTGGGCGCCTTCATGGCGGGCATGCTGATCTCCGAGACGCCGTACCGCCACCAGGTGGAGGAAGACATCAAGCCGTTCCGCGACGTGCTGCTGGGGCTGTTCTTCGTCACCATCGGCATGCTGCTCAATATCCGCGTGGTGCTGGACCATGCCTGGCTGGTGCTGGCGCTGCTGGTGGTGCCGGTGCTGTTCAAGCTGGTGCTGATCGCGGCGCTGGCGCGCGTGTTCGGCTCGCGCCAGGGCGTGGCCATCCGCACCGGGCTGGGACTGGCGCAGGCGGGCGAGTTCGGCTTCGTGCTGCTGAACCAGATCGACGGCCTGAACCTGGTCGACCCGGTGCTGATCCAGGTGATCCTGGCGTCGATGCTGCTGTCGATGCTGGCGGCGCCCTTCCTGATCCAGTACAGCGACGCCATCGTGCTGCGCTTCGCCGCCAACGAATGGCTGATGCAGTCGCTGAACATGACCCGCATCGCCGCGCAGAGCCTGCAGACCGAGAAGCACGCCATCATCTGCGGCTTCGGCCGCAGCGGGCAGAACCTGGCGCACATGCTGGAGCGCGAGGGCATCAACTACGTCGCGCTGGACCTGGACCCCGACCGCGTGCGCGAGGCCGCCGCCGCCGGCGATACCGTGGTCTACGGCGACGCCGGCCGGCGCGAGGCGCTGATCGCCGCCGGCATCCACCGCGCCGCCGCGCTGATCGTCACCTATGCCAACACGCCATCGGCGCTCAAGGTGCTGCACCACGTGCAGGAACTCGCGCCGGCGCTGCCGGTGATCGTGCGCACGGTCGACGATTCCGAGCTGGACACGCTGCAGAAGGCTGGCGCCACCGAGGTGGTGCCGGAGATCATCGAGGGCAGCCTGATGCTGGCCTCGCACGCGCTGGTGCTGCTGGGCGTGCCGATGCGCCGCGTGGTGCGCGGCGTGCAGCAGGCGCGCGACGCGCGCTACAGCCTGCTGCGCGGCTATTTCCATGGCCGCGACGATGATGAAGACATGATCGAGCGCGACTCGGTGCGGTTGCACTCGGTGTCGCTCGGGCCGCAATCCACCGCGGTGGGCAGGCGCCTGGGCGTGCTCGGGCTGGAGCGCATCGGGGTCGAGGTAACGGCGGTGCGCCGGCGCGGCATCCGCGCCTTCGACCCGCAGCCCGAGACCGTGCTGGAGCCGGGCGATATCGTCGTGCTGCGCGGCCCGCCCGAGGCGCTGGAAGCCGCCGAGATGCGCATCCTGAACGGCTGAGCGCCGGCGGCGGCGCGCCGGGCTTCAGTGCCGCCGCGGCTCGACCCAGGATTCCGGCAGGTTGTCGAGCACCGCGCGCGGGTCCAGCGAGCGGATCGGCACGTCGCGGTCGGCCGGAATGCGGCCCTCGCCCTGCAGCATCAGGTAGCGCAGGCAGCACACCCGCAGGAAGGACGAGAAATTGCCCGCCACCGCCTCGCTGCCGCGGTGTTCGCTCAGCTCGTCGTGCAGGCGCGTGATCAGCTGGTTGACGGTCATGCCGTCGCGCTGCGCCAGTTCTTCCAGCACTTCCTAGAACAGGCTTTCCAGCCGGATGCTGGTGGCGGCGCCGTGCAGGCGCAGCGAGCGCGACTGGCTCTGGTAAGACGCCGGGTTGGCGCGGATAAAGATTTCACACATGAAGGGCTCCCTGGCGGGCGGCGCGGCCGGCAGGCCTGTGCATGGGCCGGCCGGGTCGGCCAGCCATGCATCACGCGTGGGGGCGCCGCGTGCGGAAAGCACTAATGTACGATCCGCGTGCCCAGCACGGCAAGGAACTGCGCCAGCCAGGCCGGATGCGCCGGCCACGCCGGGGCGGTCACGAGGTTGCCGTCGGTGTGGGCCTGGTCGACCGGAATCTCGGCATAGGTGCCGCCGGCCAGCTTCACTTCCGGCGCGCAGGCCGGGTAGGCCGAGCAGGTCTTGCCTTCCAGCACGCCCGCGGCGGCCAGCAGCTGGGCGCCGTGGCACACCGCGGCAATCGGCTTGCCGGCCTGGGCGAAGTGCCGCACGACCTCCAGCACGCGCGCGTTCAGGCGCAGGTATTCGGGGGCGCGGCCGCCGGGGATGACCAGCGCGTCGTAGCCGGCCGGGTCGATCTCGGCAAAGGTGGCGTTGAGGGTGAAGTTGTGGCCGCGCTTTTCGCTGTAGGTCTGGTCGCCCTCGAAATCATGGATCGCGGTGGCGCACGCGTCGCCCGCCCGCTTGTCGGGGCACGCGGCGTGGACGGTGTGGCCCACCATCTGCAGCGCCTGGAACGGCACCATGGTTTCGTAGTCCTCGGCGTAGTCGCCCACCAGCATCAGAATCTTTTTCGCCATCGTGGTCTCCTGTATGGTTACGGGTGTTCCGGCAGGGCCATTGTGCTGGTCGCCCCGGCGGCGCGGGTGGTAACTGGTTACCGCGCCATCCGCATGCCGCTGCCACCGCTTTCTTACCGGCGCCGCGCGCCCATCTCCCCGATCCCTATGGCTGATTCCCTGATCCAGTCCCCCGAGCTCGGCGACGTCACCGGCTACCTGCGCGAGCGCATCCGGACCGTGCCGGACTGGCCCCAGCCGGGCGTGATGTTCCGCGACATCACGCCGCTGCTGCAGAACCCCAAGACCCTGCGCGTGCTGATCGATGTCTTCGTGCACCGGTATATGGACGCGCAGCTGGACCTGGTCGCCGGCATCGATGCGCGCGGCTTTATCCTGGGCGCGATCGTTGCGTATGAGCTGAACCTGGGCTTCGTGCCGATCCGCAAGAAGGGCAAGCTGCCGTTCCAGACCGTGGCCGAGGAATACGAACTGGAATACGGCAGCGCCACTGTCGAGATCCACGCCGACGCCTGCCAGGCCGGCGACCGCGTGCTGCTGGTCGACGACCTGATCGCCACCGGCGGCACCATGATGGCCGGACGCAAGCTGCTGGAGCGCCTGGGCGCGACGGTGGTGGAGGGCGCCGCCATCGTCGACCTGCCTGAGCTGGGCGGATCGAAGCTGCTGCACGACGCCGGGCTGCCGCTGTTCACCGTGTGCAAGTTCGAGGGGCACTGAGCCATGCCCGCCCGCAAACAGATCCACGCCAGGAGCGCCCATGCCTGACCTGCTGCTGTTCCTGCTGGCCTCCGTCGCCGTGACCGTGGCCCCGGGGCCTGACAACCTGCAGGTGCTGGCGCGCGGCATGGCGCAGGGGCGCCGCGCGGGGCTGGTGGCGGCGCTGGGCTTTTCGGTCGGCTGCCTGTTCCATACCGTGATTGCCGCGGTCGGGCTGGCCGCGGTGCTGCGCTCGTCGCCGCTGGCGTTCCAGCCGATCAAGTACGCCGGCGCCGCCTACCTGATCTGGATCGGCATCCAGGCGCTGCGCGCCAGGGGCGGGCTGGCGCAGGGCGGCGCGGTCGACGCGGTGCCGCTCGCGCGGGTATTCCGCCAGAGCGTGCTGGGCAACATGCTGAACCCCAAGGTGACGCTGTTCTTCCTGGTGTTCCTGCCGCAGTTCGTGCGCGCCGATGCCGCGCATCCGGGGCTGCAGTTCCTGCTGCTGGGCGTGGTCTTCATGCTGCAGACCGCGGTGGTGTTCTCGCTGTTCGGGCTGTGCGCGGGCTGGCTGGGTGCCTGGCTGCGCCGGCGGCCGGCCACCGGGCGCTGGCTGGACCGGGCGGCCGGGGCCATCTTCGTCGGGCTCGGCATCAAGGTCGCGCTGCCCTGATCCGGGCCTTCGCAACGCCGCACCATGCCGTTGCCGGTGCCGGGGGCCAGGCGCATAATGAGCCCTTGACAACGACACGATGACCGGGCGGAGCCTCGATTCAATTTTCGGCACCGGTCACACAAAGGCGCACCATGGGCGTACTCCTTCACCTGTTATCGGGCGTTGCCCTGCTCGTCTGGGGCACCAACATCGTCAAGGTCGGCATCCTGCGCGTCTACGGCGCCAACCTGCGCCATGTGCTGTCGACCAGCGTCTCCAACCGCTTCACCGCCTTCCTCGCCGGCCTGGGCGTCACCGGGCTGGTCCAGAGCAGCAACGCCACCGCGGTCATCGTCAGCTCCTTCGTCGGCCAGGGCCTGATCGCCGTGGCGCCGGCGCTGGCGATCATGCTGGGCGCCAACGTCGGCACCGCGCTGATGGTGCAGGTCTTCTCGCTGGACCTGTCGTGGCTGTCGCCGCTGCTGATCTTCGTCGGCGTGATCTGCCACCTGACCTGGAAGGGCAGCAAGCCTGGCCACGTCGGGCGCGTGCTGATCGGCCTGGGCCTGATCACGCTGGCGCTGGAGCTGATCTCGATCGCGACCCGGCCGGTGGTGCAGGCCGCCGGGGTCAAGGTGCTGTTCGCCTCGCTGACCGGCGATGCGGGGCTGGACATGCTGGTCGGCGCGTTCCTGACCATCCTGTGCTATTCCAGCCTGGCGGTGGTGCTGTTCTGCGGCGCGCTGGCGTCGGCCGGGGTGGTGTCGATCCACGTGGCGCTGGCGCTGGTGCTGGGTGCCAACCTGGGCTCGGGCGTGTCGGCGCTGCTGACCACCTCGGGCAACAACCAGCCGGGCAAGCGCGTGACGCTGGGCAACCTGCTGTCGCGGCTGCTGGGCTGCCTGATCGCGCTGCCGCTGCTGGGCCAGGCCGAGGAACTGCTGGCGCTGGTCGACCATGAGCCGCAACGGCTGATCGTCAACTTCCACCTGCTGTTCAACGTCGCGCTGGCGCTGCTGCTGCTCGGCGCCACCGCGCCGCTGGCGCGCCTGTGCGAGAAGGTGCTGCCCGGGCGCAATACCGGCGACAGCCAGGTCACGCCGCGCCATCTCGATACCGCCGCGCTGTCCACGCCCGCGCTGGCGCTGTCCAACGCCGCGCGCGAAGTGCTGCGCATCGGCGACCGCATCGAGCAGATGCTCGACAACATGCTGCGCGTGCTGCGCACCAACGACGCCAAGCTGGCCACCGCCACCTGCCGCATCGACAACGAGGTCGACGACCTCTACACCGCGATCAAGCTCTACCTGACCCGCATCAGCCTGGAAGCGCTGGACGAGCGCGACGGCCAGCGCTGGACCGAGATCATCTCGCTCACCATCAACCTGGAGCACGCCGGCGATATCATCGAGCGCATCCTGCTCGACACCAAGGACAAGAAGATCGCCCACAACCTGATGTTCTCCGAGGCGGGCATGCAGGAGATCGCCGAAATGCATGCGCGCCTGGTGGCCAACCTGCGGCTGGGCTTGTCGGTGTTTCTCAATGGCGATCTCAAGAGCGCTCAGGCGCTGATGGCGGAGAAGGCCAACTTCCGCGAACTCGAGCGCAAGTACGCGCGCACCCATCTGCAGCGCGTGGCGGTGCAGACCGCGGAAAGCATCGAGACCAGCTCGCTGCACCTGGACGTGATCAGCGAGCTGAAGCGGCTGAATTCGCTGTTCTGCGCGACGGCCTATCCGGTGCTGGAGCAGGCGGGGGTGCTGAATCGCAGCCGGATGAAGGAAGACGAGGTGCCGGCGGTGTCGGCGACGGTGCAGGCGGCGCAGCACTAAGCTCTGGCCTGCCGATCCCCGCTTGTTTGCTCCCCTCTCCCGCCTGCGGTAGTGGGGCCGGGGGTGAGGGCAGGAGGGTCAAGGGCTGACGCTAGTGGGTTAAAACCGTTGGCCCTGCTTGATGTGGTTCCTTGCTAGCCCACCCCTCACCCCGGCCCTCTCCCCATGAGGGAAGAGGGAGAACACCTTGCTTGGGCGAGTTCGGGCGGCTTTGGGGCACCCGACACCGCGCTCCTCTTTTGTGTTTGTGGGGGGCGCGTTCAAAGCTTGTACCCGAACTTCCGCAGCAACGCCTTTCGTTCCGCCACATCGGCTTCCGTCTCGATCCCCAGCGGCGAAGCGCCGTCGATCACCCCCACCACGCCGCGCCCGGCATCGGTCTGCGCGATGATCACCTGCGTCGGGTTCGCCGTCGCGCAGTAGATCCGGCACACTTCCGGCACCGCGCGCACCGCGCCCAGCACGTTCACCGGAAAGAAGCCGTCGCCCAGGAAGATCAGGAAGCTGTGGCCCGCGCCGATGGCGCGCGCGTTCTCGCAGGCCATGTCGATCAGGTGCTCGTCGGTGCCCGACCATCGCACCAGCCGCTTGCCCGAGGCCTCGCAGAACGCCAGCCCGAAGCGGATGCCGGGCACCGTGCCGACCAGCGCCTCGTGCAGGTCTTCCACGGTCTTGATGAAGTGCGACTGGCCGAAGATAAAGTTGGTGGCTTCCGGCTTGGTGACCGGTACGACCGTCAGTTCCATGGCGTGGCTCCTGTGCGATGGGGTATCGCTGTCCGCTTCATGGTAGGGCGCGAGGTAGCGAAAGCAAGCCGGCGCCTGCTATACCGGAGGGGTTGGCCCACCACCGGAGCCGCCCATGGCCGCCTTTTGCAGATGGCTGTCTGTGCTTGCCATCGTCCCCCTGCTTGCCGCCGCACAGGTCGCTGCGGCATCACAACGCGAGATCGCGGTCAGCGAGCTGCGGCATCCGAACGTCGTGGTGGTATTGCGCCATGCCAGCGCACCCGGCGTGGGCGACCCGCCCGGGTTCCGGCTGGCCGATTGCGCCACCCAGCGCAACCTCGACGCGCGCGGACGCGAGCAGGCGGCGCGCCTGGGCGCGAGCTGGAAGGCAGCCGGCTTCCGGCCGACGCAGGTGTGGAGCAGCGCCTGGTGCCGCTGCCAGGACACGGCGCGGCTGATGGGCGTGGGGCCGGTACAGGTGCAGCCGCTGCTCAATTCGTTCTTCGGCGCCGACGCACAGCGCCGCGACGCGCAGGTCGCGCAGCTGTCGCGGCTGATCGACGGGCTCGACCCGCGCGGCGGTCCTTACCTGATGGTCACGCACCAGGTGGTGATCACCGCGCTGACCGGCCATGGCGCCGACAGCGGCGGCGGCGTGGCAATCGAGTTGCCGCAGGGTGGCACGGCGCGGCGCACGCGCGTGCTGCCGGCTGCGGGGCTGGACTGAAGCTTCAGGCGCGCTTGAGCAACGGCTTCAGGTACTTCCCCGTAAAACTCGCCTTGTTCCGGGCGACATCCTCCGGCGTGCCGCGCGCAATCACCTGGCCGCCGCCGGCGCCGCCTTCCGGCCCCATGTCGATCAGCCAGTCGGCGGTCTTGATGACGTCCAGGTTGTGCTCGATGATGACGACGGTATTGCCCTGGTCGCGCAGCTTGTGGATGACCTTGAGCAGCAGTTCGATATCGTGGAAGTGCAGGCCCGTGGTGGGTTCGTCCAGGATGTAGAGCGTGCGCCCGGTATCGCGCTTGGACAGCTCCAGCGACAGTTTCACGCGCTGCGCCTCGCCGCCGGAGAGCGTGGTCGCCGACTGCCCCAGCCGGATATAGCCCAGGCCCACGTCCAGCAGCGTCTGCAGCTTGCGCCGCACCACCGGCACCGCGCTGAAGAACTCGTGCGCCTGCTCGACGGTCAGGTCCAGCACCTCGGAGATGTTCCTGCCCTTGTACAGGACTTCGAGCGTCTCGCGGTTGTAGCGCTTGCCGTGGCAGACGTCGCAGGGCACGTAGACGTCCGGCAGGAAGTGCATCTCGACCTTGAGCACGCCGTCGCCCTGGCACGATTCGCAGCGCCCGCCCTTGACGTTGAACGAGAAGCGGCCCGGGTCGTAGCCGCGTTCCTTGGCCGCCGGCACGCCGGCGAACAGCTCGCGGATCGGCGTGAACAGGCCGGTGTAGGTGGCCGGGTTGGAGCGCGGCGTGCGGCCGATCGGGCTCTGGTCGACATTGATGACCTTGTCGAAATGCTCCAGTCCCTCGATGCGGTCGTGCGCCGCCGGCTCCGGGGTCGAGCCGTACAGGTGGCGCGCCACGGCGTGGTACAGCGTGTCGTTGATCAGCGTCGACTTGCCCGAGCCCGACACGCCGGTGATGCAGGTCAGCAAGCCCACCGGCACTTCGGCGGTGACATTGCGCAGGTTGTTGCCGCTGGCGTTGACGATGCGCAGCAGCCGCTCTTCGTCGGGCGCGGTGCGCTGCTTCGGCACTTCGATGCGGCGCTGGCCCGACAGGTATTGCCCGGTCAGCGAGGCCGGCGCAGCCTCGATCTGCTGCGGCGTGCCCTCGGCCACGATCATGCCGCCGTGCACGCCGGCGCCTGGCCCGATATCGACCACGTAGTCGCAGGCGCGGATCATGTCCTCGTCATGCTCGACCACCAGCACCGAGTTGCCAATATCGCGCAGGTGCTTGAGCGTGCCGATCAGGCGGTCGTTGTCGCGCTGGTGCAGGCCGATCGACGGCTCGTCCAGCACGTACATCACGCCGGTCAGGCCCGAGCCGATCTGCGACGCCAGCCGGATGCGCTGGGCCTCGCCGCCCGACAGCGTATCGGCGCTGCGCTCCAGCGACAAATAGTCCAGCCCCACGTTGTTGAGGAAGTTCAGCCGCGCGGTGATCTCCTTGACGATCTTGTCGGCGATCTCGCGCTTGGCGCCGTGCATGTCCAGCGTCAGGAAATAGGTCAGCGCATCGCGCAGCGGCCAGCCGTTGATCTCGAAGATCGCGCGCGCCTGCTCGCCGTCGCCCAGCTTGACGTGGCGCGCCTCGGTGCGCAGCCGGGTGCCGTGGCAGGCCGGGCAGGGCTGGTTGTTCTGGTACTTGGCCAGTTCCTCGCGCACGGCGACGGAATCGGTCTCGCGGTAGCGGCGTTCCAGGTTGGGGATGATCCCCTCGAACACATGCTCGCGCACCGTGGTGCGGCCGCGCTCGTTGATATAGGTGAACGGGATTTCCTGCTCGCCCGAGCCGTGCAGCACCACCTGCTGCACGTTCTCGGGCAGCTCTTCGAACGCGGTGTCGGTGTCGAACTCGTAGTACGCCGCAAGGCTTTGCAGCATCTGGAAGTAAAACTGGTTGCGGCGGTCCCAGCCCTTGATCGCGCCCGACGCCAGCGACAGGTTGGGAAACGCCACCACGCGCCTGGGATCGAAGAACGTGATCTGCCCCAGCCCGTCGCAGCTCGGGCACGCGCCCATCGGGTTGTTGAACGAGAACAGCCGCGGCTCCAGTTCCTGCAGCGAATACGAGCAGATCGGGCAGGCAAAGCGCGAGCTGAAGGTGTGCTCCTTGCCGCTGTCCATCTCCAGCGCCAGCGCGCGGCCGTCGGCCAGGCGCAGCGCGGTCTCGAACGACTCGGCCAGGCGCTGCTTGATGTCGGCGCGCACCTTGACGCGGTCGACCACCACGTCGATGCTGTGCTTCTCGGTCTTCTTCAGCTTGGGCAGCGCGTCGACCTCATAGACCCTGGCCTGCGCCTCGTGCGCGGTGCCGCCGCCGGAGCGGATGCGAAAGCGCACGAAGCCCTGCGCCTGCATGCTGTCGAACAAATCCGAATGCTCGCCCTTGCGGTCGACCACCACCGGCGCCAGGATCATCAGCTTGGTGTCTTCCGGCAGCGCCAGCGCCGCGTCGACCATCTGCGACACGCTCTGCGCCTGCAGCGGCAGGTTGTGGTCGGGGCAGTAGGGCGTGCCGGCGCGCGCGTACAGCAGGCGCAGGTAGTCGTGGATCTCGGTGACGGTGCCGACCGTCGAGCGCGGATTGTGGCTGGTGGCTTTCTGCTCGATCGAGATCGCCGGCGACAGCCCTTCGATCAGGTCGACATCGGGCTTCTCCATCAGCTGCAGGAACTGGCGCGCGTAGGCGGACAGCGATTCCACGTAGCGGCGCTGGCCCTCGGCATAGAGCGTGTCGAAGGCCAGCGAGGACTTGCCCGAACCGGACAGCCCGGTGATCACGATCAGCCGGTTGCGCGGCAGGTCGAGATTGATGTTCTTCAGGTTGTGGGTACGCGCCCCACGGATCTTGATTTCTTCCATATGCCGAAAAGTCGTCGCCAGGCAGGCCGCCCCGGCCGGAATGCGCGCCCGGGCGCACCTCCGGGGGGCAGCCGGCATGGCCAGGTGACCCGGGAAGCGCGAAGGAGCAAACCTGTTAATATACCCAACTTCGGTTTCCGGGGTTGTCCGGCCACCAGCGGACCCGACCATTGCCGCCCACCGGCAACCAGCCCGACCCCGAATCCACACGATCCCACGATCGCAATGCCGTCGATCCAGTCTTCTTCCCCGGATACGGGTGCCGCCGACGCATCCCAAGCCCCCGCGCGCGAACGCATGACGCGCGCCGAACTGCGCGCCGCGGTGTCGCTGGCCAGCATCTTTGCGCTGCGCATGCTGGGCCTGTTCCTGATCCTGCCGGTCTTTGCCGAATACGCGCGAACGCTGCCCGACGGGCAGGACGCCCAGCGCGTAGGCCTGGCCATGGGCATCTACGGCCTGATGCAGGCCTTCCTGCACATCCCGCTGGGCTGGCTGTCCGACCGCGTCGGGCGCAAGCCGGTGATGGTGGGCGGCCTGCTGCTGTTCATCGCCGGCGGCCTGGTTGCGGCGTTTTCCGACACGCTGACCGGCATCATCGCCGGGCGCGCGCTGCAGGGCATGGGCGCGATCTCCGCGGCCATCACCGCCTGCATCGCCGACCTGACCCGCGAGCGCCATCGCACCAAGGCCATGGCGATGGTGGGCGGCAGCATCGGGCTGACCTTCGCGCTGTCGCTGGTGATTGCCTCGCCGCTGCTGCACAGCATCGGCATGTCCGGCATCTTCGGGCTGATGTCGGTGCTGGGCCTGATCGCCATCGGCGTGACCGTGTTCCTGGTGCCGACCCCGCCGCCGCCGCACCCGGTGCGGCTGCCGTTCCGCAAGGTGCTGCTCAATGGGGACCTGGCGCGGCTCAACGTCGGCGTGCTGGCGCTGCACGCCTCGCAGGTGGCGATGTTCATGGTGGTGCCGGCGATGCTGGCCGATGCCGGCATGCCGCTGGACCAGCACTGGAAGGTCTACCTGCCGGTGGTGCTGGTGTCCTTCGTGCTGATGCTGGGGCCGATGATGGCGGCCGAGCGCTATGGCCGCGTGCGCCCGGTGCTGCTGGGCGCGGTCGCGCTGATGACCGCGGTGCAACTGCTGTTTGCCGCCGTGCACGGGCTGTGGGCGATCGTCGGGGTCTTGCTGCTGTTCTTCGTCGCCTTCAACGTGCTGGAGGCGATGCAGCCTTCGCTGGTGTCGCGCTACGCCGCGGCCGCGCGCGGCGCGGCGCTAGGCGTCTACAACACGACCCAGGCGCTGGGCCTGTTCCTGGGCGGTGCCGTCGGCGGCTGGCTGCTCAAGCACGAGGGCCGCAGTGCCGTGTTCGTGGGCTGCGCGGCGGTGCTGTTGCTGTGGCTTATAATCGCCTGGAGCATGAAGGCGCCGCCGGCGCGCGGGCAGGAAGCCGCACCGGCTCCCGCGGCCTGAGCCGGCAGCTGGTTTCGCATCATTTGGTAAAGCATTTGGGCTGGAAAGCGGCCTAGTATCATCGCGCCACCCGGCATCCTGGCGGGGGCGCGATGTTCGTTTACGTGGCCGGCCTATAGCGTCAAACTACGGCGTCAAACCACGGCGTCAAACCACGGCATCACCCCTGCAACCCGCTTTTACCGTCATCGTATTGCCACGCTTTTCAACACAGCGCGTGGCTTTTGGAGAACATTCACATGGCATCGGTCAACAAAGTCATTCTCGTCGGCAACCTCGGCGCAGACCCGGAAACGCGCTACATGCCCAGCGGCGACGCCGTCACCAACCTGCGCCTGGCCACCACCGACCGCTACAAGGACAAGCAGTCCGGCGAGATGAAGGAAGCCACCGAATGGCACCGCGTGGCGATGTTCGGCAAGCTGGCCGAGATCGCCGCGCAGTACCTGCGCAAGGGCTCGTCGGTCTATATCGAGGGCCGCATCCGCACCCGCAAGTGGCAGGACCAGTCCGGCCAGGACAAGTACTCCACCGAGATCGTCGCCGACCAGATGCAGATGCTGGGTTCGCGCCAGGGCGGCGGCGGTGGTGGCGGTGACGAAGGCGGCTTCGGCGGCGGCGCGGGCGGTGGCGGCGGCTATAGCCGCGAAGCGTCGGGCGGTGGCGGCTATGGCGGCGGCCGTGGCGCACAGGGCGGCGGTGGCCAGCAGGGCGGCGCCGCGCGCCGTCCGCAGCAGCCGGCGTCGAACGGTTTCGAGGATATGGACGACGATATTCCGTTCTGACCCGCCTCTCCGGGAAACCGGAGAGAAAGACCCACGCATGGCCCTCTTTACAGAGGGCTTTTTTGTTTTCCCGTGGACGGGGCCGCAGCCCGGCCCATCGATCGATTTCCCGTTCCGCAGCCGTTTCCCGGACGCTTCGGTCATACGGTACGTGCGGCAAAGCGGGAACATCCCAATGTCTCTCGCGCCATACCCGCGCCTATAATCGCTGGCCGGATCTTCGAAAAACCCGGTTCGCACACCCGCGCAGCCGGACCCCTCATGCTCACGGACCAGTCGGAAGCCAGGCAGACCCGCCGTTATGTCGAAAAGCGCGAAGGCATCCTCGATGCCGCCGCGGCGCTGTTCAACCGCAAGGGCGTGCGCGGCACGACCCTGTCGGACGTCGGCCAGCTGGTGGGGCTGAACACCAACAGCATCACGTACTACTTCCGCAAGAAAGAAGACCTGGTGCTGGCCTGCCTGATGCGCACCATCGAAGAGATGCGCGCCCTGGCCGGCGCGGCTTCGCAGCACGGCAGCGCCGGCGAGCGCGTCGCCGCCTTTATCGCGCTGTTTGTCGCGCGGCTGGCGCGCACCGCGGCGCTCGAGCGGCCCGAGCTGATGAGTTTCCGCGAGATCCGCGCGCTGCCGGCCAGCCATGCCGACGTGGCGTTCTCCGCCTACAACGACATGTTCCGGCAGATCCGCGGGCTGCTGCGCGATGCCGCGCCCGCCGATCCGATACAACACCCGGCACAACGCAGCGCGCTGAGCGCCCGGGCCCACCTGCTGCTGTCGCTGACCAGCGGCGCGATGAGCTGGATCGAGCGCTACGAGCCGGCGGACTACCCAAAGGTCGCGCAGACGCTGGCGGACATCGTGCTCAACGGCATTGCCGCGCCCGGCACCGCGTGGCAGCAGGAACTGGATGTCGACGCGCTGCTGCCGGCGCTGGGGCAGCCCGAAACGACGCAGCAGGCGTTCCTGCGCGCTGCCACGGAGCTGCTCAATGAGCAGGGCTACCGTGGCGCCTCGGCGGACCGGATCTCGGCCCGGCTGAACCTGACCAAGGGTGCGTTCTACCACCACAACGAGAACAAGGACGACCTGATCTCCGCATGCTTCGATCGCATGTCTGCGGTGATCCGCGACACCCAGGCGCTGGTCGACGAGATGCCAGCCACCGGCTGGGACAAGCTGTGCGCGGTGTCGCGCGCGCTGGTGCATTACCAGTTCTCCAGCCAGGGGCCGCTGCTGCGGCTGACCATCTACGGCGCGCTGCCGGAAGAGATGCGCATCGCCAAGATGCAGGACATGGCGCGGCTGTCCACGCGCTTTGTGCGCTTCCTGGTGCAGGGCATGCAGGACGGCTCGATCCGGCCGCTGGACCAGTCGATCGCGGCGCTGCAGGTGCATGGCATGATCAACGCCGCGGTCGAGCTGCGCCGCTGGGTTCGCGACGCCACCTCGGACAATGCCGCCGAGTTGTTCGTGCGGCCCATGATGATGGGACTGCTGAGCTGAACCGCGCTGGTCGCGAGCCTGCTGTCTGCCGTACGTCAGCCGTACGTCAGCCGTCCAGGTGGCAGGCCACCATCTGCCCGTCACCGTGGTCGCGCAGCACCGGGTCGGCACTGCGGCACTGGGGCATGGCCGAAGGGCAGCGCGTATGGAAGCGGCAGCCCGAAGGCGGATGCATCGGGCTGGGGACTTCGCCCTGCAGCACGATGCGCTGGCGCTGGCGTTCGGCGCGCACGTCGGCCACCGGCACGGCGGACAGCAGCGCGCGCGTGTACGGGTGGCGCGGCTGCGTGTAGAGCTGGTGCCGACTGGCGATCTCGACGATGCGGCCCAGGTACATGACCGCGATGCGGTCGCTGATATGGCGCACCACCGCCAGGTCATGGGCGATGAACAGGTAGGACAGGCCCAGGCTGCGCTGCAGCGCCATGAACACATTGACCACTTGCGCCTGGATCGACACGTCCAGCGCCGACACTGGCTCATCGCAGACGATCATGCTCGGTTGCAGCGCCAGCGCGCGCGCGATGCCGATGCGCTGCCGCTGGCCTCCCGAGAATTCGTGCGGGTAGCGGTCGGCCATGTAGGGCAGCAGGCCGACCATGTCGAGCAGCTCGGCCACGCGCGCCTGCAGCGCGGTTCGATCGCCGGCCAGGCCGTGCACCTGCAGCGGCTCGGCGATGATGTCGCGCACCTTCATGCGCGGGTTCAGCGACGCGAACGGGTCCTGGTAGACCATCTGCACGCTGCGGCGGAAGCGTTTTTCGCGCGCGCCGTTGAAGCCGGCCAGGTCTTCGCCGTCGAAGGCGATCCGTCCCGCGCTGGCCGGCAGCATCTTCATGATGGCAAGCCCGGTGGTGGACTTGCCGCAGCCGCTTTCGCCCACCAGTCCCAGGGT
Organism: Cupriavidus taiwanensis; assembly: GCF_900249755.1. Lineage (NCBI taxonomy): Bacteria > Pseudomonadati > Pseudomonadota > Betaproteobacteria > Burkholderiales > Burkholderiaceae > Cupriavidus > Cupriavidus taiwanensis. Next base: position 672,684 of record NZ_LT976853.1, read on the forward strand.
CTCGCCGCGGCGCAGCGTGAACGAGACGCCGTCGACCGCCTTGACCGAGCCGACCTGGCGCTTGAACAGCACGCCGCGCGTCACGGGGAAATGGACCTTCAGGTCTTCGACCTTCAGGATCAGGTTGTCGGCCTGAGGCGGTTGGCGCGTTTCCGGCGCCTCGGCGCCTGCGCTGCCATCGGTGCGATCCGGGCGCTCAGGCGGCGCGACGCTGCGCGCCAGGGGCGTGTCAATGTGCGTCATGGAGAAAGCAGGCCTTGAGATGTTGGTCGGAAACCGCGCGCAGTTCGGGAGGCGCCTGCCGGCATTGGTCCTGCGCCAGCCGGCAGCGCGGCAGGAAGGCGCAGCCCGGTCCCAGCGCGGTCAGGTCGGGCGGCTGGCCGTCGATCGGCACCAGCGGCTGGCTGGTGTCGCCGTCCAGGCGCGGCACGCACGCCATCAGGCCGCGCGTGTAGGGATGCGCGGGATGGCGGTACAGATCGTCCGCGGTCGCCGTCTCCACCAGCCGCCCGCCGTACATCACCGCGACCCGGTCGGCATAGCGCGCCACCACGCCCAGGTCGTGCGTGATCAGGATCAGCGCCGTGCCCGCCTGCTGCGCAAGCCCCTTCAGCAAGTCCAGGATCTGCGCCTGCACGGTGACATCGAGCGCGGTAGTCGGTTCGTCCGCGATGATCAGCTTCGGCTTGCAGGCCAGCGCCATCGCGATCATCGCGCGCTGCCGCATGCCGCCCGAGAACTGGTGCGGATAGGCATGGACGCGGCTGCGCGGCTCCGGGATCTGTACCTGCGCCAGCAGTCCGGCGGCCTCTTCGTAGGCGTCGCGCCACGCGCGGCCCTGGTGCACGCGGATCGGCTCGGCGATCTGCTTGCCCACCGTCAGCGCCGGGTTCATCGACGACATCGGCTCCTGGAACACCATCGCGATGCGGTTGCCGCGGATAGCACGCATGGCCGCCGGCCTGAGCTTGAGCAGGTCCTGTCCTTCGAAGCGGATCTCGCCGGACTCGATGATGCCGGGCGGCCGCGGAATCAGGCCGAGGATCGACAGCGCGGTGACGCTCTTGCCCGAACCCGATTCGCCGACGATCGCCAGCGTCTCGCCGGCGGCCACGTCGAACGAGACCCGGTCCACCGCGGTGACCACGCCGCGATCGGTGCGAAAGCGCGTGGTCAGGTTCCTCACCTGCAGGAGTGGCTCTGTCATGGCTGCATCCCGGTTGACGGTGCGCGTTGATGGTGCGGACTGACCTTGCGGAGGTCAGAACCCGAGCTTCTTCTTCATCTCCTGGTCGATCCATGCCCTGGCATAGATGGGCCCGTTGCGCACGGCGCCGGCACGCAGCTCGCCGTCGTAGTTCTTGACCCACGGCCACCACGCGGTGAACAGGTAGGGCGTGGGCAGCCAGATATACGGGGCTTCGGCCAGGATGTCGCGGGTCATGGCGCGCAGCGCTTCCTGGCGCTTGCCCAGGTCGCGCATCTGGAAGGCCTGGTTGACGCGGGCATCGAACCTGGGATCGTTCCACTGCGAGGCGTTCCACACCTGTCCCGCGACAAAGCTCTTGCGGATCGTCGTGGTCGGGTTGGTGTGGCCGTTGCTCATCATGTAGCCCGGCGCATTGGTCTTGGTGGTCATTGCCGACAGGAAGGCGCCGTACTCCATCGGCTGGATCTCGATGCGCACGCCGACCTGCTCCAGGTAGGCGCCGATCAGCGGCAGCATCTCCATATGGTCCTGGCTGCAGGCGCAGACCTGGACCTTGAACTTGAAGCCCTTCGGGTAGCCCGCTTCGGCCAGCAGTTTCTTCGCCTTCTCGGGGTTGTAGGTGAACAGTTCCCTGACCGATTCCGGCATCGCGCTCAGCGGCTCGAAATAGCCGGTGTAGTCCGGGTGCTGCGGATAGGCGAACAGCTCGGCATTGCCGCCGTAGTACTGCTTGACGATCTCCTGCTTGTTCACCGCCATGTTGAGCGCGCGGCGCACGCGGATATCGTTGAACGGCTTGGTGTCGACGCGCAGCGCCAGGTACTGCCCGGTGTAGGACAGCCAGCGCGACCACTTGAGTTGCGGCGCGCTCTTCTTCAGTTCATCGACGGCGGTCCAGCGCACCATTTCCAGCACGTCGAGCTTGCCGGTGCGCAGCATGGTGTTGCGGGTGGCCTCGTCCTTGACGGTGCGCAGCACGACCTTGTCGGCAAAGGGCAGCTTGTAGTCCTTGCCGCCGATCTTCTCGGTGTCCCAGTACTGCGTGTTCTTCGCATACGTGCTGGAGTTGCCCTGCACGAACTGACTCAGCGTGAACGGGCCGGAGCCGGTGACGTTCTTCCAGTTCGCGGCACCCGCGGCGGCAACCTCCTTGGGCATGATGCCGGAGTAGTAGCCCCAGCCGAAGCGGTAGTCCCATTCCGCATTGAATTCCTTGAAGCGGAATACGACCGTATGCTTGTCCACGGCCTCGACCTTGCTCAGGTGGTCGAAGTAGGTGGGGATTTTCTTGGCGCTGGCGTTCTGGCGGCTGTAGCTGAAGACCACGTCTTCAGCAGTCAGCTCGCGCTCTTCCATCACGCCCGGCTTGGCCGGGAAGCGGACGTTCTTGCGCAGCTTGACCTCGAGCGTGAGCGGGTCGGTCCATTTCCAGCTTTCGGCAAGTTCGCCGCGTATGGCATCCTCGGGCAGCCAGGCGTCGGCCTGGAAGGCGTACTTGCCGCCGTTGCGGCGGGCCTTGGACAGGTCGGCGGCGAAGAGCTGCTCATAGACCTGTCCGGTGTCATAGTTCTGCTTCCAGTTCCAGTCGCCCAGGTCCCACGACAATGCCGAGATGGTGGGGTAGACCGAGCCGACTTCGATGGTGCCGCCATACTTCGGCGCTTCCGCCTGCGCGGCCGCCGTGCCGCAGGCGAAGGCCGCGGCCATCGCCAATGCCGTCGCCGCCATTGCCAGGGACGCCTGCCCCGGCATCGTGCCGTTCGTGTTCACGCTGCGCACCATCGTCTGCTCCTTTGGGGATCATGATGTGCCGGCTCGTCATGCCGGCCGCTCGTCAATCTGCTGTTCTCAGCGGCTGCCCCGCATGCGCGGGTCAAGCAGGTCGCGCAGCGCATCGCCGTACACGTTGATCGCATAGACCACGATCGTGAGGCAGGCGCCCGGCGCCAGCGCCAGCCACGGGCCCTGGAACATGAAGGTGCGGCCGTCGCCCGACAGCATCCCGCCCCAGGTCGGGGCCGGCGGCGGCACGCCGAGGCCGAGGAAGGACAGCCCGGATTCGGCCAGGATCGCGGTGCCCACGCGCGTGGTGAACAGCACGATCACCGGCGGCAGCACATTGGGCAGGATGTGGCGCCACAGGATGCGGCCGGTCGACGCGCCCATCGACTGCGCCGCATGCACGTACATGTTCTCGCGCACCGACACCACCGCGCTGCGCACGATGCGCGAGCCGCCGATGCCCAGCAGCAGGCCGAGCGTGCAGACGATCTGCCAGCTGCCCGGGCCCAGCACCGACACCACCACGATCAGGATCACGAGGTCGGGAAAGCTCATCCACGCATCGACCATGCGCTGCACGACCAGGTCGAACTTGCCGCCCAGGTAGCCGGTCAGGATACCCAGCACCAGCGAGATCGCCGTGGCCAGCGTCGCCGCCGACAGCCCGATCACCACCGACAGCCTGGCACCGTACAGGCAGCGCGAGAACATGTCGCGGCCGAGGTTGTCGGTGCCGAACGGATGCGCCCACGAGGGCGGCTGCAGCCGTGCCATCATGTTGATCTCGTTCATGCCATAGGGCGCAAGCAGGTCGGCGAACACGCCGCAGAACAGGAACACCGCGCAGATCACCGCGCCGGCGGCGCCCAGCGGCTTGTCGCGGAACAGTCGCCGCAGCAGCGCAAAGCGAGGCTGGCGTTGCCGGTCGGAGCGGGGCAGGGCGCCAGGCAGCGTGGCGGGCAAGGTGGCGGCGGCTTGCGGATCGACGGTCTGGGGTGCCATCAGCGGTGCCTCACTTTGGGGTCGAACAGGCCATAGCTCAGGTCGACGAGCAGATTGATCAGCATCACCGCGACGCCGACCACGAGGAAGACGCCGGTGATCAGCGGATAGTCGCGCTGGTGCACGGCATCGAGCAGCAGCAGGCCCATGCCCGGCACCACGAAGATCTGCTCGATCACCACGGCGCCGCCGATCAGCAGCGGTGCCTGCAGGCCGATCAGCGTCACCACCGGGATCAGCGCATTGCGCAGCGCATGCCGCAGGATCACCAGCGGCTCGTTCAGGCCCTTGGCCCAGGCGGTGCGGATATAGTCCTGGCGCAGCACTTCCAGCATCATGGTCCGCGTCATGCGCATGGTGATCGCCGACAGCGCCATGCCGAGCACGATGGCCGGCACCAGCATCTGCCGGACATGCTGCACGGGATTTTCCAGGAAGGGGACGTAGCGCACTTCCGGCGACCAGCCCCACCAGACCGAAGGGAATACCATCACCATGGTGCCGAGCCAGAAGCTGGGCACCGCCAGCATCAGGATCGAGAAGGAGCGCGCGACATAGTCCGCCGCGGTGTCCTGCCGGATCGCCGACAGCACGCCGATCGGCAGCGCCACCGTCAGCGCCACGGCCAGGGCCAGCACGCCCAGCGAGAAGGTCGCGGGGATGCGCGCCATCACCATCTTCAGCACGGGTTCGCCTTGCCACAGCGACTGGCCCAGGTCGCCGTGCAGCACGATGTTGCCGGCCCAGTGCAGGTACTGTTCCCACATCGGGCGGTCGAGACCGAGCGCACGCACCAGGTCTTCACGGGTGCGCGTATCGGCGCTGATGTCGTTCTGGCTCAGCATCAGGTCGACCACGTCGCCCGGCACCAGCCGCACGATGGCGAACACGATGATGCTGGCGAAGACCAGCGTTGGCAGCAGCGCCAGCAGGCGGCGCAGGACATAGGCACTCATGGCCGGCCTCCGTGCGCATGCCGGCCACGTGGCCTGCCGGCAGCCGCTGCGGTCGCTGTCGAAAATGCGGGGAATGCGGGTACCCAGGGACTTGCCGACATGCTGCCTCCTTGCTGGCGGTCGGTCCGGTGCGCGCGCGTGGCGCCGCAACCGGGGCATCCGTTGCCGCCTCGGTGTTGCGTGATGTCTTGCAGGCCCCTGCGGACGGGGGCCGCCTGTCTCAGTCGCTCAGTAGCCGCGCAGCGTGGCCCAGCGGTCGAGCTGCCAGTTCGAGTCGCCCAGCCATTCCTGCGCGGTGCGGGCGCGCTTCATGAAGAAGCCGATATCGAATTCGTCGGTCATGCCGATGCCGCCGTGCATCTGCACGCCCTCCTGCACCGCCAGCGTGGCGGTATCGCCGGCCTTGGCCTTGGCCATGCAGACCAGGGGCTCGGGGCCGTCGGCATCGCCTTCTTCGAGCCGCTGCTGGCAACGCAGCACGGCGGCGCGCGCCAGTTCGATCTCGGCAAAAAGATGTGCGGCGCGGTGCTGCAGGGCCTGGAATTCGCCGATGGCCTTGCCGAACTGCCTGCGCTCCTTCAGGTAGGCCAGCGTACGCGCGAAGCTGGCATCGGCAATGCCGAGCAGCTCGGACGACAGCACCGCGCGGGCGATGTCGAGCACGCGCTCCAGCATATGCGCACCGGAGCCCTGGCGGCCCAGCAGCGCATCGGCCGGCACCCTGGCGCCGTCGAAAGTGATGCGCGCGGCATTGGTGGCATCGGCCAGCACGCAGCGCTCTACCTGTACGCCGGCATGGCCGCGCGGGACCAGGAACAACGAGACGCCGTCGCTCGCGCCGGCAGCGCCGGTGCGCGCGGCGACCACCAGCGTGTCGGCCACATGGCCATCGACCACGAAGACCTTGGTGCCGTCGAGCACATAGCCCCCGGCATCGCGCCGCGCCTGCGTGGCAATGCGCTCGGGCCGGTGCCTGGCGGTTTCGTCCAGCGCCAGCGCCACCAGGTGCCGGCCCGCGGCGATTTCCGGCAGCAACGCGCCACGCTGGCCGTCGCTGCCGTACCGGCCGATCAGCGCAGCGCCCAGCACGGCGGTGGACAGGAAGGGCAGCGGCGCCAGCGTGGTGCCGATCGCTTCGGCGATCACGCCGGCCTCGACCGCGCCGAGGCCGCTGCCGCCGTACGCCTCGTCGATCATCACCCCGGCGAAGCCAAGCGCGGCGCAGCCCTGCCACAGCTCGCGCGAGAAGCCAACGGGGTCGCGGTTGTCGCGCAGCGTGCGCAGCGCGGAGATCGGGGCGTTCTCTTGCAGGAACGTCATGGCGCTGTCGCGCAACATCTCCTGCGTGTCGGTCAGTACGATGGGCATGGCGGCGTGCGGCAGGTGTGGGGTGGTGGAGGGTTGCGCGGCAATTCAGGCGGCAATTCAGGCGCCGGGCAGGCCGAGCAGGCGCTTGGCGACGATATTGAGCTGGACCTCGCTGGTGCCGCCCTCGATCGAATTCGCCTTGGTGCGCAGCCATGCCCGCGCCAGCGCACCGTCCTGGCTGCGCGCGCCTTCCCACTCCAGCGCATCGGTGCCGCCGGCCGACATCAGCAGCTCATAGCGCCGCTTGTTCAGTTCCGCGCCGTAGTACTTCAGCACGGAAGAGAACGCGGCCATGCCTTCGCCTTGCCGCGCCAGGTCGCGGGCGCGCTCGCCGGCCGCGGCGAAGGCGGCCTCGTCGACCTCGAAGCGCGCGATCTGCGCGCGCAGCATCGGGTCGTCGAGCCGATGGCGCTCGTCCACGCCGATGACCTTCGCGGCATGGCGCCCCAGCGGCTGGCGGAAACCGCGGCTGCCGATCGCGCTGATCATCTCGCGCTCGTGCGTCAGCAGGTACTTGGCGATGTTCCAACCGCCGTTGAGCTCGCCGACCAGCTGGTCGCGCGGCACCTTCACGTCGTCGAAGAAGGTCTCGCAGAACGGTGACTTGCCGGAGATCAGCACGATCGGGCGGGTGGAGACGCCCGGCGACGCCATGTCGAACAGCAGGAAGCTGATGCCGGTGTGCTTCTGCGCCGCGAAATCGGTGCGCACCAGGCAGAAGATCCAGTCGGCCTGGTCGGCATACGAGGTCCAGATCTTCTGGCCGTTGACGACAAAATGATCGCCGCGGTCTTCGGCGCGTGTCTGCAGCGCGGCCAGGTCGGAGCCGGCGTTGGGTTCGGAATATCCCTGGCACCAGCGGATCTCGCCGCGGGCGATCTTCGGAAGATGCTCCTGCTTCTGCGCCTCGGTGCCATATTTCAGCAGCGCAGGCCCAAGCATGGAGATGCCGAAGCTCTGCAGCGGCACGCGGCAGTTCAGCCGCTGCATCTCGGCGCGCAGCACCCGTGCCTCGGCCGCGCTCAGTCCGGCGCCGCCATACTCGCGCGGCCATTCCGGCACGGTCCAGCCCTGTGCGGCCATCCGTTGCAGCCAAAGCCGCTGCGCTTCAGACCGGTAGCGGAACTTGCGGCCGCCCCAGCAGATGTCTTCCTCGTCCTGCGTCGGCAGGCGCATCTCGGGTGGGCAATTGGCCTCCAGCCAGGCACGTGCCTGCTGCCGGAACGTTTCCAGTGCGTCCAAGCTCGTCTCCTTGTTGTGCGCCTGTGGGCCCCCGTCCTGCGCTGGTGCCCGGCGGCGGGCAGGATCAGGGGCACTGCAACAGCAGTCTTACTTTTCGAAAAAGGTCGACGGCCACGCAGCGGCAGGAACTTTTATACAAGCGACATCTGGCATCGTCAATACTCCAGAACCTAAGGCGGACAGCAGCGAGCTGTCATCCGGAGCCGGACGGAAACGCCGGGATTGAATGTCTGCAGCCGCCGCCAAGGCTTGGCCGGACTAGTGCGGTGCAGCAAAAAAGCCTGCAAGTATGCGGAATTTTCATGGCTTGTATGGTTGAAACGGTAGGGCCTGCACCGCATTGCCGCAGTCCCGGCCGGGATTGCCCGATGGCCGCCGCTGCTGGCCTGCCGTTTCGATTGCCGGGTTTCGAAACCATGCCACTTCGCCGCTCTCAAAAAAAGAACGCCTGTGCTAGCATTCTTCGAATCCATACCGAAAACACGAAAAAGTATCCGGCGTCGCACTGGGACCGGATCCATAGGGGGACGACGTGACGACGCAGGCCGGCATGAGCGGGGCGCTGCTGGGCGAAGCCGCGGAGGTGGAGCAGCAACGGGCCGAACAGCATTTCCGCGACCATGTCGACCGCCACCTGGCGCGCAATGCGAAGGCATTCCTGCTCCACGGCATGCTGGGCATGACCGGCTTCCGGCTGGTGACCGCGCCCACCTTCGTGCCGGCCTACCTGTACCTGTTGTCCGGCTCGAAACTCACAGTCGGGCTCGTGCTCGCCGCGCAATATGCCGGCATGGCCGCCTCGTCGATCTGGGGTGCGACGCTGGTCGAGCATCGCCAGCGTGTGATGCCGCTGATCTACGTGGTCGGCTGGCTGGTGCGCGGCCAGATCCTGGGGCTGGCGCTGTCGGCGCTGTGGCTGAGCGGGCGCGGCGCGCTGGTGGCCGCGGCATTGTTCCTGCTGCTGTTCGGGCTGCTCAATGGCGTGCAGAACGTCAGCTTCAACTATCTGACTTCCAAGATCATCCCGCTGGCTCGGCGCGGGCGGCTGACGGCGCTGCGCAATTTCTTCGGCGGCCTCACCGCGGCGGCGGTGGCCTGGATGGGCGGGCGCTACCTGGTCGGCAACGACGTGTTCGGCAACGGCTATGCCGCCACTTTCCTGGCTGCCTTCGTGCTGACCAGCCTTGGGATCTCGGCGCTGGCGGGCATGCGCGAACCGGCGCTGCACGACGTGCGCATGCGCGCCGGCTTCGGCCGGCGCGTGCGCGAACTGCCGGCGCTGCTGGCGGCCGACCGGGATTTCGTGCGCTTCTTCGTGGCGCGGGCACTGGTGGCGCTGGGGATGATGGCGATGCCGTTCTATGCGATCTACGCCGGCCGGCTGCTGGGACTGGATGGCGCCACGCTCGGGTACCTGAGCCTGGCCTACCTGCTGGCGCAGACGGGCAGCAACCTCGCCTGGGGCCGCGTCGCGGACAGGCATGGCTACCGGGTGGTGTTCCTGGCCAGCATCGCCACGTGGATCGCCGCCACGGCATGGCTGCTGGCGTGCGCCACGCTGCCGGGCTTCCTGCTGGCGTTCTGCGGCCTGGGCGCGGGCTTCGGCGGCTTCTTTATCTCGGCGGACAACCTGGTGATGGAATTCGGCGCACGCAAGGACCGGCCGATGCTGCTCGCGGTATCCGACACGGCCACGTTCGGCATGATGGCCGTCGGGCCGGTGATCGGCGGGCTGCTGGCGCAGTCGGTGCACTTCCCGCTGGTCTTCGTCGCTGCCATCGCGGTCAAGCTGGCCGCCTTCGTGCTGGCACTTCGCATTGCCGATCCGCGCTCGCGCCGGACCGGATCCGAGCGCGCTGTCGCACACGCCGATGATGTCGCGGGCCTGCAGGACTGAGGCATCCATGGCCGGGCGATCCCGCTATTTCGTTTCTCCCCGAACGTAAAAGGAGCTTGCATGACCGCCATCAACGCAGTCACCAGCCTGGCCGTGGACGGCAATATCGCCGTGCTGACCGTCGACTCGCCCCCCGTCAACGCGCTGTCCGCCGCCGTGCGCGCTGGCATCCTGCAGGGGGTCGAGCGATGCATCGCCGATCCGGCGGTGCAGGGCATCGTTCTGGCCTGTGCCGGCAAGACCTTCATTGCCGGTGCCGATATCACCGAGTTCGGCAAGCCGTTCGTGCCGCCCGGGCTGCCCGAGGTGCAGGCGGCCATCGAAAACAGCGCCAAGCCGGTGGTCGCCGCCATCCATGGCACCGCGCTCGGCGGCGGACTGGAGGTGGCGCTGGTGTGCCATTACCGCATTGCCGCGCGCAGTGCGAAATGCGGCCTGCCCGAAGTGCACCTCGGGCTGTTGCCGGGCGCCGGCGGCACGCAGCGGTTGCCCCGGCTGGTCGGCGTGGAAAGGGCGCTGGAGATGGTCGCCTATGGCACGCATGTGCCGGCGCCCGAAGCGGCCGAGACAGGCCTGCTCGATGCGCTCGCCGACGATGCCACGCTGCGCGCGGATGCCATCGCCTTTGCGCGCCTGATCGTTGAAGAGAAGCGGCCGCTGCGCAAGGTGCGCGACCTTGACGACAAGATCGCACCGGCGCGCGGCAATGGCGAACTGTTCGCCGCCTTCCGCAAGGCCAACGCGCGCCGTTTCCGCGGCTTCGAGGCGCCCGAGGCCAATATCCGATGCATCGAGGCCGCGGTCGGACTGCCCTTTGACGAAGGCCTGCGCCGCGAGCGCGAACTGTTCCAGGGACTGATGGCAGGATCCCAGTCGGCGGCGCAGCGCTACGTCTTCCTCGCCTCGCGCCAGGTGTGGAACGTGCCCGACATCGGCGCCGATGTGCCGTCGATCCCTGTGGCCAGGGTCGGCATCGTTGGCGCAGGCACCATGGGCGGCGGCATCGCGATGAATTTCCTCAACGCCGGCATGCCCGTCACCATCGTCGAAACCTCGCAGCAGGCGCTCGAGCGCGGACTGCGCACCATCCGCGCGAACTACGACAACACCATGAAGAAGGGGCGCCTCAGCGCCGCCGATGTCGAGGCGCGCATGGCGTTGCTGACGCCCACGCTGGACCTGCAACAGCTGGCCGACGCCGACCTCGTGATCGAAGCCGTGTTCGAGAACATGGAAGTCAAGCAGGCGCTGTTCGGCCAGCTCGACCGCATCGTCAAACGTGGCGCCATCCTGGCCACCAATACCTCGGCGCTGGACGTCGACGAGATCGCCGCGGCCACGTCGCGCCCCGAGTCCGTGATCGGGCTGCATTTCTTCTCGCCAGCCAATGTGATGAAGCTGCTCGAAGTGGTGCGCGGCGACAAGACCGCAAAGTCCGTGGTCCGGACCTCGATGGAGCTGGCCCGCAAGATCGGCAAGGTCGCGGCACTGGTCGGCGTGTGCCCTGGCTTCGTCGGCAACCGGATGCTGGCGCAGCGGCAGCGCGAGGCGCAACGCCTGGCGCTGGAGGGGGCGCTGCCCTGGGACATCGACCGCGTGCTGTATGACTTCGGCTTCCCGATGGGCCCATTCGCGATGAGCGACCTGGCGGGACTGGACCTGGGCTGGGTGCGCGAGCGTTCGACCAGCTCGACGCTGCGCGAGATCCTTTGCGAAATGGACCGGCGCGGCCAGAAGACCGGCGCGGGCTATTACGACTACGACGCGCAGCGCAACGCGCGGCCGTCGCCGGTGGTGGAGCAGGTGATCCGCGACTTCGCCGCGCGCCAGGGGCGTACCCGCCGCGCGGTATCCGACCAGGAAATCCTGGAGCGCTGCATTCTCCCAATGATCAACGAAGGCGCAAAGATCCTGCAGGAAGGCAAGGCGTTGAGGGCGTCAGATGTCGATGTCATCTGGACCAACGGTTATGGCTGGCCGGTGTACCGGGGCGGCCCGATGTTCTATGCCGACACCACAGGGCTCGACAAGGTGGTGCGGACATTGCAGCAGTACGAGGAAACGCACGGCGAGGAGTTCCGGCCCGCGCCGTTGCTGGCAGACCTGGCGGCGCGCGGCAAGCGGTTTGCCGATCTGAAGTAGGCAGCGGGGCGCGACACGGCACTGCTGCGGCGCAGCGCTGGCACATGCAGGCACCCGCCCGCGCCCTCACGCCAGCGCCGCCAAGCCGGCCTCCCGCTCAAACTCGACGCAGTTCCTGCCGTTGTTCTTGGCCGCGTAGAGCACGTTGTCCGCGCGCATCAGCAGCGCTTCCAGGTGTTCGCCGGGCCGCAGCGTGGCCACGCCGAAGCTGGCGGTGACGTTGCGCATGCCCGGCAGCGCCTCCATGCTGGTCTGCTCCAGCGTCTGGCGCAGTCGCTCGGCGAGCTGCAGCGCCGCGTCGTGCGGGGTGTCGGGCAACAGCACGACGAATTCCTCGCCGCCCAGGCGCGCGGCGATATCGCGGCGGCGAATGCCCGCGGCGATGATGCGGCCGACCTGCGTCAGCACCGCATCGCCCGCGCTGTGGCCGTAGTTGTCGTTGATGAACTTGAAGTAGTCCAGGTCGCACAGCAGTACGCTCAGCTTCTCGCCGGGGCGCGGCGGGATCTGGTGCGCCGCCAGCGCTTCGAGGCTGCGGCGCGTGTGCAGCTGGGTCAGCGGATCGGTATCGCGTTCATGGCGCAGGTCGTCGATCACGTCCTGCGCGGTCGCCGCCAGCAGCGCCAGCGCCAGCGTGAGCAGCAGCAAGGTCAGCGTGGCCTGCAGCCAGAGCCAGTAGGCGGTGCGCGGCAGCACGGCGGGGTCCTGCAGGCCGGGCGGCGCCGCCGTCAGCAGCGTGCGCGGCAGGAACTGGAGCGCGAACACCACGAACACCCAGAACAGCACGCGGTCCACGGTGCGGCCGGTGCGCAAGGGGGCCAGCGGCGCAAGCGCCGGCAGCAGGATCAGCGCGACGCCGACGTTCAGGATGTAGACGCGGGCGAGCAGGCTCGGCTGGACCAGGTCGAACCACGCCAGCATGCCGAACAAGGCGAGCGGCAGCGCCACCGCCGCACAGCGGTCGGGGCGCGCGCCGATGCGCGCCAGCATGGCGTGCAGCAGCAGCACGGCACTGCCCAGGTAGAGCGCGCCGATGATCGTGGCGGGGCCACCCGCGTCGCGCGGCGGCAGCAGGACTTGCATGCCGATCGCCGCGGCGTACAGCAGGTAGCAGGCGCTCGCCTGCAGCAGGTGGGACCGCGCGCGCTCGTGGTGCCATGCGAACAGGAAGCAGAGCGCAAGCAGCAAGGCAATGGCGGGATTGACCAGTGCCAGGAATCGACCGGCATCGTGCAACACGAAAGAGTCCCCTGTCTTGGTGTTCTCTGGCAGGGATGAAACCCGCGTGCAAAGCCGCCTCAAAGCTCGTTAAGGCGCGTAAGCCAGGGAACATGGAAAGCGGCATGCGCCCGCACGCGCGCTGTGTCGCGCCGTCGAAGGGGCCCGCAGTGCGGCGCGCAGCCAGAGAACTGGACGGCAACCGCTCGTAACAAATTGTTTCTGTGCAGGCATTCTAGACACCGGTGGCGCCAGCGGCGCCCCCCCAATGGGGGCCTGCCAGGCAAACAATTGTGAACAACCAGCCCCGCGGCGTGCCGGCATTGCCGTGCGCGTCCGAAGGGGCCTCGCGCCGCGAAGCGCCCGCTTGCCGGCATTTGTGACTAATCTGGTAGATGCTGTCGGATCCTCCGGCAGTTCGGTTTTCCCGTACGCAAGGAGATCACGATGAAGACCAAGAAAGCGATGCCAGTGCTGTTGCTGGCGGCAAGCGTGCTGGCGGCGCCGTTCGCGATGGCGCAGGGCGGTGCCAGGTCGTCCAGGCCGATGACCGATCCCATGGCGGCGTCCGCGCCGGCGGCGCAGAGCTCACCGTATGTGCAGGTGCAGCAGTGGAAGAAGGGCGACCGGCTGCCCACCGAGTTCCGGGACCGCCAGTATGTGATCGACGACTACAAGCAGTACAACCTGCCGGCGCCGCGCAAGGGTACGCGCTGGGTCGGGATCGGCGCGGAATATTACCTGGTGGCGCCCAACGGCGTGATCCAGCAGGTCGGGTCAGGCTCCTGAGGCCGTTCCCGCATCCGCGGAAAAAATGAAAAACCGCCACGCCTGGACGCGTGGCGGTTTTGTCTTGCAGCGGGCACCGGCTGTCAGATGCCCAGGATTTTCTTCGCCTCGAGCAGCGACTTCATCGATTCATCATGCTTGCCGGCCTTGTGATAGGCCTCGCCGTCGGCGCGCAGCCTGGAGACCTTGGCGGCGTCTTCGGGCGAGAGCGCCGGCTTGGTCGACAGCTTGGCGTCGATGGCTTTCATCTCGTTGGGACAGTTGTGGGCGAATGCCATGCCGGTGGCGCCGCACAGCACGATGGCCGTGACGATGGGAAGGAACTTGCGCACAGTGGCCTCCACGCAGAGCGGTTGGAGTCTTCAGCATAGTGCATGGCCCCCGCCGTCGCCGGCACGCCGGCCGATGCCGACAGGGCCGGATTCCGGCGGCGCAGGACATAACCCCCTTGAAGGGGTAAATCGCGATTATTTGTTTCTTTCCTGAACGCTGCCGCGCCGGTCGTCCACGGGTCATCCCATTCGCAATTCATCCTTTATTCAACCGTTTGGGCGAAGCCAGCGCCGGCGCCGGATGCGGGCGCTCCGATGGCATTTTCCCGCATTTTCACGGGTATTTCCGCAAGCCGGCCCGGCTGCCGGGCATGGCCATGCCGCGGCATTTTTGCTGTTTGCGCTGGCGCTTCAGGGTTGAAACAGCCCATGCCAATGCCCGATTTATCGCAGTCGCTTCGCTTTCTAGATTGGAGCTACCCGGCATCGCACCGGGAATTCCATCGATGAAAACCGGGGGGCTTCCACCATGCAACATCTCGACCTGAAACGCGCGGCGATTCCGCTCGCCTGCCTTGCCATGCTGCTCGCCGGTTGCGGCGGCGGCGGTGGCGATTCCAACACCGCCGGGGCTGGCCCGGCGGCCAGCGTGCCCGGACCTGCGGGCGCCAATGGCAAGACCATCCTGTCCGGCACCAATGCGCCGACCGCGGACATGGGCACGGATGGCGATTTCTACCTCAATGTCTCCAGCTCGACGCTCCACGGCCCCAAGGCCGGCGGGGAGTGGCCCGCCGGCGTGTCGCTGGTCGGCCCGCAGGGCGTGGCCGGGGCGCCGGGCGCGACGCTGCTGCATGGCGCGGCCGATCCGACCGCCGCCGACGGCGGGGTGGGCAGCTTCTACCTGAATACCACCACCAATACGCTGTTCGGCCCGAAGACGGCCGAAGGATGGCCCGCCGGGATCTCGGTGGTCGGCCTGACCGGCCCGGTCGGGCCCGCAGGGCCTGCCGGAGAGACAGGCGGGCAGGGCGAGAAGGGCGAGAAGGGAGAAAAGGGCGACCCCGGCGACCCAGGCGATCCGGGCCCGCAAGGCGAGACCGGCGAGAAAGGTGAGCCGGGCGAGCCCGGCAAGGGCGGCGCCGTCTATACCGCCAACTTCGCCGTCACGGCCCCGCCGGGCGGCGTCGGCACCTATGTCATGACCGGTTCCGGGCTGACGCTGCAGAGTACCGACCCGTACTTCGGCGCGGTGATGCCGGTGGCCTGCGAGGGCGGCTTCACGCTGACCGCGATCCTGGCGGGCGAGGTGCCGTCCCACGCGCAGTACACGGTCACGGCGCACCGGGTGGCGAGCGGCACGGCGCTGGACCAGGTCAGCGTACAGCCCATCACCGACGCGACCCAATGCGTGCTCGACAACGACACGCGCAGCTGCTCCGCGCCGGCCACCACGCCGGTGGCGGCCAACGACGTGGTCCAGGTGCAGGTCAGCGGCAACAAGGCCTTCAACTGGAACGGCGGGCTGTACGTGAACCTGTCGTGCAAGCCCTGCGACTGAACCACGGCCCCGCACCGCGCCCTGCCTGACAGCGCGGCCGCCAGGCCGCCCAGACCCTCTGCCAGGGCCGCCGGCGCACGACGCGCGCGGGCCACGTAGCGCGTCCTGGTTTTCTCCCACGCCCTCTGGTGTTATTTTGGAGGGCGTCATTTTTTTGCCCGGCCTGATCCGTATCATCCCGATTGCACCGACGCCATACGGGAGCGCCCCCGCGCATGGAAACCTCCGCCGAACATTATTCGCTGGCCCTGCTGTGCGCCGCCGTGCTGACCGTGACCGTGGTCGGCATCCACTACGAGGCGCTGCGCCTGCTGTCCGCGATGCACCCGCGGCGCTGGAGCGGGCGCATGAATATCGGCGTGCTGATCGTCTGCATCATCCTGGTCCATTGCCTCGAGGCGCTGCTGTTCGCCGCGGGCTTCTGGTTCGCCGACCGCGTGCTGGGCCTGGGCGGACTGGTCGGCGTGGCGGTGCCAGGCGTCGACGCCTCCGGCGTGCGCGCGCAGCCGGGCGCGCTGCTCTATGCCTATTTCGCCCTGGAAACCTTTACCACGCAGAGCCTGGGCGATATCGTTCCGGTGGGCGCCACCCGCCTGATCGCCAGTATCGAGCCGCTGGTCGGCCTGATCCTGATCGGCTGGTCGACCTCGTTCACCTACGTCATGATGCGCCGCGACTGGGAACTGGAAGACGAAGGCGGCAAGCATCGCCGCGGCTAACGTCTGGCGCCATCGTTCCGGCTTTCCTCTGCGCCGCTGCGCATTGGGTCTGTACTCAAACCAGGAGCCGCCCGCCGCGGCCAACAACAAAAAGGGGATAAACGGACATGGCAAGACTGGTAATGATTTTGCTGGGCGTGGACTACCTGCGCACGCGCTGGCGCGGCCTGTTGTGGCTGGGATGCGCCAGCGTGCTGCTGGGCATCGTGCTGTTTGTCGATGCACTGGACAACGCCATCTACTTCCCGATGACGCCGTTCGCGGTGGTGCTGCTGCTCGAAGGACTGGCCACGCTGGTGGTGGCGCGCAGCGGCATCGGCGGGCAGCGCACGCTGCGCCAGGTCAAGGGCGCGGCGTTCTGCCTTGCCGCGGTGCTGATCCTGGCCGGCCACCATCACGGCCACTTCCTGCTGTCGATGATCTTCGCCACGCTGTTCCTGGCCGACGGCGTGCTGCAGATCGTGTCGGCGCGGGTGGTGCGCTTTCGCACCTGGCGCCTGGCGATGGCCGTCGGCGTGTTCGAGATCGTGGTCGCGATCTTCTTCTACCAGCCGTACCCTACCCACTACGTCGGCACCGTGCCGTATTGCCTGGGCCTGGGACTGATCTTCGGCGGCTGGAACCTGCTGCTGCTGGCGTCGCGCCTGCGCCGGCTGGACCATAACCCCGGCATGGACCCGGCCGATGGGGCGCAGGAGAATGCCGCGCAGGCTTCCGACGCCGCCGGCGACGCGCCCGAACTGACCCTGTGGGACGGCCCGCCGGGGCCCGGCGAGCATGCGCTGACGGTGCACGTGTGGACCCCGGTCGGCTCCGCGCGCGGCGAGGCGCGCCGCCAGCCGCTGGTGGACCGCTATATCGCCGCGGTGGACCGCGACGGCGTTATCTCCACCGGCCATGCCGCGCTGGAATCGCCCGAGGGCATCTACATCAGTCTGTACCCGGCCGAAGAGATCGACCGCTCGCCTGCCGACTTCACCCGCATCCTGCGCGCCACCCGCGAGAACGACGTGCCAGGCAAGTTCCAGCCGGACTACCCGACCGAGGCGCGCGCCTGGTGCCCGTCGACGGTACAGGTGCGCATCCGCAACTACGATCCCGGGCGCCTGCGCCGCTTCTGGGACGCGTATCGCCAGGACACCACCTACAACCTGACCTACCGCAATTGCTCCAGCACGGTCTCGCACGCGCTGGAAGCGGCGCTGGAAGGCGCTTCGGCCCGGGTCTGGCGCCAGGCCAGGGGCTGGCGGCCGCTGTGGCGCTTGCTGGCCACGCCCGAGCTATGGGTGGCGGCGCAGATCCGCAAGCGCGCCAAAACCATGGCGTGGACTCCCGGCCTGACGCTGGATTACGCGCGCGCGCTCAGCATGCTGGCCGATCCGCGGCCGTCCGGGTGGGCCAGCATGACCCGCATGGCGCTGGGGCAGATGCGGCGCCAGCGCCAGGACTGGCGCCACGCGGCGCAGGCCGGCGCGGGACGCAGCCACGCCGCCAATGCCGCCAATGCCGCCAATGCCGCCAATGCCGCCAATGCCGCCAATGCCGCCAATGCCGGCAACGCAAATAGTGCCAGGCCGGGCGCGAACGATTAAGCTCGCGGTGTTTGCCTGAACCCGTCGAGCCAGAGGAGACCATGCATCATGCCGAGACCCCAGCGAACCCTGATCCGTATTGCCGCCATTGCCGCCCTGGCGGTGGCGTGCGGCGCGCATGCGCAGCGGCAGGACCAGGGCGGCGCCGCCGCTGCGATCAATGAAGCCGTGCAGCAAGGCACCACCCCTTACCGTCCCGACCCGTCCGCGACGCCGGGCAGCATCCAGTCGGACGAATGCCGCGCGCTGGCCGAGCAGATCGCGCAGGCACCCAAGCGCGAATACCGCGCCACCCAGCCGTCCATCGAGACCGCGCAGGGCCGCAAGCTCCCTGAACTGGAGCGCGACCGGCCGAAGAAGTCGCTGCAGCAGGCGTACCGGGAGAAGTGCACGTAAGCCGCACGGGGTTCGCTGCAGCAGGCCATAGCTGACAATACATAGCGCGGGCGGCCTACAGCCGCCCGTTGCCTTTTCCGCCTTCCCTTCCTTCGCCCGTTCCGGGCCCGCCTTTTCCCTACACAGATCGTTCGCCATGCACCGGTGCGGCGCAGGCCGCCCCATGGCCATGCACCCACCTGCCGCCAGGCCCGCCTGTTTCACCGTGCCGGGGAAAATACAACTGTTTCATGGTTATCCATGATGGAACACTTGTTGCTATTTGCCTAGCATTCCGAAACGCTATCCAAGGAGCCCTGATATGAAAGCAGCACGAGTGACCTGGCCGCGCAGTTCCCGGCGCCCGCTTGCGGCGCCGCTAGCCGCCGCCGTACTGGCGTTATGCGCAGGCGCGGCCGGTGCCGCCGACGTGGCGGCCAGCCCTACGCTCAGCAAGGTCAAGTCGTCGGGCACGATCGTCATCGGCCACCGCACCTCGTCGATTCCGTTTTCGTACTACGACAGCAACCAGAAGGTGATCGGCTTCTCGCAGGACATCTGCGACCGTGTCGTCGATGCGGTCAAGCGCGAGACCGGTGTGCCCGGCCTGCAGGTGCGCATGGTGCCGGTGACCTCGCAGAACCGGATCTCGCTGGTGCAGAACGGCACCGTCGACCTGGAATGCGGCGTCACCACCAACCTGAAGTCGCGCCAGCAGCAGGTAGCGTTCTCGACCACCTTCTTCGTTGCGGGCACGCGCTTGCTGGTAAAGAAAGGCAGCCTGGTGCGCGACTTCACCGACCTGTCCGGCAAGGCGGTGGTGACCAACGCGGGTACCACCTCCGAGCGCATCCTGCGCCGGCTCAATGACGAGAAGCAGGCCAATATCACCATCCAGAGCGCCAAGGACTATGGCGAGTCCTTCCTGATCCTGCAGTCCGGGCGGGTGGCGGCATTCATGATGGACGACGTGCTGTTGTCCGGCGCGCGCACGCTCGCGGCCAATCCCGCGGAGTGGGCGGTGGTGGGCACACCGCAGTCATTCGAGGCCTACGCGTTCATGATGCGCAAGGACGATCCCGGCTTCAAGCAGGTGGTCGACGGCGCCATCACCGGGCTGATCCGCAGCGGCGAGATCAACAGGCTCTACGCCAGGTGGTTTGCCGCGCCGGTGCCGCCCAAGCATGTGAACTTCGAGCTGCCGATGAGCGAGCCGCTGAAGAAGGCCTACGCCAACCCCAACGACCAGGCATTCGACTAAGCGCGGCGGGCCGGCTCAGCCGCGTCCGGCGGTCACATACGCCCCGGTCCGGTGCAGTTCGCCCTCGGCCTGCTCCAGCGCGCGGATCGCGCCCTTGCCCTTGCGCGCCAGCAGTTGTTCGACCAGCGCCTCGACCACGGCCACGCCGGCCGTGATCGACGGGAAGAACGACGGGCTTTCCACGGAGAACAGCAGTGTGCAGTCCGCCGCCAGCGCGATCGGCGCCACCGTGCTGTCGGTCAGCGCGATCACCTTGCAGCCGCATGCGCGCGCGGCCTCGGCCACGCGGATGCTTTCCTGCGAGTACGGGGCGAAGCTGACCACCACCACCGCATCCTTGGGCGCCAGGCCGCGCAACTCCATCTCCAGCGTGCCGGCATCGGCGCGGATCAGGTGGACGGTGCTGCGGAACAGCCGGTAGACATAGTGGAAGGTGAACGCGATCGGGAAGCACGAGCGAAAACCGGCCACATGCACGCAGGCCGCGTGCGACAGCAGCTCGGCCGCCTGCGGCAGCGTCTTCTCGTTGCTGGCGGCGATCCGGTCCAGGTTCTGGTGCTGCGCTTCAAGCATCTCGCCCAGCATGCGTCCGGCGCTGCTTTCGCGCACTACCTTGCGCGCACGGCGTGCATACGGCTGGGTGCCGCCGCGCAGCGCGTCGACGAACAGCTCGCGCATGGCCTGCCAGCCCTCGAAGCCCAGATGCTGCGACAGCCGCACCAGCGTGGCCGGCTGCACCCCTGCGCTGGCCGCGATCTTGCGCATCGACAGCACCGGCACGTCCTGCGGATGGTCGAGCAGGTAGCGGGCGCCGCCCTGGAATTGCGTGCTGAGCGTGGGGAAGCTGCTGCGCAGCAGCGCCAGCAGGGCGTCCAGGTCCTGCGGCGGCGCTTGCGGCGATGGGGTTAGGCTGTCGGGCGGCATGGGCATTCCGGATTCGGTCTTTGTAACGATTGTTGCACAGGTGCGCCCGTCCGCGTGCCGCGCCGGTGTGGGGGCTGGCGGGGTTAACGTCGCGCGCGGGCCGAAGCTGTATGCCCGGGATGCGGCCGGCCTGCGCGACTGTCTGTTCGCTACAACGCCGACCCGTCGGCATCGCAATTTCCTTACCCGCTTAACAGATCGTCACTTACACTCCGCGCCATAACCTCCGGAAATAGGTCGTCCGGAACATAATGAGTATCGGAGCGCGAGCATGGGACACAGAAGCCCGGCAGTGCGACACGGCGGGAGGGTCAACTCGCCGTTTCGGGTCATATTCAGGGTCATCCCGGGGGTCGGATCCGCAATCGGAATCCAGCCCGGCGGGGTTCAGGGGGCTGCCGGCATGCCATGCCGGGGCAGGCCGCCGCATGGCTTCACGCTGATCGAGCTGATGATCACCGTGGCGGTCATCGCCATTCTGGCCGCCGTTGCCATTCCCAACTACAGCCGTTACGTGGTGCGCTCCAATCGCGCGGCGATCGAGTCGTTCATGCTCGAGGTCTCGGGCGCGCAGGAGCGTTTCCTGGTCGACAACCGCGCCTATGCCGCCAGCCTCGGTGCGCTCGGCATGTCGGTGCCCGCGGGGCTGGATACCCGCTACGACGTCGCCGTGACCCCCAATGCGGCGCCGCCGCCCGGCTACCGCATCGTCGCGGCGCCCAAGGGCAGCCAGCTCAGCGACACCGATTGCGGCACGCTGACGCTGACCAGCGCGGGCGCCAAATCCGCGTCCGGCGCCGGCACCGGCTGCTGGAACTGACCATGCGGCCCACTCCTTCCCGCGCCAATGCCCGGCGCCGGCCCGCCTGCCGCGGCTTTACGCTGATCGAGCTGCTGTGCGCCCTGTCGGTGCTGGCGATCCTGGCGGTCGCGGCGGCGCCTTCCTTTGCCGCGCTGATCGCCGGCCAGCGCGTGCGCAGCGCCTCGCTCGACCTGGCCTCGGCGCTGGTGCTGGCGCGCAGCGAGGCGGTCAAGCGCAATGCCACGGTCGCGCTGGCACCGGCCGGCGCCGCCTGGACCGCCGGCTGGACCGTGAGCGCCGGCGCCGAGACGGTACGCTCGTTCGGTCCCTATGGCGGCCTGACCATCACGCCCAGCGCGGCCGGCGGCCTGGCGCTGGGCAACGACGGCCGGCTGACCGGCGCGGCGATGACCTTCGAGCTTGCGCCCAGCGGCGAGACCGCGGCCACGGCGCGCGTGTGCGTGCAGGTCAGCGAGACCGGCCGCATCGCCTCCACCACCGGAGCCTGCACATGACGCGCATCCTTTCGCGCACGCCTTCGCCGCGGCGGCGCCCGCGTGCGCGCCGCGCGCAGGCCGGCTTCCTGCTGATCGAAGTGCTGGTGGCGGTGGTGATCCTGCTGGTCGCGCTGCTGGGCACCGCCGGACTGGTGGCGCGCTCGGGGCAGACCGAGATGGAGTCCTACCAGCGCGTGCAGGCGCTGGCGCTGCTGCAGGACATGGCGGCGCGCCTGAATGCCAACCGCCAGGTGGCGGCGTGCTATGCCAACGGCGCCGCCGGCATGCAGCTGGGCAGCGCGGCCGCGCCGCCGGCCGCGTGCACGCAGGGCAGCGCCGCGCAGAACGCCACCGCCAACGCCGACCTGCAGGCGTGGAACGCGGCCCTGCTCGGCAGCGCCGAGATGCGCCCGGGCGCCAGCGCCGGCAATCCCGCACAGGCCGTCGGCGCGATGATCGGCGCGCGCGGCTGCATCGACACCGTCGACGCCATCAACCAGGTCTACCGCATCACCGTGGCATGGCAGGGGCTGGCCACTACCGGCGCGCCGGCGCTGGCGTGCGGCAAGGACCAGTACGGCAACGACGCCTATCGCCGCGCGGTCAGCACGCAGATCCGCATCGGCACCCTCGGGACCGTGTCATGACCGCGCTGCGTTCGCCCGTGCCTGCATCCCGGCGCCGCGCCACGCGCCTGCGCCAGCGCGGCATCTCGCTGGTCGAGCTGATGATCGGCATCACCATCGGCCTGGTGCTGCTGACCGCGCTGGCCAGCCTGTATTACGCCAACAGCCTGTCTCGCACCGAGTTCGCCAAGTCGGCCGAACAGGTCGAGAACGGGCGTTACGCGCTCGAGCAGATCCGGCGCGAAGTGGAGCTGGCGGGGTTCTTCGGCGTGGGCAATATCGCGCGCGGCAACAAGGCCGCTGAGCCGGCGCTGTGCGCGACCGACCCGGCCGCGCTGGGCTTCTCGCCCGCCGCCGAAACCGTGCCGGTGGCGCTGGCCGGCTATGCGCCCGGCGTCGCCGCCCCATGCCTGCCGGACCTGGCGCCGGGCTCCGAGGTGCTGGTGGTGCGGCGCGTGTCGACCACGCCGGTGGCGGCGCCGGCGCCGGGATCGGCCTACCTGCAGGTCTCGGCGTGCGCGCAGGACGCGCAGGGCTTTGTTTTCGATGCCAGCGGCGCGGCGGCCTTCGGGCTGCGCACCAAGGCTTGCGATGCGGCGCAGCCGGCCGAACTGCGCCGGGCCATGGTGCGCATCTTCTACCTGGCCGGCTGCGACCGCTGCAGCAACGGCGGCGACGGCATTCCCACGCTGAAGATGGCCGAGCTGGTCAACGGCGCGTTCCAGTCGCGCTCGGTGGCGCAGGGCGTGCAGGACCTGCATGTGCAATACGGGGTGGACCAGGACAGCAACGGCTCCGCCGACTGCTATGTGACCGACCCGCGCGCCGACAACAGCGCGGTGTGCACCGCCGTGCCGGGCTATGACTGGGGCGTGCCGATCAACAACCTGGCCAATGTCACCACCGTGCGCGTGCACCTGCTGGCGCGCACGCTCAAGCCCAGCGGCGGCCATACCGACAAGCGCACCTATGAACTCGGCCGCGCGGCGGCCGCGGGGCCGTTCAACGACGGCTACAAGCGCCACGTCTACGCCCAGGTGGCGCGGCTGGTCAACGTGGCCGGGTTGCGCGAGCAATGACGCCGCACCGGCACCACACTGCGAAGAGAACCATGATGAAGTCAGGCGACGGCGCGCTGTGCCGCAGGCAATCCGGGGTCACGCTGGTGGTGACGCTGGTGTTCATGGTGATGTTCCTGCTGATCGCGGTGGCGATGGTCAACTCGGGGCTGATCAACGTCAAGGTGGCGGCCAACCAGCAGCACAGCGCCGAGGCGCGCGACGTCGCGCAGCAGGCGATCGAGCAGGTGATCAGCGACGACTTCACCAAGTCGCCGGTGGCGGTGGACGTGCCGGTCGACGTGACCGGCGACGGCACCGCGGACTACGTGGCGCAGGTGGCCGCGCCGACCTGCGTGACCAGCAAGCCGGTGGCCAAGGTGATCGACCCGGAGAAGCACCCGGAGGATGCCGAATGCACGCTGGGCAGCAGCACCGGCAACGGCAACCTGGTCGAGGGCCCCGGCGGTGCCAGCGTGGTCAGTTCGCTTTGCAACGATACGCAGTGGGACGTCGCCGCCACCGTCAACGACGCCAACAACACCGGCACGGTCGCGACGGTGCACCAGGGCGTGGCGGTGCGCACGCTGTATGGCTCCACCTGCCCCTGATGCCACGGGCAAGACCCAGATCCTGAAAGGAAGAACCAGCATGCCCATGCCCGCCCGCCGGCTTCGCGCCTACGCTGCCTGTGCCACGGCCCTGCTCGGGCTGGCCGCCGCACCCGCGGCGACGGCCGAAGACATCGACCTGTTCACCGGCCTGCAGAGCAACGCGGGGGCGCGCCCGAACGTGCTGCTGATCCTGGACAACGCGTCGGCGTGGAACGCCAATGCGCTGGTCGAGTGCGAAACGCCGGGCGTGGTGGCGCCGAACAACGCGAACAGCAACGTCGGCGCCGAGCAGTGCGCGCTGTACAAGGCGGTGTCGGATTTGATCAGCGACCCCAATACCACCGGCAAGATCAACCTCGGCGTGATGATGTTCGGGAGCAGCAATAACACCGGCGCCCAGTTCCGCTTCCCGAGCGTCACGCCGCCGACCGCACCGTCCGGGCTGGTGCTGCTGGACCAGGCGGGGGGCGAGCAGATGCTGGCGTTCATCAAGAGCATCGACCGCAGCAAGGACAGCTCCAACAACTCGCAGGTGGGTGGCGCCATGCAGGAAGCGTGGGCGTTCTTCTCCGGCAAGACCGGGCTGTCCGGCACCACCTACAAGTCGCCGATCAGCAATCCGTGCCAGAAGAACTTCATCATCTACATCGCCAACGCGCTCAACAACGGCAAGCCGCAGGACACCGGGCAGGACGCCTACAACAAGCTCAGGGAGGCGGGCGCCAGCGCCGCGCAGCTGACGCCGATCCCGCTGTCCAGGGGCAACAACATCGACAACTGGGGCGATGAATGGGCGCGCTTCCTCAACGGCATCGACCTGAACGCCGCCAACAACGCGGGCTCGGCCACCGCGACGCGCCAGAACATCATCACCTACACCATCGGCGTCACTGACGGCAGCAAGCAGAGCCTGGACTACCTGGAGTTCGTCAACAGCATGGCGACCAAGGGCGGCGGCGGCAACTTCACGGTGCGGGCCGGCGACGACGACGCGCTGGCCAAGGCGCTGAAGGACATCTTCAACGAGATGCAGGCGGTCAACAACGTGTTCGCCTCGGTCAGCCTGCCGGTCAGCGTGAACGGGCAGGGCTCGTACCTGAACCAGGTCTATATCGGCATGTTCCGCCCGGACGGCAAGGCACGGCCGCGCTGGGTCGGCAACCTCAAGCAATACAAGCTGGGTTACGACACCAATGGCAACCTGGTGTTGCTCGACGCCGGCGTGCCGGGCGGCACCGAGCAGACCTCGAAGAACGCGATCAGCAATGCCAGCACCGGCTTTATCTCGCCCAATGCGCGCAGCTACTGGACCGAGGATCCGCCAAAGCAGGTAGGCAGTTCCAGCATCGTCACGGACTGGCCCGCCGACGGCTTCTGGAAGAATGCCTCGGCGCAGCTGCGCAACGCCAAGGACGCGCCCGACGGCGAGGTCGTCGAGAAGGGCGGCGCCGGCGAAATGCTGCGTGCCGACTACCTGACCAGCCAGAGCGCGCGCCGGCTGCTGACCTGCGCCAATGCCAAGTGCAGCAAGAGCACGGCGCTGACCGGCTTCAATACCGCCAACAAGGCGCTGACCGAGGGCGCCGGGCCGTCGCTGTTGAAATCCACCGCGGCGGACGTGGCCAACATGATCGAATGGGTGCGCGGCAAGGACGTCTTTGCCGCGTTGACCGGCACCGACCCGAAGAAGGAGGCCGAGCCCGGCCCCGGCGGCAACGTCACGGTGCGCGGCTCGATCCACGGCGACGTGCTGCACTCGCGCCCGGTGGTGGTCGATTACGGCGGCAGCACCGGCGTGGTGGTGTTCTACGGCGCCAATGACGGCGTGTTCCATGCCGTCAACGGCAACCGCACCGGCGCGATTTCCACCAGCGCCGGCACGGTGCGCGCCGGCGGCGAACTGTGGGGCTTCGTCGCGCCCGAGTTCTACGGCAAGCTGGCGCGGCTCTACCACAACTCGCCCGAGGTGCGGCTGACCGGCAGCCCGCAGGACACCGCCGAAGTCCAGTTCGCGCCGCGCGACTATTTCTTCGACGGCACCACCACGGTCTACCAGAACCTGAGCAACCCGGCCGCGCCGGAAGTGACGATCTACCTGACCGCGCGGCGCGGCGGCCGGCTGATCTATGCGCTGGACGTCAGCGATCCGGCGCAGCCGAAGTACCTGTGGAGCAAGACCAGCGCCGACATCCCGGAGCTGGGCCAGACCTGGTCGCAGCCGCGCGTGATGCGCGTGCGCGGCTACCCCAGGCCCGTGCTGATCATGGGCGCGGGCTACGACCCCGACGGCGAAGACTCGGACCCGGCGCTGGGCGGCAATGCCGGCGCCACCAACCGGCAGGGCCGCGGCGTGATCGTGCTCGACGCCGCGAGCGGCGACGTGGTCTGGGCCGCGCTGGCCAGTTGCGCCGGCATTGCCACGGGCACCTGCGTCACCATCGACAGCCGCGCGATCCCGTCCGACGTTGCCGTGGTCGACCGCAACGGCGACGGCTATGCCGACAAGGCCTACGTCGGCGACGTCGGCGGCAATCTCTGGCGCATCGACTTCGGCGCGCTGGCGACCGACGTGCCGTCTACATGGACCGTCGGCAAGCTCGCGCAACTGGGCGGCGCGGTGAACACCAACGACGCGCGCAAGTTCCTCTACCCGCCCGATGTGGTTGCCACCGGCAAGTACGACGCGGTGATGATCGCCTCGGGCGACCGCGAGAAGCCGCTGTATTCGCTGAGCCAGACCCCGGGCGCGGCGCAGAACGTGCGCAACCGCTTCTTCATGGTCAAGGACCCCAACGTCGACGGCAGGCTGCCTTCGACGTGGACCGCGGTCCAGGCGGCCGATCTCGTCGATGCGACCAGCGTGGCCTATCGCGATACGGCGACGGCGAGCGGCTTCTACCTGTCGCTGGAATTCGGCGAGAAGGCGGTCAATGCGCCGCTGACGGTGGCGGGCTATACCTACTTCGGCACCAACACGCCTTCGAAGATGCTGCCCGGCGCCTGC
The DNA here is from genome assembly GCF_900249755.1 of Cupriavidus taiwanensis. Lineage (NCBI taxonomy): Bacteria > Pseudomonadati > Pseudomonadota > Betaproteobacteria > Burkholderiales > Burkholderiaceae > Cupriavidus > Cupriavidus taiwanensis. The sequence goes on from NZ_LT976853.1 coordinate 699,595, forward strand.
TACCCCGACCTGGGCGTGGCGCGCGGCTACGCGGTGTCGTTCCTGACCGGGCTGGGCATGAACAACGGGCCGCGCTATGTCACCTTCGACAACGGCGGCCTGCCGCCGTCGCCGGTGTTCGGCATGGTGTCGGTCACGCAGACCGATGGCTCGACCCGGCTGGTGCCGGTGCTGATCGGCGGCGGCAAGGCGGGCGGCGCCGGCGGCGACGACAAGTCTTCGCTGGGCGGCCAGGAAGTGAAGCCCGCCAGCGCCGGCAAGCGCAAGCGCACCTACTGGTACACGCAGAGCGACAAGACTTAAGCCTGGATTTGCGCGCCGCTAGCGCGGCGCCGCCGCCATCGCGGCGTCTTCCTGCCACCACCCGCCCCCCAGCGCCTGCAGCAGCGCCGCCGAATCCGCGAGCCGGTCGGCGCGCGCCTGCGCCAGTTCCAGCGCGGCCTGGCGCGACTGCCGCTCGGCATCGAGCAGCGCCAGCTGGCTGACGCCGCCAAGGCGGTACTGCTCCGACACCACCGCCAAGGTATCGCGCGCCTGCCGCGCGCTGTCGGCGCGTTCGCGCAGCGCGGCGGCGTCGGCTTCGAGCGCGCGCAGCGCATCGGCGACGTTCTGCAGCCCCTGCAGCACGGCTTGCCGATAGGCTGCCAGCGACTGCTCATAAGCCGCTTGCGCCGCGCGCTTGCGCGCCCGCAGCTCGCCGCCGCGGAACACCGGCTGCGCCAGACCAGCGGCCAGGCTCCAGACGTTGACGCTGCTGAACAGGTCGCGCGCCGCGGTGGCCTGCGTGCCGGCGCTGGCGCTCAGCGTGACCTGCGGATAGAGGTTGGCGGTGGCCACGCCGATATTGGCCGAGGCCTGGTGCAGCAGCGCCTCGGCCGCGCGGATATCGGGGCGGCGCCGCGCCAGCGTGGCGGGCAGGCTGAGCGGCAGCGTATCGGGCAGGTGCAGGGCGTCGAGTTGGAATTCCGGCAACGCGGCCGACGCCGGGGTCTGTCCCGTGTAGACCGCGAGCTGGTGCCGGGTGGCATCGAGCTGGCGCTGCAGCGCCGGCACCAGCGCGCGGGTTTGCGCCAGCTCGGCGCGCCGGCGCTGCACCTCGACGCGCGCGACCCCGCCCGCGCGCAGCCGGGCCTCGGTGATGCCGAGCTGGCGCTGCTGCGCCGCCACCACCGCGGCGGTATCGGCCAGCTGCGCGCGCAGGCCGGCTTCGCGGATGGCGGCGGTGGCGACGTTGGCGGCCAGCGCCAGGCGCGCGGCTTCCAGTTCGTAGCGCTGGTAGTCCACCACGGCCTGCAGGCCTTCCAGCTCGCGCCGCTGGCCGCCAAACAGGTCGAGCGCGTACGACACCTGCACGGTCGCGCCGTAAAGCGTGAACGGGCCGGGGCTGGGGATCGCGGTGATGCCCATCGACTGGAAATCGACCTGCTGGCGCGCGGTGTCCAGCCTTGCGTCGATCGCCGGCCAGCGCGTCGCGCCGGTGCGGGCGGCCAGGTTCTCCTGGGCCTCGAGCAGCCGTGCGCGCGCCTGCGCCAGCGTCGGGCTGGCCGCCAGCGCGGCGCGGATGGTGGCGTCCAGCGCCGGGCTGCGGAACAGCGTCCACCACTGCGCCGGGACGTCGGCGCCGGCAGCCAGCGCCTGCGCGTGAGCCTGGCCCGACGCGTCGGCACCGTCGGCCGCCACCGTCGCCACCGGCTGCGGCCCCGGCACGTAGCCGGCGTCGTCCACCGGCGCAGGCGCGCGAAAATCGGGGCCGACCGCGCAGCCGCACAGCAGCGCGGCGGCGAACAGGGACGTGAGTCGTTGCATGGCCAGCTCCTTCAATCGAGCGTGCGCCGGTAGAAGCGCACCGCGATCGCCATCACCACCACGATAAACAGCGCCATCGGCCACACATTGGGCCATAGCTCGTACCAGCCGTTGCCCTTGAGCAGGATGCCGCGCACCATGCGGTGGAAGTAGGTCATCGGCAGGATGTTGCCGATCGCCTGCGCCCAGCCCGGCATGCCGGCAAACGGGAACATGAAGCCGGACAGCAGGATGTTGGGCAGGAAGTAGAAGAAGGTCAGCTGCATCGCCTGCAGCTGGTTATGCGCCAGCGACGACAGCGTGATGCCGACGGTCAGGTTGGCCGCGATAAACAGCAGCGCCGCCAGGTACACCGCCAGCACCGAGCCGACAAAAGGCACGCTGAAGATCCAGCGCGCGGCCAGCAGCACGATGGTCGACTGGATCAGGCCGATGAAGATGTACGGCACGATCTTGCCGGTCATCACCTCGATCGGCCGCACCGGCGTCGCCAGCAGGTTCTCCATGGTGCCGCGCTCGCGCTCGCGCGTCATCGCCAGCCCGGTCATCATCACCATGGTCATCGACAGGATCACGCCCATCAGCCCGGGAATGATGTTGTACTGCGTGATGCCTTCGGGGTTGTAGAGCCGCTGCACCTGCACCTCGAACGGCGCCTTGCCGCCAGCCAGCGGCGCCAGCGCGCCCTTCAGGTCGTGCGCGGCGACGCGGTAGGGCAGCTGCGCCAGCGCGGCGATGGCCTGGCCGGTGGCGCCGGGGTCGGTGGCGTCGGCCTCGACCAGCAGCGCGGGGCGCTCGCCGCGCAGCAGCCGGCGCGTGAAGTCGGGCGGGATGGTCAGCACGAACTGCACCTCGCCCTTCATCAGCGCCTCGCGCCCGGCCTGCTCGTCCGGCAGCGTGCCGACCACGCGGAAGTAGGTCGACTGCTCCATGGCGGCGATGAACGAGCGCGTGAATTCGCTCTGGTCGGCGGCGATCACCGCGGTGGGCAGCTGGCGCGGGTCGGTGTTGATGGCAAAGCCGAACAGCAGCAGCTGCATGATCGGCAGGCCGACGATCATGCCGAAGGTGACGCGGTCGCGCCGCAGCTGCAGGAATTCCTTCAGCACGATGCTCCACCAGCGCTGCAGCGAGAAGCGTGGCGATGTTGACGAAGCGGCCGGCGTCATGACGCCTCCCTGGCCTTGCGCGCCGCCATGTTGTCTTCGGCCCCGCTCATCATGTGGATGAACACGTCTTCCAGGCTGGTCTGGGTCGGTTCGATGCGCCGGCCCGGGCCGGCCAGCCGCGCCAGGGTGTCGGCCAGCGCCTGCGCATCGCGTCCGGTCACGTGCAGCGCGGTGCCGAAGGCCACGGTCTGCTCCACGCCCGGCGCGCCCTGCAGCTGCGCCGACAGCGCCGCGAGGTCGTCGCCCGCCACGCTCCAGGTCGACAGCCGCTGGCTTGCCACCACTTCATCGGCGGTGCCCTGCGCCAGCAGCGTGCCGTAGGCGATATAGGCAAGCTTGTGGCAGCGCTCGGCCTCGTCCATGTAGTGCGTGCTGACCAGCACCGAGATGCCGCGCGCGGCCAGCTGGTGCAGCTGCTCCCAGAAGTCGCGCCGGGCCTTGGGGTCGACGCCGGCGGTGGGTTCGTCGAGCAGCAGCAGTTCGGGCTGGTGCAGCAGGCAGGCCGCCAGCGCCAGGCGCTGCTTCCAGCCGCCCGACAGCGCCCCGGCCAGCTGCGCCGAGCGCGACTGCAGGCCCAGGTCTTCGAGCGCGCGCTCGACCGCCTCGCGCCGGTTGGGCATGCCGTACACGCGCGCGACAAAGTCCAGGTTCTCGCGGATCGACAGGTCTTCCCAGTACGAGAACTTCTGCGTCATATAGCCGACGCGGCGCTTGATCTCGTCGGACTGGGTCAGGATGTCGTAGCCCAGGCAGGTGCCGGTGCCGGAGTCAGGCGTCAGCAGCCCGCACATCATGCGGATCGAGGTGGTCTTGCCGCTGCCGTTGGGACCGAGGAAGCCGAAGATCTCGCCGCGCGCCACCTGCATGCTGAGGTCGTTGACCACGTGCTTGTCGCCGAAGTGCTTGTTCAGCCCGCGCACGTCGATGGCGAGGCCGTTACCGTTGGCGGTCGGGTTCATTGCCGCACCACTTCCACTGGCTGGCCGGGCCGCAGCTTGGGCGCATCGGCGGCCGACGGGCGCGCTTCGACCAGGAACACCAGCTTGCGCCGGGTCTCGTTGCTGTAGATCACCGGCGGCGTGTATTCGGCCTCGTTGGCGACATAGCTGATGGTGGCGGCCACCGGCGCGGCACAGCCGTCGCAGCGCACCTGCACCGCCTGGCCGTTGCGCAGCGCGCCGACCACGGTTTCCGGAACATAGAAGCGCACCTTGACGTTGCCCGGCGGCAGCATGCGCACCACCGGGCTGCCGGCCGGCACCCATTCGCCCAGCCGGTAGGGCATGTCGTAGACCAGCCCGGCCTGCGTGGCGGCAACCGTCTTGCGCGACAGCTTCCATTGCGCCTGCGCCAGCGCCGCGCGTGCGGCGGCCACTTGCGCGGCCTGGGCGGCCTGCTGCGCCTCGCGTCCCGGCAGCCGCGCCACGTCGATATCGCGCTGCAGCTCGCGCACGCGCGCGGCGTCGCTGCTGGCCTGCGCGCGCGATTCGTCCAGCTGCGCCTGGGCGATGCCGCCGATCTCGTACTGGCGCTGGTCGCGCCGCAGCGCCGCCGCGCTGCGCTGCGCCTGGGCCTGCGCCTGCGCCAGCTGGGCGCGGCTGACTTCGACTTCGACCGGGCGCTTGCCGGTCTTCAGGTCCTGCAGCGTGGCTTCGGCGGCGCGCAGCTGGTCTTCGGCCTGCTGGCGCGCGGCGCGCTCGTCGTCGGCTTCGAGCGCGAACAGCGCGGCGCCCTGGCCGACCTGCTGGCCGCGCTGCACCGACAGCGCATCGAGGCGCCCGGCGAAGGGCGACGCCACGCTGACGAATTCGCCTTCGACGTAGCCTTGCCAGCTATCGGTGCGCGGGTTGCCGCAAGCGGCGACCAGCAGGGCGGCCAGCAGCGCCGTGCACGGCAACGAGGGGCGGGTGGAAGCAGCGTGGTTCATGCGGACTCCGGGGAATGCCTGGCCGTGCGGCCCTTCCTTGCGGCGGCGCCCGCGCGCGTCGTCGGGCCCGCGGCAGCCGGTGCAGCCGCCAGCCCATGCGTCAGCAGCGCCGTGACATGGCGCACCAGCGCGTCGGTATCGACCGCGTCGGCGCCGGGCAGCCGGCGCCAGATATGCGTGGTGGCCAGCGGCAGCAGCGTCAGCCCGATCAGCGACGGCACCACCAGCGCCGGCTCCAGTCCGGGATTGAGCTGCCCGCGCGCAATGGCCGCCGCCAGCGGCGCCGTCAGCGCGCCGGCGCGTTCCAGCGCAAAGCGCCTGAGCACGCGCTCGCGCAGCGCGCCGTCGTCGCTGGCCACTTCGCGGATCCACAGGCCCGGAAACCACGGCGCTTCGGCCACGGCGCGGATCAGCCGGGTGGCGATGCCGACCAGCATCGCCAGCGGCTCGTCGCCGGGCTGGCTGCCGGCAAAGAAGCGCGCCACCAGCGGCTGCACTTTCTCTTCGATCACCGCATCGAGCAGCTGGTCGCGGTCGCCGAAGTAGTAATGCACCAGTGCCGGGGTCACGCCGGCCAGCGCGGCGATCGCCTTGACCGGGGTGCCGGCGATGCCCTGCCGCGAGAACAGCTCGGTGGCCGCGTCGAGAATGCGCTCGCGCTGGCCCGGCTGGCCCGCCGCCGGTCGGCCCGGGCTGCGCCGGGGCGGTTTGGAGGGCGCGGGTTTGCGGGGCATGGGTCGGTCAGCGGAGGGCGTGTGTTGGTCTTATATTAATTTTTGCGTTAATTAATTCAAGGGCGGTTACAACTCGGCCGGGCGCGAGGGTGGCGGGGTCGGGAGGATGTATCGGGGGGATTTTCTTGACCGGGCTAGCAAGCAGCGTTGCCGCGGCAAATACCGCAAGCCGGTCCCCTCTCCCGCTTGCGGGAGAGGGTTAGGGTGAGGGGCGGGCGCGTCGCAGCCTGATGCCGCTTGTCGCGAGGCAAGCGCCTGGCCCTCACCCCCGGCCCCTCTCCCGCGGGCGGGAGAGGGGAGCAAACCGGCAGCAATCACGGTTACAACTCGGCCGGGCGCGAGGGTGCCGGGGTCGGGAGGATGTATCGGGGGGATTTTCTTGACAGGGCTAGCAAGCAGCGTTGCCGCGGCAAATACCGCAAGCCGGTCCCCTCTCCCGCTTGCGGGAGAGGGTTAGGGTGAGGGGCGGGCGCGTCGCAGCCTGATGCCGCTTGTCGCAAGGCAAGCGCCTGGCCCTCACCCCCGGCCCCTCTCCCGCGAGCGGGAGAGGGGAGCAAACCGGCAGCAGTCGAGCCTGCTACCAGCGCCTTTTACTGCCGCGCATTCCGCTTGTTATCCGGCCACGCCGTATTGAAGTTGGTGCGGAACGGATTGATATCCAGCCCGCCACGCCGCGTGTAGCGCGCATACACCGCCAGCTTGACCGGCTTGCACTGGCGCATCACGTCCATGAAGATGCGCTCGACGCATTGCTCGTGGAACTCGTTGTGGTTGCGGAACGAGATCAGGTACTTGAGCAGGCCTTCCTGGTTGATCGGCGCACCCACGTAGCGGATCTGCACGCTGCCCCAGTCGGGCTGGCCGGTGACCAGGCAGTTGGACTTGAGCAGGTGCGACACCAGCGTTTCTTCCACCGGCGTTTCTTGCTGGTCGGCGCTGAGCAGTTCCGGCGCGGGCTCGTAGCGGTCCACCTCGATGTCGAGGCGGTCCAGCAGCAGGCCGTCGAGCTCGCCCATCTTCTGCGTGCCCAGTTCGGCCTCGGTCACCAGCCGCACCTGCACAGTGCCGCCGGTGGCTTCGGACAGGTCGTGGTGCAGCAGCTGCTGCAGCGCTTCCGGCGAAGCGATCCGGGTCTGGTTGAACGAGTTCAGGTAGAGCTTGAACGACTTGGACTCGATGATGCTGGGCGTGTCCGACGGGATGATGAAGGTCGCCAGCGCGACCTGCGGCTTGCCCTTCAGGTTCAGCCACGACAGTTCGTACGCGTTCCAGATGTCGACGCCGAAGAACGGCACCGGCTTGCCCTCGGGCAGGCCGATCTCGGTGCGCTTGGGCTGGCGCGGGATCGGGAACAGCAGGGTGGCGTCGTACTCGGTCTTGTAGGCCGAGGGCTTGCCCAGCGGCGAGTGTTCGGGAAGGCTCATGGGGCGCTCGGCGGAAATCGGCACAGCAATCAGGACAGGAACAGCTTGTACACCGGATTGTCGGTCTCGTCCCAGTGTACGTAACCCAGCGTCGAAAGGAAGGCGCGGAAGGCGCGCTTCTCGTTCTTCGGCACCTGGATGCCGACCAGGATGTTGGACGTGTCCGCGCCCTGGTTGCGGTAGTGGAACAGGCTGATGTTCCAGTTCGGGGCCATGCTCGACAGGAACTTCATCAGCGCGCCCGGGCGCTCGGGGAATTCGAAGCGGTACAGCAGCTCGTCATGCGCCAGCGCCGAGCGCCCGCCCACCATGTAGCGGATATGCTGCTTGGCGAGTTCGTCGTTGGACAGGTCCAGCGTGTCGAAGCCATGCTTGCGGAAGCTGGCGGCGATCTTGTCGTTCTCGGCGCGGCTGGCGATCTGCACGCCGACGAAGATATGCGCCATGCTGGTGTCGGCGATGCGGTAGTTGAACTCGGTCACGCTGCGCGTGCCGACCAGCTCGCAGAAGCGCTTGAAGCTGCCGCGCTCTTCCGGGATGGTCACGGCGAACACCGCTTCGCGCGCCTCGCCCACCTCGGCGCGTTCGGCGACGAAGCGCAGCCGGTCGAAGTTCATGTTGGCGCCGCAGGCGATCGCCACCAGATGCTGGCCCTTGAGCTTCTCGCGCTCGGCGTACGCCTTCAGCCCCGCCACCGCCAGCGCGCCGGCCGGCTCGAGGATGCTGCGGGTGTCCTGGAACACGTCCTTCACGCCCGCGCAGATCGCGTCGGTATCGACCAGAATGATGTCGTCGACCAGCTCGCGCGTGATGCGGAAGGTCTCCTTGCCGACCAGCCTGACCGCGGTGCCGTCCGAGAACAGGCCCACTTCCTTCAGTTCGATGCGCTTGCCGGCATCGACCGAGCGCTTCATCGCGTCCGAGTCCACGGTCTGCACGCCGATCACCTTGATCTCCGGGCGCACCGCCTTGATGTAGGCGGCGATGCCCGAGATCAGCCCGCCGCCGCCGATGGCGACGAACACGGCGTGGATCGGGCCCGGGTGCTGGCGCAGGATTTCCATGGCGATGGTGCCCTGGCCGGCGATCACCTCGGGGTCGTCGAACGGGTGGATGAAGGTCAGCTTGTGCTTTTTCTCCAGCACCGCGGCGTGGTTGTACGCGTCGCTGTAGGACTCGCCGTGCAGCACGATCTCGACCCACTGGCCGCCGCGCTCGCGCACGGCGTCGATCTTCACCTGCGGCGTGGTCACCGGCATGGCGATGATGGCCTTCGATTGCAGCCGCGCCGCCGCCAGCGCCACGCCCTGCGCGTGGTTGCCGGCCGATGCGGCGATCACGCCGCGCCTGAGTTCTTCCGGCGACAGCGAGGCCATCTTGTTGTACGCGCCGCGCAGCTTGAAGGAGAAGACCGGCTGGGTATCCTCGCGCTTGAACCAGACCGAATTGCCGGTGCGGGCCGACAACCGGTGCGCGTAGGTCAGTTCGGTCTCCTGCGCCACGTCATAGACCTTGGCGGTCAGGATCTTCTTCAGGTAATCGGGTCGGGCGGCGGACTGGCGGGTCATGGTCTCGGGGCTGGCCGGCGCGCGCGCGGCGGCGCGCAAAAAAGCCGGGAAATTCTGGCGGAAACCGTCAATGATAAAGGATGCCGGCCTGGCGCACCCCGGCCGGGAGGCCCGGCCGCCGCCTGGCGACGACCGCGGCGATGTCGAAATCTCGCTGGGGGAGTGGCTCAGCATTCACTCGCGGCGGGGCCGGAAACGCGGGCGGCCGTGGCTGGCGCCGGACTTGCATCGGCCCCGGGTTGCGCTTGCGCCATGTAGGACGGCGCCCGGTGGACGCCGGTCAAAACGACGTGTTACGGTGTAACGCGATGCCACAGCTACCGCTAATCGAACCCAATACCGCCCTGTTTCTCGACTTCGACGGCACGCTGGCCGACCTGGCCCCGCGGCCCGAACTGGTGCAGGTCGAACCAGAACTGGTCGGCACGCTGCGCACGCTGTACCAGCGGCTGGACGGCGCGCTGGCCGTCATCTCCGGGCGCCCGATCGTCGAACTCGACTACTTCCTGCAACCGCTGCAATTGCCGGCCGCCGGCATCCACGGCGCCGAATTCCGCACCGACGGCGGCATGGTGTCCAAGACCCCGGCCCCGGGGCTCGAGCCCCTGATTCCCCACCTGGAAGCGCTGGTGCGCGCCTACCCGGCGCTGCGGCTGGAGCGCAAGTCGGTCGCGGTCGCGATCCACTACCGGCAGGCGCCCGAGCTGGCCGGCATCGTCGATGCCGCGGTCACTGACGTATTGCGCCATGCCGTCGGCCTGGAAGCGCTGCCGGGCAAGATGGTGGTCGAGATCAAGCCGGCCGGCGTCGACAAGGGCGATGCCATCGCGGCCTTCATGAAGGCCGCGCCCTTTGCCGAGCGCGTGCCGCTGTTTGCCGGCGACGACCTGACCGACGAGCCCGGCTTCGCCGCGGTGCGCAAGCTGGGCGGGCTGGGCGTGCTGGTGGGCCAGCGCGAGACCGTCGCCGCCGTCAGCGTGCCCGGTCCGGCGGCGCTGCGCAGCTGGCTGCACCGTTCGGCGCATGCGCTGGCGTCATCCGCCGGCGCACCGCGCGCCGTGCCCCACGAGGCCGGGCCAGGCCGGGGCCGGCGCCCAACGACATCGTAAGGGAGAACCCGTCGTGATCCATCCGAGCAGCCCCGGAGAACTGGGCAAGCCGTCGAGCGAAGGCGTCAACCGCACCGTGGACGGCGGCACGCGCTTCGCCAACCCGTCGCTGTCGCTAGGCATGATCGGCAACTGCGCGATCTCGGCGCTGGTCGACTGCCGCGGCCGCATCGTCTGGTCGTGCCTGCCGCGCTTCGACGGCGACCCGGTGTTCAACGCCTTGCTCGACCCGAGCGAGAACGCCGGCCATTTCTCGATCGAGATCGAGGACTTCCATTCGTCGCGGCAGTGGTATGAGCCCAATACCGCGGTGCTGCGCACGCGGCTGACGGACACCCATGGCAACTGCCTGGAGATCACCGACTTCGCGCCGCGCTTCTTCCGGCTCGGGCGCTATTTCCGCCCGACCACGCTGATCCGCCGCATCCGCCCGGTGCGCGGCGCGCCGCGCGTGCGCGTGGTGGTGGCGCCGCGCTTCGAATGGGGCCGCAAGGCGCCGCAGACCACGCGCGGCAGCAGCCACGTGCGCTACATCGGCGACGACATGACGCTGCGCATGACCACCGACGCACCGATGGCCTACGTGCTGTCGCACACGCCGTTCCTGGTCACGCGCGGGTACAACTTCATCCTGGGCCCCGACGAAACGCTCACGCACGGCGTGGAAGAGACCGCGCGCGACTTCGAGCAGGAAACCACCGCCTACTGGCGCCTGTGGAGCCGCCGGCTGGCGGTGCCGCGCGAATGGCAGGACGCGGTGATCCGCGCCGCCATCACGCTGAAGATGTCGCTGTTCGAAGAGACCGGCGCCATCGTCGCGGCCATGACCACCAGCATTCCGGAAGCGCCGGGCAGCGGCCGCAACTGGGACTACCGCTTCTGCTGGCTGCGCGATGCGTTTTTCGTGGTGCGCGCGCTCAACAGCCTGTCCGAGGTCGGCACCATGGAGGACTACCTGCGCTGGCTGTCCAACGTGGTGATGCAGTCGCAGGACGGCCATATCCAGCCGCTGTACGGCATCGGCCTGGAGCGCGAGCTGCCCGAAAGCATGCTCGACCACCTGCCCGGATACCGCGGCATGGGGCCGGTGCGCGTGGGCAACCAGGCGCAGGAGCACTTCCAGCATGACGTCTACGGCAACGTCGTGCTGGGCGCGGCGCAGGCCTTCCATGACCACCGGCTGCTGCATCGCGGCGGCCCGGCCGAGTTCGCCCGCCTGGAAACGGTGGGCGAGCAGGCGGTGCGGGTGTTCGGCACGCCCGACGCCGGCATGTGGGAGCTGCGCACGCGGGCGCGGGTGCATACCTCGTCGGCACTGATGAGCTGGGCCGCCTGCGACCGCCTCGCCAAGGTCGCCGAGAAGCTGGTGCTGCCCGAGCGCGCCGCGTACTGGCACGGCCACGCCCAGCGCATGAAGGAACGCATCCTGGCCGAGTCGTGGAGCGAATCGCGCCAGGCCTTTGCCGAGAGCTTCGGCGGGCGCGAGCTGGACGCCAGCGTGCTGCTGATGGCCGAGGTCAACTTCATCGACCCGCGCGACCCGCGCTTTATCGCCACCGTCAAGGCGCTGGAGACCACGCTGTGCGATGGCCCCTATATGCGCCGCTACGAGGCCCCTGACGATTTCGGCAGGCCCGAGACCGCGTTCAATATCTGCACCTTCTGGCGCATCGACGCGCTCGCGCGCATCGGCCGACGCGACGAGGCGCGCGAGATCTTCGAGGCCATGCTGGCCGCGCGCAACCCGCTCGGGCTGCTCTCGGAAGACACCCATCCGGTCACCGGCGAGATGTGGGGCAACTTCCCGCAGACCTATTCGATGGTCGGCCTGATCAATGGCGCGATGCGGCTGTCGGCGCCGTGGGACACCGTGATCTGAGCCGGCGCGCGTGGCGGCACCAAGAACAAAGGACTGAAGAAAAACATCTATGCCAAGACTTGTAGCGGTATCCAACCGGGTCGCAGATCCCCGCAACGTCGCCGCGGGCGGCCTGGCCGTCGCGCTTTCGGAAGCCCTGCGCCAGACCGGCGGCCTGTGGTTCGGCTGGAGCGGCAAGGCGCTGGAAACCGCGCAGGGCGGCACGCCCGGTGAAGGCGACCTGCACCTGCAGCAGGCCGGCAACGTCACGCTGGCGACGGTCGACCTGTGCCGCGAGGACCATGACGCCTATTACCAGGGCTACAGCAACGGCGTGCTGTGGCCGGTGTTCCACTACCGGCTGGACCTGGCGGACTTCGATTCCAACTTCCTGAACGGCTACCGGCGCGTGAACCAGCTGTTCGCACGCAAGCTGGCGCCGCTGCTGGAGCCCGACGACATCATCTGGATCCACGACTACCACCTGATCCCGCTGGCGTCCGAGCTGCGCGCGATCGGCTGCGGGCAGAAGATCGGCTTCTTCCTGCACGTGCCGCTGCCGCCGCCGCTGATCCTGGCCGCGATCCCGCAGCACGAGTGGCTGATGCGCGCGCTCTTTGCCTACGACCTGCTCGGCTTCCAGAGCCATGCCGACGTCGAGCATTTCTCGCGCTACGTGCAGGCCGAAGCGCAGGCCGAGCCGATGGGCGAGCACCGCTACCGCGCGTTCCACCGCACGGTGCGGGCGCAGGCGTTCCCGATCGGCATCGACGTCGACGAGTTCATGGAACTGGGCCGCGGCGAGGAAGCGCAGGAAACCTACGAGATGATGTGCGCGCAGTACGCGCGCCGCCGGCTGCTGCTGGGCATCGACCGGCTCGACTATTCCAAGGGCCTGCCGCAGCGGCTCAAGGCGTTCTACCGGCTGCTGGCCGAATACCCCGAGAACCGCTCGAGCGCAACGCTGGTGCAGATCGCCGCGCCGTCGCGCGAATCGGTCGACGCCTATGCCGACCTGCGCCGCGAGATGGAGCAGCTGAGCGGTTCGATCAACGGCGAATTCGGTGAGCTGGACTGGATGCCGGTGCGCTACATCCACCGCACCACCGCGCGCAAGCGGCTGCCGGGCCTGTGCCGCGCCAGCCGCGTGGCGCTGGTGACCCCGCTGCGCGACGGCATGAACCTGGTGGCCAAGGAATTCATCGCTGCTCAGGATCCCGAAGACCCTGGCGTGCTGGTGCTGTCGCGCTTTGCCGGCGCGGCCGAGCAGCTGCGCGAGGCGCTGCTGGTCAATCCCTACGACACGCGCGCCACCGCGCAGGCAATCCAGCAGGCGCTGCACATGCCGCTGGCCGAGCGCCAGCAGCGCCACCAGAAACTGCTGGAGCGCATCCGCGCGCAGGATGTGCACTGGTGGAGCCGTGAATACCTGCGCGCACTGACTGAGACCGAGGGCGCATAGCGCAAGCGCGTTCCTGCAGAAGGCGGGGGCGTCCCGGTCGGGGAGCAAGACCATGAGCGAAAACCTGGCAGCGCAATCCTGCACGCCTTGCCGTGGCGGCGTGCCGCCGCTGACGCCCGACGAAGCCGAGGCCCTGCTGCAGCAGGCACCCGGCTGGGAACTGGCGGACGGCGCCACGCGGCTCGAACGGCGTTTCAGCTTCGGCAATTTCGCGCAGGCGCTGGCCTTCGTGAACGGCGTCGGACAACTGGCCGAGGCGCAGGGGCATCATCCCGAGATCAGTTTCGGCTGGGGGCATGCCACGGTGTCGTGGCGTACGAAGAAGATCAAGGGGCTGCATCGCAATGATTTCATCATGGCGGTGAAGACCAGCGAGCTGGCGGAAGGGGACGATGGTGACGGCGGCTGAGGCCGACGCTGTCTGGACGACGGCGCGCGGCGTTAGCGTGTGAACTACTGCAAGCCGGTCCCCTCTCCCGCTTGCGGGAGAGGGCTAGGGTGAGGGCCAGCGGTTGCGGACCAACCCGCCATATCGCAAGGCAAGCGCCTGCCCTCACCCCCGGCCCCTCTCCCGCAGGCGGGAGAGGGGAGAAAACCGGCGGGATTCGTGCGCCTCAGTCAGCGCAAATCCGCCGGCGTATCAATATCCCTGAACGCCCCTTCCTCTTCCGTCAGGATCCGCGTCACCGGCTTGTCCTTCAGCAGCGCGCGCGCGCCCTCGTCGCCCTCCAGCGCCAGCAGGGCCTCGCGCCAGGCCGCGCCAAAGCCAACCGGATGCCCGCGCTGCCCATTGCGCCACGGTGCGGCGATGGTATCGGGCGTGGTGATGGTCAGCGCCACCGCGCGGATCAGCTCCATCGGCAGCCACGGCATGTCCGCCAGCGCCACCACCCAGCCGCGCGCTTCCGGCGTGGCCGCCACCGCGGCGCGCAGCGCCGCGCCCATGCCGGCCTCGGCCTCCGGCGCTTCCAGCACGCGGCAGCCGCCGCGGCGCAGTTCCTGCGCCAGCGCCGGGTTGCCGGGGCGGATCACCGCGATCGACTCCGGCAGCGCGGCGGCCAGCGTGCGGGCGCTGCGCCAGGCGACGGTGCGCCCGCCGGGCAAGACCTCGAGCAGCTTGTTGCGCTGGCCGGCGGCATCGAAGCGGCGGCCGAAGCCGGCCGCCAGCAGGATGCCGGTGGGCAGGTCGGTGCGGAGCAGGGGGGCGTTGGGGGCGGCGGTCATGGCGGCACTCGCGGGGTCGTCAGGCAGGATCGGGCGCCACGTCGCAGCTGCTGCCGGTGCTGGCAGCCATCTCGCGCGCGGCCTTGGCGCCTTCCACCTGCAGGATGTCGGGCAGCGATACGTGGTTCTTGGCCGCGATCACCTCGGCCAGGATCGAGATCGCGATTTCCGGCGGCGTGCGGCTGCCGATATAGATGCCCACCGGGCCGTGCAGGCGCGCCAGCTGCAGTTCGGTCAGGTCGAACTCCTTGAGCCGTTCGCGGCGCGCCTGGTTGTTGCGGCGCGAACCCAGCGCGCCCACATAGAAGGCGCGGGTGCGCAGCGCCTCCATCAGCGCCAGGTCGTCGAGCTTGGGGTCGTGCGTCAGCGCGATCACCGCGCTGCGCTCGTCCAGCTTCATGTCGGTGACGGTGTCGTCCGGCATGGTGCGCACCATGGTGACGCCGGGGATGTCCCAGGTCTCGGTGTACTCCTCGCGCGGGTCGCAGACGGTGACCTGGAAGCCCAGCCCCACCGCGATCTGGCACAGGTACTTGGACAGCTGCCCGGCGCCGATCACCAGCATGCGGTAGCGCGGGCCGTGGATGGTGAGCAGGGTCTTGCCGTCGAACGCCAGCCCGTCGGTGGCATTGGCCGGACCCAGCGTGGCCGCGCCCGTGCCCAGGTCGAGCGTGCGTGCGACCAGGCGGCCGTTTTCCACCGCATCGAGCAGCTCGGCGATGCCGCTGGCCGGCTTGAGCGGCTCGGCGACCAGTTCGATGGTGCCGCCGCAGGGCAGGCCGAAGCGGTGGGCTTCCTCGGCGCTGATGCCGTACTTGATCGCTTCGGGGCGGTCCGAGGTGATCCCTTGCTTGCGCACGCGGTCGATGATGTCGTCCTCGATGCAGCCGCCCGAGACCGAGCCCACCACCAGGCCGTCGTCGCGCACGGCCAGCATCGCGCCTTCGGGCCGGGGCGACGAGCCCCAGGTGCGCACTACCGTCACCAGCAGCACGCGATGGCCTTGCTGCTGCCACTGCACGCTGTTCTTCAGGACTTCGAGATCCACGCTGTCCATGATCGTTTCCGCTTCGCTTGTTCTGTCGGTTCGTTATCGGGGTTGTCGCCGGCGGCTGCGGCGGGGGCGCCCTCGGCCGCTGGCGTGCTGTCTGTGGCGTCAGGGGTGACGGCCTCGGTGAAGCGCGCAAAGAAGGTGTCAGCCATCTTGCGTGCCGCGGCGTCCACCAGCCGCGAGCCGATCTGCGCGATCTTGCCCCCCACCTGGGCGTTGACGGTATAGGTCAGGACAGTTTCCTCGCCGTCCGGTTCCAGCCGGACCCGCGCACTGCCCTTGCCGAAGCCCGCGGCGCCACCCTGGCCGTCGAAACGGATGGTGTAGCTGTCGGGCGCCTGGATGTCTTCCAGCGCCATGCGGCCCTTGAAGCGCGCCTTGACCGGGCCCACCGCGGCCGTCATGGCCAGCAGGTAGGCGTGGTCGCCGTCGGGCTCGATACTCTCACATCCGGGGATGCATTGCTTGAGCAGCTCGGTGTCGTTGAGCGCTTCCCATGCCACCTGCTGCGGGACCGGCAGGCGCTGGCTCTGGTTCATTTCCATGGCGGGGCTTCCTTGTTTGGCGTGGCGGGGGCGGTGGCCCGGGGCGGGCCGCCGTGGTCGGACAGCAGCGTCTCGAGCGCCAGCAGGCTGTCCAGGTTATGGGCCGGGCGCAGCGCGTCGACGTGCGGCAGGATGGCTTGCACGCCACGCGCCTGCGGCGCGAAGCCGGGGTAGCGCAGCAGCGGGTTGAGCCAGACGATGCGGTGCGCAAAGCGGCGCAGCCGCGCCATCTCTGCGCCCAGCAGGTCGATCTGCTCGTGGTCCAGGCCGTCGGTGACCAGCAGCACGGTGGCGCGCCCGGACAGCGTGCGCCGCGCCCAGTGGCGGTTGAAGCTCGCCAGCGCGGGGCCGATGCGGGTGCCGCCGGCCCAGTCGCGCACCTGCGCGGTGATCACGGCGACGGCCTCGTCCGGGTCGCGTTCGCGCAGCGAGCGGGTGATGTTGGTCAGCCGCGTGCCGAACAGGAACACCGACATGCGCTCGCGCGACTGCATCAGCGCATGGCAGAAGTACAGCACCGCGCGCGAGTACTGGCTCATCGAACCGGAAATATCGAGCAGCAGCACCACTGGCGGCTTGCGCTCGGCGTGCTTGCGGAATTTCCAGCGCAGCCATTCGCCGTGCTGGCGCACCGCCAGGCGCGCGCTGGCGCGCAGGTCGGCGTGGGAGCCGCAGGCGGCGGCGCGCAGCCGGCGCGTGCGCTGCAGCGCCAGGTGGGCGCGGCGCGTGCGCACCAGGTGCTGCAGCGCGCGCCATTCCTGCGCGGTCAGAGTGTCGAAGTCGCGCTGCGCCAGGCGTTCCTGGTCGGAGAAGGTCAGCGGCACGTGAACGCGCTGCGCTTCCGTCTGCGCCGGGCGCGCTGGCATGTCGGGCTGGCGCGCGGCCAGCGCATCGGCCAGCCGGTTGCTGCGCCTGGGCGGCGGCGCGCCGGCGTCGACGCGCGGCAGCAGCAGCGCGCGCAGCTTGCCTTCCCAGTCAGGGTCGCGCCAGAACAGGTCGAAGGCGGCGTCGAACAGCGGGCGCTGGTCGGGGCCGGACAGCACCAGCGCCGCCAGCGCGGCGCGCACCTCGTCGCGCTGGCCGATATCGACCAGCCGCAGCGCGCTCAGCGCATCGACCGCGTGCGCCGGCGACAGCGCAAAGCCGCCATCGCGCAGCAGCCGCATGAAGTGGGTGACGTTGCGCGCCAGCACCGGCAGTCCCGCTGGCGGACCGCCGCTGCGCGCGCCGGCGTGCAGCATCGGCACGGCTCAGCCTCCCGGCGCGGCGCCCGCCAGCAATTCCGCCACGGTGGGGCCGTCGACGCGCGCCAGGTCGTCCTGGTACTTGAGCAGCACGCCCAGCGTATCGCGCACCGATTGCGGATCGAGTTCGGTGGTGCCCAGCGCGGCCAGCGCGCGGCACCAGTCGATGGCCTCGGCGATGCCGGGCGCCTTGAACAGGTCGATGCCGCGCAGCCGGTGCACGAAGTCGACCGCCTGCACCTGCAGCGCGGCCGCGGCCTCGGGCGCGCGCGCCGCGACGATCTGCAGTTCGCGCTCGCGCTCCGGATAGCCGACCCACTGGTACAGGCAGCGGCGCTTGAGCGCGTCATGGACCTCGCGCGTGCGGTTGGAGGTGATCACGATCAGCGGCGGGCGCTCGGCGCGGATCACGCCGATCTCCGGGATCGACACCTGGAATTCGGACAGGACTTCGAGCAGGAAGGCCTCGAACGGTTCGTCGGCCCGGTCGATCTCGTCGATCAGCAGCACGCGCGGCACGTCAGGTGCGGCGGGGTCGGGCAGCAGCGCCTCCAGCAGCGGGCGCTTGAGCAGGTAGTCGTCGTGGTACAGCGATTGCGCCTCGGGCCGCTCGCCGCGCGCCTCGGCCAGCCGCAGCGCCATGATCTGGCGCGGGTAGTCCCATTCGTACAGCGCGCTGGCGGCGTCGAGCCCCTCATAGCACTGCAGCCGCAGCAGCCGCGTGCCGAGCACGCCGGCCATCGCCTGCGCCAGCGCGGTCTTGCCGACGCCGGGCTCGCCCTCGAGAAACAGCGGGCGCTGCATGCGCAGCGCGAGGTAGAGCACCGTGGCGGTTTCGCGGTCGGCGAAGTATTGCTGGCGGGCGAGCTGGGCGAGGGTGTCGTCGATGGAGGTGGGGAGCATGATTTCTAGGCTGGGCGTCACTACGCCTGGCGGTTTGCTCCCCTCTCCCGCGTGCGGGAGAGGGGCGGGGGTGAGGGCGGGCGTTGGCAATAGCGAGGGCGCCTGCTCCGTGGATGCTCCGGCCCTCACCCCCGGCCCCTCTCCCGCCTTGCGGGAGAGGGGAGCACACAATCGGAAACGGGAAACGCCACTAACTCTTCACCGCCGCCTCCACCGCCCTGGCAGCCAGCACCGGAATCAAATGCGCCCGGTACTCCGCCGACCCATGCAGGTCGGCATTCAGCCTCGCCGCGTCGATCTTCACCGCGCGCGCTGCCTGCGCGGTGAAATTCGCCGACAGCGCCTGCTCCAGCGGCTGGCAACGGAACACGCTGTCCGCCGCGCCGGTGACGGCCACGCGCACCGTCTTGCCGGTGCGCGCCACCATCACCCCCACCAGCGCGAAGCGCGACGCCGGGTTGGCGAACTTGACGTAGGCGGCCTGGTCGGGAATCGGGAAGCGTACCGCGGTGATCAGCTCGTCCGCAGCCAGCGCGGTCTCGTAGAGGCCCTTGAAGAAATCGTCGGCCGCGATGCTGCGGCGGTCGGTGACCACGGTGGCTCCTAGTCCGAGCACGCCTGCCGGATAGTCGGCGGCGGGATCGTCATTGGCGAGCGCGCCGCCAATGGTGCCCATCGCGCGCACCTGCCGGTCGCCGATGCCGCCGGCCAGCGCCGCCAGCGCCGGGATGCGCTGGCGCACCTCGGCGTTCCCGGCGACGTCGGCATGGCGCGCGGCGGCGCCGATGACGACCTCATTGCCTTCGACGCGGATCGCGGCCATGCCGGGAATGCGCGCCACGTCGACCAGCGTCGAGGGCGACGCCAGCCGCAGTTTCATCGCCGCCAGCAGGCTCTGGCCGCCGCCGAGGAACTTGGCGTCGGGATCGGCCTTGAGCCTGGCGACCGCCGCCTGGGCATCCGCGGCGCGTTCAAAGTTGAATGCGTACATGTCGGTTTCCTTTGCGGTGCGGTGGGGTCAGGGTTGGGGCTGCGCGGCCTGGATCGCCTGCCACACGCGGTGCGGCGTGGCGGGCATCTGCACATCCTTCACGCCCAGCGGCGACAGCGCATCGACCAGCGCGTTGATGAACGCCGGCGGCGAGCCGATCGCGCCGGCCTCGCCGCAGCCCTTGACGCCCAGGGGGTTGTGCGTGCATGGGGTGCCGCTGGCGGTCTCGACGGTGAAGTCGGGCAGGTCGGCGGCGCGCGGCATGGCGTAGTCCATGTAGGAGCCGGTCAGCAGCTGGCCGCTGTCGCTGTCGTAGACGCACTGCTCCAGCATGGCCTGGCCCAGCCCCTGGCCGATGCCGCCATGCACCTGGCCTTCGACGATCATCGGGTTGATGATATTGCCGAAGTCGTCGACCGCGGTGAACTTGACCACCTGCGACTCGCCGGTGTCGGGGTCGACTTCCACCTCGCACACATAGGCGCCGGACGGGTAGGTGAAGTTGGTCGGGTCGTAGAACGCGTTTTCGTTCAGGCCCGGCTCCAGCTTGTCGAGCGGGTAGTTGTGCGGCACGTAGGCGCTCAGCGCGACCTCGCCGAAGGTCTTGGTGCGGTCGGTGCCGGCGACGCGGAACACGCCGTTGCTGAACTCGATGTCGGAGTCCGATGCCTCCAGCAGGTGCGCGGCGATCTTCTTGGCCTTGGCCTCGATCTTGTCGAGCGCCTTGACGATGGCCGAGCCGCCCACCGCCAGCGAGCGCGAGCCGTAGGTGCCCATGCCGAACGGCACGCGCCCGGTGTCGCCGTGCACGATCTCGACCTGGTCGAGCTGCAGCCCGAGCCGGTCAGCCACCACCTGCGCGAAGGTGGTCTCGTGCCCCTGGCCGTGGCTGTGCGAGCCGGTGAAGACCGTCACCGTGCCGGTCGGGTGCACGCGGATCTCGCCCACTTCGAACAGGCCCGCGCGTGCGCCCAGTGCGCCGGCGATATTGGAAGGCGCCAGCCCGCAGGCTTCGATGTAGCAGGAATAGCCGAGCCCGCGCAGCTTGCCGCGCTGCTTCGCTTCGTCGCGCCGGGCCGGGAAGCCGTTGACGTCGGCCAGCTCCTGCGCGCGCGCCAGGCAGGGCTCGTAGTCGCCGGTGTCGTAGGTCAGGCCCACCGGGGTGGCGTAGGGGAACTGGCGGATGAAGTTCTTGCGGCGCAGTTCGGCCGGATCCAGGTTGAGCTCGCGCGCGGCGGTTTCGACCAGGCGCTCGACCACATAGGTGGCCTCGGGCCGGCCGGCGCCGCGGTACGCGTCGACCGGCGCGGTGTTGGTGAAGACGGCCTGCACCTCGGCGTAGATCGCGGGCGTGGCGTACTGGCCGGCGAGCAGGGTGGCATACAGGATGGTCGGCACGCTGCTGGCGAAGGTCGACAGGTAGGCGCCCATATTCGCCACCGTATGCACCCGCATCGCCAGGAACTTGCCGTCGGCGTCGAGCGCGAGCTCGGCCCTGGTCACGTGGTCGCGGCCGTGCGCGTCGGTCAGGAAGGACTCGGACCGGTCCGCCGTCCACTTGACCGGGCGGCCGATCTTCTTCGACGCCCAGGTCAGCGCCACGTCTTCCGGGTACAGGAAGATCTTGGAGCCGAAACCGCCGCCCACGTCGGGCGCGATGATGCGCAGCCGCGACTCGGGCAGGCCGAGCACGAACGCGCCCATCAGCAGGCGCTCGACATGCGGGTTCTGGCTGGCGACGTAGACGGTGTAGCTGTCGTCCTGGCGCGCATAGCTGGCGTTGACCGCGCGCGGCTCGATCGCGTTGGGAATCAGCCGGTTGTTGACGATTTCCAGCGTGGTCACGTGCGCGGCCCTGGCGAAGGCGGCGTCGGTGGCGGCCTTGTCGCCGTGGCCCCAGGTGTAGCAGGTGTTGGCCGGCACCTCGTCGTGCACCAGCGTCGACGCCTGCGCGGCATCGGCGGCGCCGACCACGGCGGGCAGCTCTTCGTAGTCGACGTCGATCTGCTCGGCGGCGTCGCGCGCCTGCTGCAGGGTCTCGGCGATCACCAGCGCGACCTGGTCGCCGACGTGGCGCACCTTGTCGTGGGCGATCACCGGGTGCGGCGGCTCCTTCATCGGCGTGCCGTCGATGCTGTGGATCAGCCAGCCGCAGGGCAGGCCGCCGACCTTGTCGGCGGCGAGCTCGGCGCCGGTCAGCACGGCGATCACGCCGGGCGCGGCCTCGGCCGCGGTCTTGTCGATCTTGCGGATGCGCGCGTGCGCGTGCGGCGAGCGCAGGAAGTACGCGTAGCTCTGCTGCGGCAGCACGATGTCGTCGGTGTACTGGCCGTTGCCGGTCAGGTAGCGGTAGTCTTCCTTGCGCTTGACGGAGGCGCCCACCAGGCGCTGGTTCTCGGGTGCGTTCATGGCGGTCTCCGTTATTCAGCGCCGGCCGTGGCGGACTGCATGCCCGCCTGGCCCTGCTGCACCGCGCGCACGATATTGTGGTAGCCGGTGCAGCGGCACAGGTTGCCCTCCAGGTGCTTGCGGATGGTGGCGGCGTCGGCGTCGGGATGTTCCTGAACCAGTGCGGTCGCGCTCATCACCATGCCGGGCGTGCAGAAGCCGCATTGCAGCCCGTGGCATTCGCGGAACGCCTCCTGCATCGGATGCAGGCCGTTGCCGGGCTTGTCGCCGGTCTTGGCGGCCAGCCCTTCGATGGTGGTCACGGTGGCGCCGTCCGCCTGCAGCGCCAGCAGGTTGCACGACTTGACCGCCCGGCCATCCAGGTGGACCGTGCAGGCGCCGCACTGCGCGGTGTCGCAGCCGACGTGGGTGCCGGTCAGGCGCAGCTGTTCGCGCAGGAACTGGACCAGGAGGGTGTTGGGTTCTACCTGCGCGTCGACGGGCTTGCCGTTGACCGTCAGGCGGATCGGAATCGCCATGCTTGTCTCCATGTGGGGTGGACGCGCATGACCAATTCCCAGATCCCGAAAGCCACTGCGCGGGACTGGCCACGACGCGGTACTGCCGTTTGGTACTGCCGCTTAAGACGGCTATAGGACGGCTAATTCGTGATATTGGTGCTGCCGCTGCAACTGCCATGGGTGCGCCAGCGAACGTTGCGGCCGGCGCGTGGGCGCGGCCGGCGAACGTTTGGCCGCGACAGGCTCTAACAGTTAATCACAAATCAAGCACAGGTGCCATGTGGTTTGCCCGCGCCCCGTTCGGGGCACGCCCGGCTAGAATGAGCCGCGCCACCGGCCCTGTCCCCTTAGCCGCCGGCCCCGGCCCCTTGGCCACCGGCCCTGTCCCTTTACATGGAAGCCTTCTTCGACTGGCTGTTTGAAACCGTTGCCTTGCCCAAGGTCGGCCTGCCCGCGATCTTCGTGATCAGCCTGGTGTCGGCCACCTTGCTGCCGCTCGGGTCCGAGCCCGCCGTGTTCGGCTACGTCAAGCTCGACCCGCAGATGTTCTGGCCGGCGATCCTGGTGGCCACCGCCGGCAACACCGTCGGCGGCGCGATCGACTGGTGGCTGGGCTATGCCGCCAAGCTGGCGCTGGTGCGCTACCACAAGCGGCGCCGCGCGCGCGAGCACGAGGCCGAGCACCTGGAGCACCGCGCCCACGCGCGCAAGCCGCCCAAGCCCAAGCTGGACGCGCGCTACTTCCGCTGGATGCGGCGGCTGGGCCCGCCCACGCTGCTGCTGTCGTGGCTGCCCGGCGTAGGTGATCCATTGTGCACACTGGCGGGCTGGCTGCGGCTGTCGTTCTGGCCCAGCCTGGCCTGGATGGCGGTGGGCAAGTTCCTGCGCTACCTGGTCATGACCGCCAGCCTGATGTGGATCCCGGACACTTTCTGGCAGAACATTGCGCACACGGTGAAGGCCTGGTTCTGATTCCGGACCGTGCCGGCGCTGTCTCCGGGGGCGTCCGGGGTGCCGCAAAGGCGCTAATCCCTTGTTCCGACAAGGATTCCGTCATGCTGCGGTGCGGCGAAAGCAGGGCTTGAAGTACAATCGCCCTTTACTGAACGATTCGCGCACTGTCCCCGTGCGCAGCAGGAAGCGGTCCCCCCATGAACGCCCCACTCGTGCTCGACGCCAAGCTCGCCGCGCAGGACGCCCCGCCGCGCCTGCGTGAAATCCCCTATAACTACACGTCGTTCTCCGACCGCGAGATTGTCATCCGGCTGCTGGGCGAGGAAGCCTGGCGCATCCTGGACGAGCTGCGCAGCGAGCGCCGCACCGGTCGTTCCGCCCGCATGCTGTACGAGGTGCTGGGCGATATCTGGGTGGTTCGCCGCAACCCCTACCTGCAGGACGACCTGCTGGAAAATCCCAAGCGCCGCCAGATGCTGGTCAGCGCGCTGCACCACCGCCTGAACGAGATCGAGAAGCGCCGCGCCGCCGACCGTGCCGAGCACGCCGAGCCCGCCGCCGAGGACCGCTCGCACCGCGTGGAGCAGCTGGTCGCGTTCGCCAAGCAGGCGATCGAGGACTTCAAGAACGAATTCGCCGCCGCCTACGACCTGCGCAAGCGCGCGCAGCGCGTGCTGGGCCGGGTCACGCAGAAGGACAACATCAAGTTCGACGGCCTGTCGCGCGTGTCGCACGTGACCGACGCCACCGACTGGCGCGTGGAATACCCGTTTGTCGTGCTGACGCCCGATACCGAGGAAGAGATCGCCGGCCTGGTCAAGGGCTGCTTCGAGCTGGGCCTGACCATCATCCCGCGCGGGGGCGGCACCGGCTATACCGGCGGCGCCGTGCCGCTGACGCCGATGAGTGCGGTGATCAATACCGAGAAGCTGGAGCAGCTCGGCCCGGTCGAGCAGACCGACCTGCCTGGCGTGTCGCACAAGGTCGCGACCATCTTCTCCGGCGCCGGCGTGGTGACGCGCCGCGTCGCCGATGCCGCCGACAAGGCGGGCCTGGTGTTCGCGGTCGACCCGACCTCGATCGATGCCTCGTGCATCGGCGGCAACGTGGCCATGAACGCAGGCGGCAAGAAGGCCGTGCTGTGGGGCACCGCGCTGGACAACCTGGCCTGGTGGCGCATGGTGGACCCGGAAGGCAACTGGCTGGAAATCACCCGGCTGGACCACAACCTGAGCAAGATCCACGACGTGCCGGTGGCCACCTTCGAACTGAAGTGGTCGGACGGCAACCGCGCCCCGGGCGAGAAGGTGCTGCGCACCGAGACGCTGGCGATCGAGGGCCGCAAGTTCCGCAAGGAAGGCCTGGGCAAGGACGTTACCGACAAGTTCCTGGCCGGCCTGCCCGGCGTGCAGAAGGAAGGCTGCGACGGCATCATCACCAGCGCGCGCTGGATCCTGCACCGCATGCCGAAGCACATCCGCACCGTGTGCCTGGAGTTCTTCGGCCAGGCGCGCGACGCCATTCCCAGCATCGTCGAGATCAAGGACTTCCTCGACGCCGAGACCAAAAAACCGGGCGGCGCCATCCTGGCCGGCCTGGAGCACCTGGACGAGCGCTACCTGCGCGCGGTCGGCTATGCCACCAAGAGCAAGCGCAACGCCTTCCCGAAGATGGTGCTGATCGGCGATATCGTCGGCGACGATGAAGACGCCGTGGCGCGCGCCACCTCGGAAGTGATCCGCATGGCCAACGGCAAGAGCGGCGAAGGCTTTATCGCCGTCAGCCCGGAGGCGCGCAAGAAATTCTGGCTCGACCGTTCGCGTACCGCCGCCATCGCCAAGCACACCAACGCCTTCAAGATCAATGAAGACGTGGTGATTCCGCTGAACCGGATGGGCGAGTACACCGACGGCATCGAGCGCATCAATATCGAGCTGTCGATCAAGAGCAAGCTCAAGCTGGTCGACACGCTGGAAGCGTTCTTCGCGCGCGGCAACCTGCCGCTGGGCCGCAGCGACGACGCCAACGAGATACCCAGCGCCGAGCTGCTGGAAGACCGCGTGCAGCACGCGCTGACGCTGCTGCGCGAGGTGCGCGCGCGCTGGCGCTACCTGCAGGCGCACCTGGACACGCCGCTGGCGCAGGCCAAGGCCTCGCTGATCGGGCATGGGCTGGGGCTGCTGGGGCAGGAGTTCGAGGCGCGGCTGCAGCAGCAGCCGGACGCCAACGTGTTCCACCTGCTGCAGGACCGCACCATCCGCGTGTCGTGGAAGAACGAGATCCGCGCCGAGCTGCGCAAGATCTTCAACGGCGGCGAGTTCAAGCCGATCCTGGACGAAGCCCAGAAGATCCACAAGCAGGTACTGCGCGGCCGCGTCTTCGTGGCGCTGCACATGCACGCCGGCGACGGCAACGTGCACACCAATATCCCGGTCAACTCCGACGACTACGACATGCTGCAGGACGCGCACCGCGCGGTGGCCCGCATCATGGACCTGGCGCGATCGCTCGACGGCGTGATCTCGGGCGAGCACGGCATCGGCATCACCAAGCTGGAATTCCTCACCGAGGAAGAGATCGGCGACTTCCGCTCCTACAAGCTGAAGGTCGATCCGCAAGGCCGCTTCAACAAGGGCAAGCTGCTGCCCGGCGCCGACCTGCGCAATGCCTACACGCCGTCGTTCGGCCTGATGGGGCATGAGTCGATCATCATGCAGCAGAGCGATATCGGCGCCATTGCCGAAAGCGTCAAGGACTGCCTGCGCTGCGGCAAGTGCAAGCCGGTGTGCGCCACGCACGTGCCGCGCGCCAACCTGCTGTACAGCCCGCGCAACAAGATCCTGGCGACCTCGCTGCTGGTCGAGGCCTTCCTGTATGAAGAGCAGACCCGCCGCGGCATCTCGGTCAAGCACTGGGACGAGTTCTCCGACGTGGCCGACCACTGCACGGTCTGCCACAAGTGCGTGACGCCGTGCCCGGTCAAGATCGACTTCGGCGACGTGTCGATGAACATGCGCAACCTGCTGCGCAAGATGGGGCAGAAGAAGTTCAATCCCGGCACCGCGGCGTCGATGTTCTTCCTGAACGCCACCAACCCCGAGACCATCAACCTGACCCGCAAGGTCATGATCGACTGGGGCTACAAGGCGCAGCGGCTGGGCAACGACGTGCTGAAGAAAATCGCGAAGAAGCAGACCGCGCATCCGCCCGCCACCGTGGGCAAGCCGCCGGTGCGCGAGCAGGTGATCCACTTCATCAACAAGAAGATGCCGGGCAACCTGCCCAAGAAGACCGCGCGCGCGCTGCTCGACATCGAAGACAACGAGATCGTGCCGATCATCCGCGACCCGAAGGCGACCACGCCGGAAACGGAAGCGGTGTTCTACTTCCCGGGCTGCGGCTCGGAGCGGCTGTTCTCGCAGGTGGGGCTGGCGACGCAGGCGATGCTGTGGCACGTCGGCGTGCAGACCGTGCTGCCGCCGGGCTACCTGTGCTGCGGCTATCCGCAGCGCGGCAACGGCCAGTACGACAAGGCCGAGAAGATTGTCACCGACAACCGCGTGCTGTTCCACCGCGTGGCCAACACGCTGAACTACCTCGACATCAAGACCGTGGTGGTCAGTTGCGGCACCTGCTACGACCAGCTGGCGGGCTATGAATTCGACAAGATCTTCCCGGGCTGCCGCATCATCGACATCCACGAGTACCTGCTCGAGAAGGGCGTGAAGCTGGAAGGCGTGACCGGTACCCGCTACATGTACCACGATCCCTGCCACACCCCGATCAAGACCATGGACCCGACCAAGCTGGTCAACGACCTGATGGGCGGCAACACCGGCGTGGGCAAGATCGAGAAGAACGAGCGCTGCTGCGGTGAATCGGGCACGCTGGCGGTGACGCGTCCTGACATTTCGACCCAGGTCCGCTTCCGCAAGGAAGAAGAGATGACCAGGGGCGCCGACAAGCTGCGCGCCGACGGCTTCACCGGCGACGTCAAGATCCTGACCAGCTGCCCGTCGTGCCTGCAGGGTTTGTCGCGCTACAAGGAAGATGCCACGGTGCAGGCGGATTACATCGTGATCGAGATGGCGAAGCATCTGCTGGGGGAGAACTGGATGCCGGAGTATGTGGCGAAGGCGAATGCGGGCGGGATCGAACGGGTGCTGGTGTAAAGGCTGACGACGTTTAACTCCCCGCTTGTTTGCTCCCCTCTCCCACTTGTGGGAGAGGGGAGCAAACAAGCGGGGTCTTGGTATGCATCGAGCATTCCAACCCGAACAAGGATCTCCATGCCCCGCACCCCCAACTGCCCCCTCTGCGAAACCGACGGCGGCGAGCTGGTCTGGATGGGCGACCGCGCCCGCCTGATCCTGGTCGAGCATGACCGTTTCCCGGGCTTCTGCCGCATCGTCTGGAACGACCACGTGGCCGAGCTGAGCGACCTGGACGAGGGCGACCAGGCCTGGCTGATGCGGCTGGTCGCGCGCGTCGAGCGGGTGGTGCGCGAGGTGATGACGCCCGACAAGGTCAACCTGGCGGCGTTCGGCAACATGGTGCCGCACCTGCACTGGCATATCATCCCGCGCTACCGCTGGGACACGCATTTCCCCGAGGCGATCTGGGCCGCGCCGCAGCGCGCGGCGGACCCCGTGCGCGTGCAGGAGCTGGCCAGCCGGCTGCCGGCGCTGCGCACGGCGCTGGCGCTGGTCGAGGCGGACGACGCCTGAGGCCGCCGGCCGGCGACAAGCCGCGCGCGCGGAGCCCGCGGAACCCGCGGAACCCGCGCAGGGCCGCGACCGTCTGAATGCTGTTGCCGCCGTGGCCCGCCACGGTATCCAGAACAACAAGCCCGGCCGGCCTGCGCTGGCGGGCCAAGCGCTGCCGCTATGTCCTCCACACCGACTTCCGTCACCGTACCGGGCCCTGCCGTACCGGCCCAGGCCCTGAAGATCCAGAGCCGCCTGCGCATGGGCGCGACCTGGGCGCTGATCAAGCCCTACTGGAAATCCGAAGACCGCCTCGCCGGGCTGGGGCTGCTGGCGCTGGTGGTGGTGCTCAACCTGGGCATCGTCTATATCAACGTGCTGCTCAACGAATGGAACCGCGTGTTCTACAACGCGCTGGAGCAGCGCGACTATGCCTCGTTCAAGGTGCTGCTGCTGCGCTTCTCGTGGATCGCGGCGTTCTTTATCGTCGCGGCGATCTCGCGCCAGTACTACACCATGATGCTGCAGATGCGCTGGCGTACCTGGATGACCGGCCGCTTCATGGGGCACTGGCTGGGGCACCAGGCCTACTACCGCATCGAGCAGACCCACGCCACCGACAACCCCGACCAGCGTATTGCCGATGACCTGCGGCTGTTCACCGACGGCGCGCTGTCGCTGTCGCTGGGGCTGCTCAACTCGGTGGTGACGCTGCTGTCGTTCGTCGGCATCCTGTGGACGGTGTCGGGCCCGATCAGCTTTGCGCTGGGCGGCACCGAGTGGACCATCCCGGGCTATATGGTCTGGTTCGCGGCCGGCTATGCGGTGATCGGTTCGCTGGTGGCGCACGTGGTCGGCCGCCCGCTGATCGGCCTGAACTTCCAGCAGGAGCAGTACGAGGCCGACTTCCGTTTCACGCTGGTGCGCCTGCGCGAGAACAGCGAGCCGGTGGCGCTGTACCGCGGCGAGCCGACCGAGCAGGCCGGCCTGCGCGCGCGCTTCGACCGCATCCGCGCCAACTGGAACCAGCTGATGCGCTATACGCGGCGGCTGACCTTCGTCAGTTCCGGCTATGCGCAGTTCGCCATCATCTTCCCGATCCTGGTCGCGGCGCCGCGCTACTTTGCCGGCAAGATGACGCTGGGCGGGCTGATGCAGACCAGTTCGGCGTTCGGCCAGGTGCAGGGCGCGCTGTCGTGGTTTGTCGACAGCTACGCCACGCTGGTGGGCTGGAAGGCGGCGGCCAACCGGCTGATCGACTTCCAGGAAGCGATCCGCGTGGCCGAGCGGCAGGAAGCCGCGCAGGACGGCAGCCGCGATATCGAGGTGGCGTACCACGGCCGGCCGCAGGAAGGCATCGCCATCGACAGCCTGGCGCTGGCCTTGCCGGTGCGCGCCGCGCGCGGCGCGGCGGTGGGACAGCGCCCGCTGGTGGCGCCGTTCTCGCTGGCGGTGGCGCCGGGCGAGCGCTGGCTGGTCAGCGGCCCGTCGGGCTGCGGCAAGAGCGTGCTGTTCCGCGCGCTGGCCGGGATCTGGCCGTACGGCAGCGGCACCGTGACCATGCCCGAGGGCGCGCGGCGGCTGTTCCTGCCGCAGCGCAGCTACCTGCCGATCGGCACGCTGGCCGATGCGCTGGCCTACCCCGACGCCGGCACCCAGCACAGCAAGGAGGTGCTGCAGGCGGCGCTGCGGCAGACCCGCCTGGCCGCGCTGGCGGACCAGCTCGACGTGTTCGACAACTGGTCGCTGCGGCTGTCGCCGGGGGAGCAGCAACGCCTGGCCTTCGCGCGCGCGCTGCTGCAGAAGCCGGACTACCTGTTTCTCGACGAAGCCACCAGCGCGCTGGACGAGGACACCGAGCGCGCCATGTACCAGCTGATGGTGGAGCAGCTGCCGCAAGCCGCCATCGTCAGCATTGCGCACCGCAGCACCGTGGCGACGTTCCACCAGCGCCGGCTGCGCTACGTGCCGCAGGACGCGCAAGCGGCCCGGGCTGCGCAAGCTGGCGAGCCTGGGGTAAGCTATCGGGTCGTATGCGAAGCGTGATGCGGGCTGCGGCAGCCGGCGCGGCCACCGCGGCATCATGCGGCATCATGCGGCAATCACCCCTCAGGAGCGCCCGTCACCGGGCTGCAATCACCATGGCAGGCCTGGAAAAAGATACCCCCCATCCCACCGCGCTGACGGTCCACACGCAATCGCGCGTGCTCGAGATCGGCTTCGACAACGGCCGCAGCTTCCGGCTGCCGTTCGAGCTGCTGCGCGTCTATTCGCCCTCCGCCGAAGTCCAGGGCCATGGCCCCGGGCAGGACGTGCTGCAGACCGGCAAGCGCGAGGTCGGCGTCGAGGCGGTCGAGCCGGTCGGCAACTACGCCATCCAGATCCGCTTTTCCGACGGCCACGACACCGGCATCTATTCGTGGGACCTGCTGTACCGCCTGGGCGACAACCAGGACGCGTTGTGGCAGGACTACCTGCAGCGCCTGGCAGCGGCCGGCGCCGACCGCGACACCCCGATGCCCGCCGCCGGCGGCGGGCACGCCTGCGGCCATCATTGAGCCGCCCCCGACAATCCTGGAGTCTTGAAAGATGAGTGAAACCCACTTCGGGTTCGAAAAGGTCGACGAAACCGAAAAGGCCGGCAAGGTTGCCGGCGTGTTCCATTCGGTGGCCGCCAAGTACGACGTGATGAACGACCTGATGTCGGGCGGCATGCACCGGCTGTGGAAGATGTTCACCATCGCCCAGGCCGGGGTGCGCCCGGGCCACAGGGTGCTGGACATTGCCGGCGGCACCGGCGACCTGGCCAAGGCGTTCGCGAAGCAGGCCGGCCCGACCGGCCAGGTCTGGCTGACCGACATCAACGAGTCGATGCTGCGCGTCGGCCGCGACCGGCTGCTGAACAAGGGCATCGTCACGCCGGTGGCGCTGTGCGACGCCGAGAAGATCCCGTTCCCCGACAACTACTTCGACCTGGTCACGGTGGCGTTCGGGCTGCGCAACATGACGCACAAGGAAGCCGCGCTGGCCGAGATGCGCCGCGTGGTCAAGCCGGGCGGCAAGGTCATGGTGCTAGAGTTCTCCAAGGTATGGAAACCGCTGGAGAAGGCCTACGACGTCTATTCTTTCAAGGTGCTGCCGTGGCTGGGCGAACGCGTGGCAGGGGATGCCCCCAGCTATCGCTATCTCGCAGAATCGATCAGAATGCATCCAGACCAGGTTTCACTTGTACGCTTAATGGAACATGCGGGCCTGGAGAATGTCGAATACTTCAATCTGACGGCCGGAGTGGTGGCGCTCCATGTCGGACGCAAGTATTGAGAACACTTGAAAGAACACTTGAAATCGCCATGCTCGCCCGAATATGGGCGAAACTGACAGGGGATAACAGCATATGTCGTCAATTCGTGGAAAATTCCTGGTGGGGTCGCTGGTCACGGCGCTGGCCGTCGGCATGGCGTTCGACGCCGAGGCCAAGCGCATGGGCGGCTCGCGCAGCATTGGCAAGCAGTCCGAGTCGGTGACCCAGCGCCAGCAGACCCAGCCCACCTCGCCGACGCAGCAGGCGCAACCCGCACAGCAGGCAGCGCCGGCCACCGCCGGGGCAGCCGGCGCGGCCGCGGCCGCGGCGCCCAAGCGCAACTGGGGCGGCATCCTGGGCGGCATCGCCGCCGGCCTGGGCATCGGCTGGCTGCTGTCGCACTTCGGCCTGGGCGGTGCGGCACTGACCTTCCTGTCCAACCTGATCCTGATCGCGCTGGTGGCGTTCGCCGCGATCTGGCTGATCCGCAAGTTCCGCGGCAGCAAGCGCACGGCTCAACCGGCCTACGCCGGTGCCGGCGGCGCGCCGAACCTGGGCCGCAACGCCGAGCCGATGTTCCGCGGCGAGCCGACGCCGGTGTCGTCGGGTAGCCAGTCCGCCAGCCCGGTGCTGCCGGCAACGGCAGCCCCGCTCGCGGCCGGTGCCGTGGCGCAGCAGCCGTGGGGCGTGCCGGCCGACTTCGATACCGAAGCCTTCCTGCGCAACGCCAAGGTCCACTTCGTGCGCCTGCAGGCCGCGTGGGATGCCGGCAACCTGGACGATATCCGCGAGTTCACCACGCCGGAAATGTTCGCCGAGATCAAGATGGACCTGTCCGAGCGCGGCGCCGAGGTCAACAAGACCGACGTGGTCACGCTGGAAGCGCAGCTGCTCGGCATCGAGTCGGCCGCGGCCCAGCATATCGCCAGCGTGCGTTTCTCGGGCATGATCCGCGAGAAGGCGGGCGAGGCGGCGCAGCCGTTCGGCGAGGTCTGGAACCTGGCCAAGCCTGCCAGCGGCAACGGCGGCTGGCTGCTGGCCGGGATCCAGCAAGAGTCCTGATGCCGCACCCCGCGGCGGTGATGCGCCGGGGGAGTAGCTTAGAATGGAGGCCCACGCGAAAGCGTGGGCCTTTTTTGTCTGGGACGCCAGCCGTCGCCGCCTGCCCGCCAACCGCGCTGTCATGAATACTCTGCCTTCCGCCCTGGCCACGCCTGCCGTTTCGGCACTGAACCACCTGCTCGAGCAGGAGCCGTGGGCCCGCAACCAGCTGGCGCCGTTTGCCGGACGCGTGATCCGCTTCGATGCCGCCGCCTTCGAGCTGTCGCTGAAGGTGACCGAGCACGGCTGCACCGAACTGGCGCCGGCGGCCGAGGCGCCGGCGGTGACGCTGCGCGTGCCGGTGCAGCAGTGGCCGCTGGTCGCCGCCGACGTGGCCGAGGGCGGCCAGGCCGCCGCCATGCGCCATGTGCGCATCGAGGGCGACGCCGAGCTGGCCAACACGGTGTCGACGCTGGCGCGCAACCTGCGCTGGGATGCCGCCGAGGACCTGTCGCGCGCGCTGCGCGGCATCCTGGGCGGCCCGGTCAGCGACAGCGTGGCGCAGCGCGTGGTCGACGGCGCGCGCCAGGTCCATGCACAGGCCACGCGCGTGGGCCGCGCGCTGGTCGACAACGTCACCGACTACTTGCTCGACGAGCAGCCGACGCTGGTGCGCCACGCCGCGCTCGACGAATTCGGCGCCGACGTCGGCCGGCTGCGCGACCGCCTGGCGCGGCTGGAGAAGCGCCTGGAACGGCTGGAGCGCGGCGGCACGCCGCCCGCGCCAGGCCAGTCCGGCCAGTCCGGCACGAGCGGCAAGCTGCCGTCGCCGCACCGCTGAGCCGGCCCCGCCGCGCTTGCCCCCCAACCTCCGCTGACTGCCTGCCCGGCCCTGTGAAGACTCCCGAATGACCCGCCTCCTGCGCCTTGGCAAGATCCTTTTCGTCATCCTCTACTACGGCCTGGACGAGCTGGTGCTCTCCGGCTTCAGCAGCCGCAGGATCCGCTTCCTGGTTCGGGTCATCACCATCGGGCGCAAGCTCGACATGCCGCGCGGGGTGCGGCTGCGGCTGGCGCTGACGCGCCTGGGCCCGATCTTCGTCAAGTTCGGCCAGGTGCTGTCGACCCGGCGCGACCTGATGCCGCCGGACATTGCCGACGAACTGGCCAAGTTGCAGGACCAGGTGCCGCCGTTCGATTCGGTGGTGGCGGTGAAGATCATCGAGCGCGCGCTGGGGCGGCCGCTGGACCAGCTGTTCGAGACCTTCGAGCACCAGCCGGTAGCCAGCGCGTCGATCGCGCAGGTGCACTTCGCCACGCTCAAGGGCGGCCCCAGCCACGGGCGCGAGGTCGCGGTCAAGGTGCTGCGTCCGGGCATGCTGCCGGTGATCGACAGCGACCTGGCGCTGATGCGCGACATGGCGACCTGGCTCGAGCGCTTCTGGGCCGACGGCAAGCGCCTGAAGCCGCGCGAGGTGGTGGCCGAGTTCGACAAATACCTGCACGACGAGCTCGACCTGATGATCGAGGCGGCCAACGCCAGCCAGCTGCGCCGCAACTTTTCCGATACCAGCCTGCTGCTGGTGCCCGAGGTGTTCTGGGACTGGTGCAGCAGCACGGTGTTCGTGATGGAGCGCATGCACGGCATCCCGATCTCGCGCACCGAATCGCTCAAGGCCGCCGGCGTCGACATGCACCAGCTGGCGGAGGAGGGCGTCGAGATCTTCTTCACCCAGGTGTTCCGCGACGGCTTCTTCCACGCCGACATGCACCCGGGCAACATCTTGGTGTCGGTGCAGCCCGAGACCTTCGGCCGCTATATCGCGCTGGACTTCGGCATCGTCGGCGCGCTGTCCGAATTCGACAAGAACTACCTGGCGCAGAACTTCATCGCCTTCTTCCGCCGCGACTACCACCGCGTGGCGCTGCTGCACGTGGAATCCGGCTGGGTCCCGCCGGAGACCCGCGTGGAAGAGCTGGAAAGCGCGGTGCGCGCCTGCTGCGAGCCGTACTTCGACAAGCCGCTGAAGGAAATCTCGCTGGGCATGGTGCTGATGCGGCTGTTCCAGACTTCGCGCCGCTTCAATGTCGAGATCCAGCCGCAGCTGGTGCTGCTGCAGAAGACGCTGCTCAATATCGAAGGGCTGGGGCGCCAGCTCGACCCCGACCTGGACCTGTGGAAGACCGCCAAGCCGTTCCTGGAACGCTGGATGCATGAACAGGTCGGCTGGAAGGGCGCGTGGGAACGGGTCAAGGTGGAGGCGCCGCTGTGGGCCAAGATGCTGCCCGACTTCCCGCGCCTGGCGCACCAGTTCCTGGAGCGGCGCGCGCTGACCAGCAACGGCGAGCAGGACAAGCTGCTGGCGATGCTGGTGCTGGAGCAGCGCCGCACCAACCGGCTGCTCGGCACCGCGGTGCTGCTGGTCGGCGGCTTTGTCGCCGGCGTCGTGCTGACCCATGTGCTGGGGTGGGCCGGCTACTGGTAGCGGCCCCGGGACCCGTCCATACTGGAAACGACCATGAGCGACACCGCCAAGCCTGCGCCGACCTTTGCCACCCGCAACGCTGCCGACCCGGCGTTCTGGGACGAGCGTTTCAAGGAGGGCTTCACGCCCTGGGACCTGGGCGGCGTGCCCGAGGAATTCCGCCGCTTTATCGAAGTCCGCCAGCCCTGTCCCACGCTGGTGCCCGGCTGCGGCAACGGCTGGGAAGCGGCATGGCTGTTCGAGCGCGGCTGGCCGGTGACGGCGATCGACTTCTCGCCGCAGGCGGTGGCGTCGGCGC
Source organism: Cupriavidus taiwanensis (assembly GCF_900249755.1). NCBI lineage: Bacteria > Pseudomonadati > Pseudomonadota > Betaproteobacteria > Burkholderiales > Burkholderiaceae > Cupriavidus > Cupriavidus taiwanensis. The sequence continues at coordinate 734,305 of NZ_LT976853.1, forward strand.
GGCGCGCGCTGGGGCCGGCCGGGGCGGTGGTGCAGCAGGGCGATTTCTTCGCCTTCACGCCGCAGCCGCCGTGCGAACTGATCTACGAGCGCGCCTTCTTGTGCGCGCTGCCGCCGGCGCTGCGGGCCGACTACGCCGCCCGGGTGGCGCAGTTGCTGCCGCCGGGCGGACTGCTGGCGGGCTACTTCTACCTGGGCGAAGCGCGCGGCGGGCCGCCGTTCGCGATGCCGGCCGAGGCCCTTGACGCGCTGCTGGCGCCGGCCTTCGAGCGCATCGAGGACCAGCCTTCGTCCGCGCCGCTGCCGGTGTTCCAGGGGCAGGAGCGCTGGCAGGTATGGCGCCGGCGCGGCGGCTAAGGCCGTCGCCGGCCCGCCGCTGTGGTGAAGCCGATGCCCCGCGTGGCGCATTCGCGCCAGCGGGGAATTTTTTTCGCCCGGGCCGGTCTGCGTCGCTATAATCCGCGTTTTGATTCGGCTACGACCGCGGGCCCCCGCCGCGTTACCCGCCCCGCCGGGACGACGCCAGGCACCCCGATATGCGGCCCCGACCGATGAATTGGACTCCGGGCCACCGCGCGCATCCCCGCGCGCTGCCGCCCGGCATTCGGTTTCTCGCCACAAGGGCACCTTCTGCATAGGGCAGCGGCATGCTGATCTGGTTTGTCATCATCTACTGGGTAATCTCGGTCGGCATCGGCCTGTGGGCGGCGCTGCGCGTGCGCAACACCACCGATTTCGCCGTCGCCGGGCGCAGCCTGCCGTTCCATATCGTCACCGCCACCGTCTTCGCCACCTGGTTCGGCTCGGAGACGGTGCTGGGCATCCCCGCCGTGTTCCTGAAGGAAGGGCTGTCGGGCGTGGTCTCCGACCCGTTCGGCTCGTCGCTGTGCCTGATCCTGGTGGGCCTGTTCTTCGCCCGGCCGCTGTACCGGATGAACCTGCTGACCATCGGCGACTACTACCACAACCGCTATGGCCGGCTGGCCGAAGTGCTGACCACGCTGTGCATCGTGGTTTCGTACCTGGGCTGGGTGGCGGCGCAGATCAAGGCGCTGGGGCTGGTGTTCTATACGGTTTCGGACGGCGCGCTGTCGCAGGAGGCCGGCATGATGATCGGCGCCGCCAGCGTGCTGGTCTATACGCTGTTCGGCGGCATGTGGTCGGTGGCGATCACCGACTTCATCCAGATGATCATCATCGTGATCGGCATGATGTATATCGGCTACGAGGTCAGCGGCCAGGCCGGCGGCGTCACCGCGGTGGTGTCGCACGCGGCCGCGGCCGGCAAGTTCGAGTTCTGGCCGGCGCTGGATTTCGTGCAGATCATCGGCTTCGCCGCGGCGCTGTTCACCATGATGTTGGGCTCGATCCCGCAGCAGGACGTGTTCCAGCGGGTGACCTCGTCGCGCACAGAGCAAATCGCCGGGCGCGCCTCGGTGCTGGGCGGCGTGCTGTACTTCTGCTTCGCCTTTATCCCGATGTTCCTGGCGTATTCGGCCACGCTGATCGATCCCGGCATGGTGGCGAAGTACATCGACACCGATTCGCAGCTGATCCTGCCGCAGCTGATCCTGCAGCACGCGCCGATGTTCGCGCAGGTGATGTTCTTCGGCGCGCTGCTGTCGGCGATCAAGAGCTGCGCCTCGGCGACGCTGCTGGCGCCGTCGGTGACCTTTGCCGAGAACATCCTGCGGCCGTATTTCCGCCATCTCGACGACCGGCAGTTCCTGCGCGTGATGCAGACCGTGGTGCTGGTGTTCACCACGCTGGTGACGCTGTTCGCGCTGAACTCGCACCTGTCGATCTTCCATATGGTTGAAAATGCCTACAAGGTCACGCTGGTGTCGTCGTTCGTGCCGCTGGCCTTCGGCATGTTCTGGAAGCACGCCACCCGCCAGGGCGGGCTGGCGGCGATCCTGCTGGGGCTGTCGTCGTGGCTGACCTGCGAGATAGCGTTTGCCGATGCCGTGGTGCCGCCGCAGATGGTGGGCCTGCTGTTCTCGGTCAGCGGCATGGTGATCGGCTCGCTGCTGCCGCAGTGGATTGCAGATCACGCGCCGGTCAAGGAAGTCCATATCGCCTGACGGCGCGAGGGGGGCCACCCCCTTATTTCCACCGATCAGGCAGCCCCGGAACGGTTTATAATTCAAGGCTTTGCATCGCCGCGCGGGATCTTCCCGCTGCCGCCATGGCGCGCGACGATGTCCGCCCTGGTACCGATTCCCACGTTTTCTCGCGAAATAACACCATGCCGATCTATGCCTACCGTTGCGACGCCTGCGGCCACGGGCGCGATGTGCTGCAGAAAATGAGCGATGCGCCGCTGACGGACTGCCCGTCCTGCGGCGCCGCCGGCGCGTTCAAGAAGCAGCTGACCGCTGCCGGGTTCCAGCTCAAGGGCTCGGGCTGGTATGTGACCGACTTCCGCGGCGGCAGCGGCGGCGCCGCCGCGCCTGCAGCTGCCGGTGCGACCGGCGGCGCCGCGGCGACCGCCAGCGCCCCCGCGGCGGCTGAAGCGTCGGGCGGCACGGCTGCGGCAAGCCCGGCGCCGGCCGCCGGCGGCTGCGGCAGCGCCTGCGCCTGCCACTGAGCCGGACCCGCCCCGTGGTAGCCAAGAAAACTTCCGCCCTGAAAACCTGGTTCCTGACCGGGCTGCTGGTGCTGGTGCCGCTGGGCATCACGCTGTGGGTGCTGAGCCTGATCATCGGCACGATGGACCAGAGCCTGGCGCTGCTGCCGGAAGCGTGGCGCCCGGACCGGCTGATGTTCGGCAAGCGCGTGACCGGCCTCGGCGCGATCCTGACGCTGCTGTTCATCCTGCTGGTCGGGCTGCTGGCGCATAACTTCATCGGCCAGCGCCTGGTGCGCTGGTGGGAAGCGCTGCTGGGCCATATCCCGGTGGTGGGCCCGATCTACACCAGCGTCAAGCAGGTTTCGGACACGCTGCTGTCGTCGTCGGGCAATGCCTTCCGCAAGGCGCTGCTGGTGCAGTACCCGCGCGAGGGCTCGTGGACCATCGCCTTCCTGACCGGCCGTCCCGGTGGCGACGTGCAGAACCACCTGCAGGGCGAATACGTCAGCGTCTACGTGCCGACCACGCCCAACCCGACCTCGGGCTTCTTCCTGATGATGCCCAAGGCCGACACCATCGAACTCGACATGACCGTCGACGCCGCGCTCAAGTACATCGTCTCGATGGGCGTGGTGGCACCGGCGGAATTGCCGCGCAAGAACGGCAGCGCCCCCCGGCCGGCGGTCCCCGCCAATCCGGCCGGCAGGGCCAGCAGCGAGGAACCGGTCCAGACCACCGATCCTTGAGCCTACAAACTGATCACGGGCTGCCCGATGCAATCGGGCAGCCGCGTTTTACCGGGAATCTCCTTATGTCCTCCATGCGTACTCACTACTGCGGTCTGGTGACCGAACAATTCTCGGGCCAGGAAGTGGCCCTGACCGGCTGGGTCCAGCGCCGCCGCGACCATGGCGGCGTGATCTTCATCGACTTGCGCGACCGTGAAGGCCTGGTGCAGGTGGTGTGCGACCCGGACCGCCCCGAGATGTTCAAGGCCGCGGAAGAGATCCGCAACGAGTTCTGCATCCGCGTCACCGGCAAGGTGCGCCCGCGCCCGGCCGGCACCGAGAACGCCAACCTGACCTCGGGCAAGATCGAGGTGCTGTGCCACGAGCTGACCGTGCTGAACCCGTCGGTCACGCCCCCGTTCCAGCTGGATGACGACAACCTGTCGGAAACCACGCGCCTGACGCACCGCGTGCTGGACCTGCGCCGCCCGCAGATGCAGTACAACCTGCGCCTGCGCTACAAGGTGGCGATGGAAGTGCGCAAGTTCCTGGATGCGCAGGGCTTTATCGACATCGAGACCCCGATGCTGGGCAAGAGCACGCCCGAAGGCGCGCGCGACTACCTGGTGCCGTCGCGGGTCAACCCGGGCCACTTCTTCGCGCTGCCGCAGTCGCCGCAGATCTTCAAGCAGATGCTGATGGTGTCGGGCTTCGACCGCTACTACCAGATCACCAAGTGCTTCCGCGACGAAGACCTGCGCGCCGACCGCCAGCCGGAATTCACGCAGATCGACTGCGAGACCTCGTTCCTGACCGAGCAGGAGATCCGCGACCTGTTCGAGGACATGATGCGCACGGTGTTCAAGAACGCCATCGATGTCGACCTCGACGCCAGGTTCCCGGTGATGGAGTTCCGCGAGGCCATGGCGCGCTTCGGCTCGGACAAGCCTGACCTGCGCGTCAAGCTGGAATTCACCGAGCTGACCGAGGTGATGAAGGACGTCGACTTCAAGGTGTTCTCGGGTCCCGCCAACAGCGACAACGGCCGCGTGGTCGGCCTGCGCGTGCCGGGCGGCGGCGCCATCTCGCGCGGCGAGATCGACGCCTACACCCAGTTCGTCGGCATCTACGGCGCCAAGGGCCTGGCCTGGATCAAGGTCAACGAAGTGGCCAAGGGCCGCGACGGCCTGCAGTCGCCGATCGTCAAGAACCTGCACGATGCGGCGATTGCCGAGATCCTGAAGCGCACCGGCGCGCAGGATGGCGACATCATCTTCTTCGGCGCCGACAAGGCCAAGGTGGTCAACGACTCGATCGGCGCGCTGCGCCTGAAGATCGGCCATTCGGACTTCGGCAAGGCCAACGGCCTGTTCGAGGACGCGTGGAAGCCGCTGTGGGTGGTCGACTTCCCGATGTTCGAGTACGACGAGGAAGACGCGCGCTGGGTGGCGATGCACCACCCGTTCACCAGCCCCAAGGACGAACACCTGGAATACCTGGAGACCGACCCGGGCAAGTGCCTGGCCAAGGCCTACGACATGGTGCTGAACGGCTGGGAAATGGGCGGCGGCTCGGTGCGGATCTTCCGCTCGGACATCCAGAGCAAGGTGTTCCGCGCGCTCAAGATCAACGACGAGGAAGCCCGCGCCAAGTTCGGCTACCTGCTGGACGCGCTGCAGTACGGCGCGCCCCCGCACGGCGGCCTGGCCTTCGGCCTGGACCGCATCGTCACGATGATGGCCGGCGCCGACTCGATCCGCGACGTGATCGCCTTCCCCAAGACCCAGCGTGCCCAGGACCTGCTGACGCAGGCACCGAGCTCGGTCGACGAGAAGCAGCTGCGCGAACTGCATATCCGCCTGCGCACCGCCGAGCCGAAGCCGACCGCCTGACCGGTTCTGGTCGCCTGATCTGCAAGAAAGCCGCGCCATTGCGCGGCTTTTTTGCTTGATGCGCAATGCCGGCGCGCCGCGCATTGGTTTCGATTTGTTACCGGTCGGAACGAAGGCACCGGCGTGCCGGTCTCCTCCCTTTGACACGCAATTTGCCGAGGGGCCCTGTCATGAAGGTTCCCGGCGCTCGGGAGGAAATTCGTGAACATGACGCTGGATACCGAACTGATCCGCCAGTTCCTGCTGGCCCACCAGGAAACCATCCTGACCTGGCTGGCGGCGGGCCTGATCATGATGCTGCTGGCCCGTTTCGAGCTGCGCCGCGCCCAGCGCCGCGCGGCGCAGGCGATGTCCGAAGCGGTGGCCACCACCGTGGCCGCGTGCGTGCCGGATATCGCCCATGCGGTGCAGGCGGCGTCGCCGCAGGCGGTGGCCGAGCCGGTCGAGATGCAGCGCGCCGAAGCCTTGCGCCGGCTGGCGCTGGATACAGTGGGCGTGGTGATGACGCGCGGCCGCTGGCTCGATGAACTGGGCAACCTGCGCCTGGCCGACGATGCCCTGCTTGCCGGCCAGCGCGCCGACGGCGCCGACCCGCTGCTGGTGGTAGCGCCCCAACCGGTGGTGCAGGCCTACCTGGACGCGCAGCGCGCGTTCGAGGACGAGGCCGCGCAGGTGCAGGCACTGCGCCGCGACGCCCAGCGCGTGCACGAGGCGCTGCAGGCGCTGGACGCGGAAGCCGCCCATATCGAACAGGAAACCGGCAGCATCGTGCTGCGCTTCGAGCAGGTCAACGCGCAGGCGGCGCAGGGCATGGATGGCGGCGATTACCAGCGCTTCCTGATCCAGAAGTACAACACGCTGGGCCAGCGCGAGAAGGAAATCGCGCAGGAGCGCACCCGGCTGCAGGGCGAGGCGCGCCAACGCGCCGAGGCGCTGGCCGCGCACGCGCATGGCGCCTCCCGGCGCTACCGCCAGGCGCTGGCGCCGCTGATGGAGCAGCTGCGCGCGGCCTGGGGCCACGGCGAATCGCCGCAGGTGTTCGACACCTGGCAGCGCCACGACAGCGCCGAGCCCTACCTGGCCCCGCATCCGGTGCACGGCGCGCGCAACGCGGCCTGATCCGGCGCACGCCTGCGCCCTGGCGGCGCAGGCGTGCGGCGCTTTCGCGTGGCAAGCGCGCGCGCCTGCGCTATCCTTGGGTTTGTCCTTTGGCCCCAGACCCATGTCCTACAAGATCCCGGAATCCGTGCTGGTGGTGATTTACACGCCAGATCTTCAAGTCTTGCTGCTGGAACGCGCCGATCGCCCGGGGTTCTGGCAGTCCGTCACCGGCAGCCTCGACACCCTGGACGAACCGCTGGCCCTGACCGCCGCGCGCGAAGTGGCCGAGGAAACCGGCATCATCGCCGGCGAGCACCAGCTTACCGACTGGGGCCATGCCATCCAGTACGACATCTACCCGCAGTGGCGCCACCGCTACGCCGAAGGCGTGACGCGCAATACCGAGCACTGGTTCGGCCTGCGCGTCGCCGAGGCATTGCCGGTGACGCTGGCGCCACGCGAACACCTGCAATACAAGTGGCTGCCGTGGCAAGAAGCGGCGCAGCAGTGCTTTTCGCGCAGCAATGCCGACGCCATCCGGCAACTCGCCTGGCGCGCGGAAGGCGCCAGCGCTGGCACCGTTGCCAGCCGCGAGGCGGCCGTCGGAGGGCAGCCATGAAGCTGCGCGTGGTCACCTACAACATCCACAAGGGAGTGACCGGCATCGCGCGGCGCCCGCGCATCCAGAACGTGCGCGCCGGCCTGCACGCGATGGACGCGGACATCGTGTTCCTGCAGGAAGTGCAGGACCGCAACGACCGGCTGGTGGCGGCGGCGCTGTTCGACCCGGAACACACCCAGCTCAACTACCTCGCCACCGACGCCTATCCGCATTCGGTCTACGGCCGCAACGCGGTCTACGACTACGGCCATCACGGCAACGCGATCCTGTCGCGCCATCCGATCCTGATGTCCGAAAACCTCGATATCTCCGACCACCGCTTCGAGCAGCGCGGGCTGCTGCATGCGGTGGCGGACGTGCACGGCATCGAGACCCACCTGATCTGCGTGCATTTCGGGCTGTTCGCGCGCAGCCGCGCGCGCCAGGCCGAGGCGCTGGTGGAACGGGTGCGCAATGTGGTGCCGGCCGGCGTGCCGCTGGTGATCGCCGGCGACTTCAACGACTGGAACCACCGGCTCGACGCGCAGATCTGCAATACGCTGGGCGCGGTCGAGGCCTCGCACGCGCGCGGCGCGCGGCTGCATACCTTCCCCAGCCACATGCCGTGGTGGCAGCTGGACCGCATCTATGTGCGCGGCTACGAGATCGAGCGCGCCCACGCGCTGACCGGCCGCGACTGGGCGCAGCGCTCGGACCACGTGCCGCTGGTGGCGGAACTGGGCCATCCGCTGGGTGAAGTGGTGGAGCGCGTCGCGCCCGCGGACCAGGCCGCGTGAGGCTGCCGGAAATCCGGCTCAGTGGCTGCCGGGCAGGGGGTAGTCGCGGATAAACACGAACACCGCCTGCGGATCGTTCAGGTCCAGCACCGGCAGCGAAGTCATGGCGGCGACGGCGGCGGGCTCGTCGCTCGCCACCGCCACCACGCCCGGCACTTCGTGCCACAGCGGCGCCCGGCCCAGCGCGGGCCGGAATACCTCCAGCTTGGGAAAATCGCTGCGCTTGTACCCTTCCACCAGCACCAGGTCGGTGTCGGGCGGCAGCACCGCGAGCGCGTCGTCGAGTTCGGGTGACGGCACGGCTTCCGGGTAATGGCGCATCAGCGTCAGGTGGCGCGCGCCGACCAGCACGACATTGGCGCAGCCGGCCGCGCGCATGCGCCATGAATCCTTGCCGGGCGTATCCGGATCGAAGCCGTGGTGGGTGTGCTTGACGCCGGCCACGCGCAGGCCGGCGCCGACAAAGCAGGGAATGAGCTGGTCCAGCAGCGTGGTCTTGCCGCTGCCGGACGAGCCGGTAATGCCGAATACCTTCACCATGGTTTCCGTAGGGGGCGTCGGAGTTGGCCTGCGCGCAACGGCAGTGCCGGCGGACAGGCATCGGCATCGACGATAGCAGAGTTCCGCGCGCCAATGTGCAGGCGGCGCCTTGCGCGCGGCAAACTGTCCGATAATCACGGCATGTCACGGATCTCCCACTCCGCCCAGGCCGAGGATGCCCCGGTGCACGACACGGCCACCACCGGCGAGCCGCCCTATCGCCACCACATGCTGCGCTGGGCCTGGCGCCGCGGCAAGCCCACCACCGGCAACACGGTGCGGCTGCTGCACGGCGGCCAGGACTTCTTTCCGGCGCTGATCGCCGCCATCGACCAGGCCGCGTTCCAGGTCATGCTGGAAACCTACATCTATGCCGACGACGAGGTCGGCCGCGCCGTCGCCGACGCGCTGATCCGCGCCGCCGCGCGCGGGGTCGCGGTGCGCGTGACGGTGGACGGCTTCGGCGCCGGCGACATGCCCGCCGAGCTCGCCGGGCGGCTGCGCGCCGGCGGCGTGCGGCTGCGTGTGTATCGCGCCTTGCGCGGCTTCCGCCTGGCGCGGCGGCACCTGCGCCGGCTGCACCGCAAGCTCGCCGTGATCGATCGCCACATCGCCTTCGTCGGCGGCATCAACATCATCGACGACCACAACCACGGCCCCTTCGAAGGCGCCAACCTGGGGCCGCGCTATGACTTCGCGGTGCAGGTCAGCGGGCCGCTGGTGGACCGCATCGCGCTGTCGTCCGAGCGGCTGTGGTGGCGGCTGTCGCTGCGCGAAGCGCGCGGCAGCGAGCGCGCCGCCGCGGTCGCCGACTACCCGCTGGTGACCGACCTGCCGCCGCGCCCGGAAGCCACCGGCGGCATCCGCGCCGCGCTGCTGCTGCGCGACAACCTGCGCAACCGCCGCACCATCGAGCGCGAATACCTGCGCGCGCTGGGCGCCGCGCGCCATGACGTGATCCTCGCCAACGCCTACTTCCTGCCCGGCCACAAGATGCGGCGCGCCTTGCTGGCCTGCCGCTAGCGCGGCGTGCGGGTGCGGCTGCTGCTGCAGGGCATGGTCGAATACCGGCTGCAGCACTACGCCACGCACGCGCTCTATGCGTCGTTGCTCGAGGCCGGCGTGGAGATCTACGAGTACGCCGAAAGCTTCCTGCACGCCAAGGTCGGCGTGGTCGACGAGGCCTGGGCCACGGTCGGCTCGAGCAACATGGACCCGTTCAGCCTGCTGCTCGCGCGCGAGGCCAACGTTGCCGTTTATGATGCCGCCTTCGCCGCCGAACTGCGCGAAGCGCTGGAGCGCGCCATTGCGCACCGCAGCGTGCGCGTGCTGCCCGACGCGCATGCGCGGCGCTCGCCGCTGCACCGGCTCGCCAACTGGGCGGCGTATATGCTGCTGCGCCTCGGCGTGATCATCGCCGGCGTTACGGGCCGCTACTGAAGCGGTGTGCGCCGCGCTGCTGTGCGTTTGCTGCCATGCGGCAACGCGAACGCTGCAACCGGTTGCAGCGCGGCCGCTGGCGGACATGCTGCATTGCAGTCCGTTTAGAAACAGCGGTCTAATTAAAAGCTTGATGGGCAGGTGCCGCGCCAGAATAATCTGAACGACCGTTCTTTTTTGGCTTAGACTGCGTGCATTCGCGGTATGCACCGGCAAATCCGCCGGCCGCCCGCAAGCAATGAATGCAACGTCAGGGTCATACGCAGGGCCACAGCAGGCCCCGCAGAACGGAGAAAAAACATGCGACACCAGTCAGCCCGTCTCGAATCCGCCTCGTCGTCCCCCTCGCCCATGCGCAAGGGCGAGATGACGCGCGTGGCGATTCTGGATGCCGCACTGGAATTGTCGTCCCGCGACGGGCTCGAAGGTCTGACCATCGGGCTGCTCGCGGAACGCATGCAGATGAGCAAGAGCGGCGTGTTCGCGCATTTCGGTTCGCGCGAGGACCTGCAGGTGGAGGTGGTGCGGGAGTATCACCGCCGGTTCGAGCAGGAGGTGTTCTATCCCTCGCTGCAGGAGCCGCGCGGCCTGCCCCGGCTGTGGTCGATGGTGCGGCGCTGGATGGAAAAGCGCATCCAGGAAGTGACGACGGGATGCATCTACATCAGCGGCGCCGTGGAGTACGACGACCGCGCCGGCAGCCTGGTGCGTGACGAGCTGGTCAAGAGCGTCACCATCTGGCGGGCAGCGCTGAACCGCGCCATCAACCAGGCCAAGGAAGAGGGGCACCTGCGCGCGGACTGCGATCCGCGCCTGATGCTGTTCGAGATGTACAGCCTTGAACTAGGCTTGCATCATGACGCCCGTTTCCTGCGCCTGCCCGACAGCGCCGAGCTTGCCATGGTCGCGCTCAACAAACTGATTCAGTCTTACCGTACCTGAGGCCGTCGGGTCGGACCGTATCGCGCAAGCGGGACGGGCGGCGTGGCGGCATCGCACAACTCCAAGGAGTCTCTGATGGGCCAGTACACCGCACCGTTGCGCGACATGCAGTTCGTGCTCCATGAACTGCTCGGCGCCGAAGCCGAACTCAAGGCGATGCCGCCGCACGCGGACATCGACGCGGACACCATCAACCAGGTCATCGAGGAAGCCGGCAAGTTCTGCTCGGACGTGGTGTTCCCGCTCAACCAGGTGGGCGACCGCGAGGGCTGCACCTATGTCGGCGACGGCGTGGTCAAGGCCCCCACCGGCTTCAAGGAAGCGTACCAGCAGTATGTCGAGGCCGGCTGGCCGGCACTGGCGTGCGATCCGGCCTACGGCGGCCAGGGCCTGCCGATCGTGGTCAACAACGTGGTCTACGAGATGCTGAACTCGGCCAACCAGGCCTGGACCATGTACCCCGGCCTGTCGCACGGCGCCTATGAGGCCCTGCACGCACACGGCACGCCCGAACTGCAGCAGACCTACCTGCCCAAGCTGGTGTCCGGCGTCTGGACCGGCACCATGTGCCTGACCGAGCCGCATTGCGGCACCGACCTGGGCATCCTGCGCAGCAAGGCCGAGCCGCAAGCCGACGGCTCCTACCTGATCACCGGCACCAAGATCTTCATCTCCGCCGGCGAGCACGACCTGGCCGAGAACATCATCCACCTGGTGCTGGCGCGCCTGCCTGACGCGCCCGCCGGCACCAAGGGCATCTCGCTGTTCGTGGTGCCCAAGTTCATTCCCGATGCCAGCGGAAACCCGGGCGAGCGCAATGGCATCCAGTGCGGCTCGATCGAGCACAAGATGGGCATCCACGGCAACGCCACCTGTGTGATGAACCTGGACGGCGCGCGCGGCTGGATGGTGGGCGAGCCCAACAAGGGCCTGAACGCCATGTTCGTGATGATGAACGCCGCGCGCCTGGGCGTGGGCGCGCAGGGCCTGGGCCTGACGGAAGTGGCGTATCAGAACTCGGTCGCCTACGCCAAGGACCGCCTGCAGATGCGCTCGCTGACCGGCCCCAAGGCGCCCGAGAAGGCCGCCGACCCGATCATCGTGCACCCCGACGTGCGCCGCATGCTGCTGACCCAGCGCGCCTACGCCGAGGGCGGCCGCGCGTTCAGCTACTGGACCGCGCTGCAGATCGACCGCGAGCTGTCGCACCCGGACGAGGCCGTGCGCAAGCAGGCCGGCGACCTGGTCGCGCTGCTGACGCCGGTGATCAAGGCGTTCCTGACCGACAACGCCTTCACCGCCACCAACGAGGGCATGCAGGTGTTCGGCGGCCACGGCTACATCTCCGAATGGGGCATGGAGCAATACGTGCGCGACGCCCGCATCAACATGATCTACGAGGGCACCAACACGATCCAGGCGCTGGACCTGCTGGGCCGCAAGATCCTGGGCGACATGGGCGCCAGGATGAAGGCCTTCGGCAAGATCGTGCAGGAGTTCGTCGAAGCCGAAGGCACCAACGAAGCCATGCAGGAGTTCATCAACCCGCTGGCCGACCTGGGCGACAAGGTGCAGAAGCTGACCATGGAAATCGGCATGAAGGCGATGGGCAACGCCGACGAAGTCGGCGCCGCCGCGGTGCCGTACCTGCGCGTGGTGGGCCACCTGGTGTTCGCGTACTTCTGGGCCCGCATGGCCAAGGTCGCGCTGGAGAAGCAGGGCAGCGGCGACAAGTTCTACACCGCCAAGCTGGCCACCGCACGCTTCTACTTTGCCAAGCTGCTGCCGGAAACTGCGGCGGAGATCCGCAAGGCGCGCGCGGGTTCGGCTTCGCTGATGGCGCTGGACGCGGAATTGTTCTGATCTGATCTGCGGAACTGACTCCCGCTGACGGTTTCTCCCCTCTCCCATTTATGGGAGAGGGGCCGGGGGTGAGGGCCGGTGCTTCGACGAAGTGATTCGGCATAGCAACCTCCTGCCCTCACCCCCTGCCCCTCTCCCGCAAGCGGGAGAGGGGAGCCAACCGGCAGCAATGGGAGAGCCATACCCCCTCACCTCAACGCTCACTAATCCAGGAGCGAGCATGTCCAATTTCATCGTCAAGAAAGTCGCCGTGCTGGGTGCCGGCGTCATGGGCGCGCAGATTGCCGCCCACCTGATCAACGCGCGCGTGCCGGTGGTGCTGTTCGATCTTCCGGCCAAAGAAGGCCCCAAGAACGGCATCGCGCTGCGCGCCATCGAGAACCTGAAGAAGCTGTCGCCGGCGCCGCTGGGCGTCAAGGACGAGGCCGGCCTGATCCAGGCCGCCAACTACGAAGACGATATCGCCCTGCTCAAGGAATGCGACCTGGTGATCGAGGCGATCGCCGAGCGCATGGACTGGAAGCACGACCTGTACAAGAAGGTCGCGCCGCATCTCGCTTCGCATGCGATCTTTGCCACCAACACCTCGGGCCTGTCGATCACCGCGCTGTCCGACGGCTTTGATGACAACCTGAAGTCGCGCTTCTGCGGCGTGCACTTCTTCAACCCGCCGCGCTACATGCACCTGGTCGAGCTGATCCCGACCGCGGCCACGCAGCCGGAAATCCTCGACCAGCTGGAAGCCTTCCTGACCACCACGCTCGGCAAGGGCGTGGTGCGCGCCAAGGACACGCCCAACTTCATTGCCAACCGCGTCGGCATCTTCTCGATCCTGGCGGTGTTTGCCGAGGCCGAGAAGTTCGGCATCCCGTTCGACGTGGTCGACGACCTGACCGGCTCCAAGCTGGGCCGCGCCAAGTCCGCCACCTTCCGCACCGCGGACGTGGTCGGCCTGGACACCATGGCGCACGTGATCAAGACCATGCAGGACAACCTGCAAGACGACCCGTTCGCGCCGGTGTACAAGACCCCGGCCGTGCTCAAGGGCCTGGTCGATGCGGGCGCGCTGGGCCAGAAGACCGGCGCCGGCTTCTACAAGAAGGAAGGCAAGGCCATCAAGGTGCTGGACGCGAAGACCGGCCAGTATGTCGAGTCGGGCAAGAAGGCCGACGAGATCGTGGTGCGCATGCTGAAGAAGGAACCGGCCGAGCGCATCAAGCTGCTGCGTGAATCGGCCAACCCGCAGGCGCAGTTCCTGTGGGCGGTGTTCCGCGACGTGTTCCACTACATCGCCGTGTACCTTGAGCAGATCGCCGGCTCCGCCGCCGATATCGACCTGGCGATCCGCTGGGGCTTCGGCTGGAACTCGGGTCCGTTCGAGGACTGGCAGGCGGCCGGCTGGAAGCAGGTGGCCGAGTGGGTGAAGGAAGACGTCGAAGGCGGCAAGGCGCTGTCGGGCGCGCCGCTGCCGGCATGGGTGTTCTCCGGCCCGGTCGCCGACAACCAGGGCGTGCATGCGGCGGCCGGTTCGTGGTCGCCGGCGACGCAGTCGTTCGTCGCGCGCAGCACGCTGCCGGTGTACCAGCGCCAGGCCTTCCGCGCCGCGATCCAGGGCACCGCCGCGGCCGATCCGCGCAAGGCCGGCCGCACCGTCGAAGAGAACGATGCGGTGCGCATCTGGGTGGGCGAGGGCCAGGACGACGTGCTGGTGGTCTCGTTCAAGAGCAAGATGAACACCATCGGGCCGGACGTGATCGACGGCCTGACCCGCGCCATCGACCTGGCCGAGGCCGGCTACAAGGGCCTGGTGGTGTGGCAGCCGACCTCGCTGCAACTGGGCGCGCCGGGCGGCCCGTTCTCCGCCGGCGCCAACCTTGAAGCCGCGATGCCCGCGTTCATGATGGGCGGCGCCAAGGGCATCGAGCCGTTTGTGAAGAAATTCCAGGACGGCATGATGCGCGTGAAATACGCCGCGGTGCCGGTGGTGTCGGCGGCGTCGGGCATTGCGCTGGGCGGCGGCTGCGAGCTGATGCTGCACTCCGCCGCCCGCGTGGCCGCGCTGGAAACCTATATCGGCCTGGTCGAAGTGGGCGTGGGCCTGGTGCCGGCCGGCGGCGGGCTGAAGGAAGCGGCGATTGCTGCGGCGCGCGCCGCGCAGGCCGCGGGCAGCACCAACTACCTGCAGTTCCTGACCAGCCGCTTCCAGAGCGCGGCCATGGCCAAGGTCTCGGGCTCGGCGCTCGAAGCGCGCCAGATGGGCTACCTGCAGCCGTCCGACCAGATCGTCTTCAACGTGCATGAACTGCTGTACGTGGCACAGAACGCCGTGCGCGCGCTGGCCGACGCCGGCTACCGCGCGCCGCTGCCGACGCTGATCCCGGTGGCCGGCCGCTCGGGCGTGGCCACCATCAAGGCCTCGCTGGTCAATATGCGCGACGGCGGCTTTATCTCGGCGCACGATTTCCTGATCGCCACGCGCATTGCCGAAGTGGTGTGCGGCGGCGACGTCGACGCCGGCGCGCTGGTCAGCGAGGAATGGCTGCTGGCGCTGGAGCGCAAGGCCTTCGTCGACCTGCTGGGTACCGGCAAGACGCAGGAGCGCATCATGGGCATGCTGCAGACCGGCAAGCCGGTGCGCAACTAATCAGCGAAGCGAGGAACCGACATCATGAAACAACTGCAAGACGCATATATCGTTGCGGCCACCCGCTCGCCGATCGGCAAGGCCCCCAAGGGCGCGTTCAAGCATACGCGCCCGGACGACCTGCTGGCCACCATCCTGAAGGCCGCGCTGGCGCAGGTGCCCGGCCTGGATCCGAAGCTGATCGAGGACGCCATCGTCGGCTGCGCCATTCCCGAGGCCCAGCAGGGCCTGAACGTCGCGCGCATCGGCGCGCTGCTGTCGGGGCTTCCCAACACCGTCGGCGGCATCACCGTCAACCGCTTCTGCGCCTCGGGCCTGAGCGCGGTGGCGATGGCCGCCGACCGCATCCGCGTCGGCGAGTCCGACGTGATGATCGCCGCCGGCGTCGAATCGATGAGCATGGTGCCGATGATGGGCAACTCGCCGTCGATGTCGCCGGAGATCTTCACCCGCGACGAGAACGTCGGCATCGCCTACGGCATGGGCCTGACCGCCGAGAAGGTCGCGCAGCAGTGGCAGGTCAGCCGCGAGGACCAGGACGCGTTCTCGCTGGCGTCGCACCAGAAGGCCATCGCCGCGCAGCAGGCCGGCGAGTTCCGCGACGAGATCACGCCGGTCGAGACCGTCGAGCGCTCCCCCGACCTCGCCAGCGGCCAGGTCAGCGTGAAGACCCGCACCATCGCGCTGGATGAGGGCCCGCGCCCGGATACCTCGCTCGAGGGCCTGGGCAAGCTGCGCCCGGTGTTCGCCAACAAGGGCAGCGTCACCGCCGGCAACAGCTCGCAGACGTCCGACGGCGCCGGCGCGCTGATCCTGGTTTCGGAAAAGATCCTCAAGCAGTTCAACCTGGTGCCGCTGGCGCGCTTCGTTTCGTTCGCGGTGCGCGGCGTGCCGCCCGAGATCATGGGCATCGGCCCCAAGGAAGCGATTCCCGCGGCGCTGAAGGCAGCCGGGCTGACGCAGGACCAGCTCGACTGGATCGAGCTGAACGAAGCGTTTGCCGCGCAATCGCTGGCAGTGATGCGCGACCTCCAACTGGATCCGGCGCGGGTCAACCGCATGGGCGGCGCGATCGCGCTGGGCCACCCGCTCGGTGCCACCGGTGCGATCCGCTCGGCCACGGTGGTGCACGCGCTGCGCCGCCACAACCTGAAGTACGGCATGGTCACCATGTGCGTGGGCACCGGCATGGGCGCCGCAGGTATCTTCGAGCGCGTCTGAACGCGCCTGCGGGATGGCCCGGGGCCATCCCGCCCTTCTGGATCAGGTGAAGAAAGCAGTACCGGGGGCTGCCGCCCGCGACGCGGGTCACCAGGTAGGGGAGGAGACAACAATATGCAGGAGACAGCCATCCTGGCCGATGCCGCGTGCGATCTGCCGCGCGACGTCATGGCCCAGCTGAAGGTCCACACGATTCCGTTCCGCATCCGCGCCGGCGAACACTTTGTCGCCGATACGCGCGACGAGGACGCGCTGCCCACGCTCTACCAGCAATACCTGGTCGGCCGCCAGGACCACTACGCCGAATCGATCCCGCTGCTCGAGCGCGAGCTGGAAGAACACCTGCTGCGCAACGTGGTGGCGCATTGCGACCGCGCCATCCTGTTCACCATCGCCAGTTCGCGCAGCAAGCTGTATGCGCATGCGAGCGGCGCGGTGATCGGCACGGTGGCCCGCAGCGTGCGCCTGCGCAAGGCAGCCGGGCGCACCGGCCTGTTCGAGCTGACCGTGGTCGACACCGGTGCGATCGGGCCGGGCCAGGCGTTGATCGTGCGCGAAGCCGCGCGCATGGCCGCCGCGGGCGCCAGCGCGCAGGCGGTGCGCGAAGCGGTCGAGACGCGCCTGCGCGATGCGGCCCATATGTTCCTGGTGCCCGACGAACTGCTCTACCTGTACACGCGCGCGCGCCAGAAGGGCGAGGGCAGCGTTACCTGGGGGCGCTATGTGATGGGCAGCGCTTTCAATATCCGCCCGGTGGTGCGCATGCACCGCGGGCACACCGACGCCATCGCCAGGGCGCGTGGCTCCGACGAGGGCGCGCGCCGCGTGCTGCAGCATGCCGAGCAATGCATCCGCGGCGGCAAGCTGATGGTGCCGGCAATCTCGGTCTGCTATGCCGGCCCGCTCGACGCCGTGCGCGCGATGCCGGCCTACCAGTCGCTGGCGCGCACCGCGCGCAGCCACGGCGTCGAGCTGATGCTGGCGCCGATGAGCCTGACCGTGGCGCTGAATGTCGGTGCGCGCGCGTTCGGGCTCAGCTATCTCGCCGAATCGCCGCCGCCTTTCGAATAACTCCCACAGACGAGGACACCATGAGCATCCGTACCAGCATCGAGCAGGGCATCCTGACGCTCGAGTTCGACCGCATCGACAAGAAGAACGCCATCACCGCGGCGATGTACCAGGCGCTTGCCGACGCGCTGCGCGCGGCCGAGACCGATCCTGCCGTGCGCGCCATCCTGCTGCGCGGCAAGCCCGAAGTCTTCACCGCCGGCAACGACCTCGAAGATTTCATGCAGCGCCCGCCCAGCGCGGGCGAGGGCGCCGAAGCGGCCCTGGTGTTCCAGTTCCTGCATCAGATCAGCCATGCCAGCAAGCCGGTGGTGGCGGCGGTCAGCGGCGCCGCGGTCGGCGTGGGCACCACCATGCTGCTGCATTGCGACCTGGTCTATGCCTCGGACACCGCCAAGCTGTCGCTGCCGTTCGTGCAGCTGGGGCTGTGCCCGGAAGCCGCATCGAGCCTGCTGCTGCCGCGGCTGGTGGGCTACCAGCGCGCAGCTGAAAAGCTGCTGCTGGGCGAGGCCTTCAGCGCGCAGGAGGCGCTGGAGATCGGGCTGGTGACGCGCGTGCTGCCGGTGGCCGAGCTGCACGACTTTGCGCTGGCGCAGGCGCGCAAGCTGGCGGCCTTGCCGGCATCGTCGCTGCGCGAGACCAAGCGCCTGATGAAGGCCGGCGCGCAGGCGGAGGTGGACAAGCAGATGGCCGACGAGGGCGCGGTGTTCCGGCGCATGCTGGTGGCGCCGGAAGCGAAGGAGGCGTTCAGCGCGTTCTTCGAGAAGCGCAGGCCGGATTTTATGAAGTTTGCGTGAGCCCTGGCTGAGCGGAAGAGGAGAGCGGTGTTGCGCGCTCCCAAGCCGCCCGAACTCGCCTTAGCAAGGTGTTCTCCCTCTCCCCTCATGGGGAGAGGGCCGGGGTGAGGGGTGGGCTGGCAAGGCATCACAAGAAGCAGGGCCAACGGTTGTTTCCAGCGCGGCGGCTTCGGCCAGCGCCCGCCCTCACCCCGACCCTCTCCC
Organism: Cupriavidus taiwanensis; assembly: GCF_900249755.1. NCBI lineage: Bacteria > Pseudomonadati > Pseudomonadota > Betaproteobacteria > Burkholderiales > Burkholderiaceae > Cupriavidus > Cupriavidus taiwanensis. The sequence goes on from NZ_LT976853.1 coordinate 752,717, forward strand.
GCAAGCGGGAGAGGGAGCACACCGATCGATGATCGGAGGCCTTTGCGTCGTCAAGCCGTCGGCAACACCCGCGGCTGCCGCGACTCATCCGTCGCCACATACGTCAGCGTGGCCTCCGTCACCTTGACGATCTCATTGCTGTGCCGCATGCGCTGCGCATAGACCTCGACCTCGACCGTGATCGAGGTCCGGCCGGTCTTGACGATGTCGGCATAGAAACTGACCAGGTCGCCGACCAGCACCGGGTGCTTGAACAGGAAGGAGTTGACCGCGACGGTGGCCACGCGCCCCTGCGCGCGCTCGACTGCCGGGATCGAGCCGGCGATATCCACCTGCGACATGATCCAGCCGCCGAACACGTCGCCATGGACATTGGCGTCCGCGGGCATCGGGACCACGCGCAGGGCGGGATTCTTGCCGGCAGGCAGGGCGGGGACGGTGTGGGGAGCGTTCATGAGGCGGTATGGTGGACAGCGGAAGGGGGCGGGCGCGGCGAAAAGACCCTTCGCCAGCCGCAATATGCGAATCCTGCGACAATCTCGCATTGGCCCGAATTCTAACGTATGCGCCGCTATTCCACGACCGCCGAGCCGGCCCCCGACCGCGCCTCGGTCAAGCTCTTTCCCGGCCAGCGCGCGCCCCGCAGCGACTGGCAGACCGTGCGCAACCTGCTGCCCTACGTCTGGCACTACAAGTGGCGCGTGATGCTGGCGCTGGCCTGCCTGGTGGCGGCCAAGGTCGCCAACCTGGGCGTGCCGGTGCTGATGAAGCGGCTGATCGACAGCATGAACATCACCGCGGGCGATCCGCGCGCGCTGCTGGCGGTGCCGGTCGGGCTGATCGGGGCCTACGGCCTGCTGCGCCTGTCCGCGACGCTGTTCACCGAGTTGCGCGAGATCCTCTTTTCCAAGGTCACGCAGAGCGCCGTGCGCGAGATTGCGCTGCAGGTGTTCCAGCACCTGCATGCGCTGTCGCTGCGCTTCCACCTGGACCGCCAGACCGGCGGCATGAGCCGCGACATCGAGCGCGGCACGCGCGGCATCCAGTCGCTGATCTCGTATTCGCTGTACAGCATCCTGCCCACGCTGGTGGAAATGGCGCTCGTGATCGGCTTCTTTATCCTGCACTACGACATCTGGTTCGCCGCCATCACCGGCTGCGCGCTGGTGGGCTATATCGTCTTCACCATCGTGGTGACGGAATGGCGCACGCACTTCCGCCGCCGCATGAACGAACTCGATTCGCGCGCCAACCAGAAGGCGATCGATTCGCTGCTGAACTTCGAGACCGTCAAGTACTTCGGCAACGAAGCCTACGAGGCGCATCGCTATGACGAAAACCTGCGCAAGTACCGCACCGCGGCGATCCGTTCGCAGAACTCGCTGTCGTTCCTGAACTTCGGCCAGCAGGCCATCATCGCCGTCGGCCTGATCCTGATCCTGTGGCGCGCCACCGTGGGCGTGGTCGACGGCAAGCTGACGCTGGGCGACCTGGTGCTGGTCAACACGCTGATGATCCAGCTCTATATCCCGCTGAATTTCCTCGGCGTGATCTACCGCGAGATCAAGCAGGCCACCACCGACATGGACCGCATGTTCGTGCTGCTGGGCACGCACCAGGAAGTGGCCGACGCGCCGGGCGCCCCCGCGCTGCGGGTCAGCGGCGCGCAGGTGCGCTTCCGCGACGTGCGCTTCAGCTACGAGCCCGACCGCCTGATCCTGGACGGCGTGGATTTCACCATTGCGGCGGGCAGCACCACCGCGGTGGTGGGGCACAGCGGCTCGGGCAAGTCGACGCTGGCGCGGCTGTTGTTCCGCTTCTACGACGTGGGCGGCGGCGCGATCGAGATCGACGGCCAGGACATCCGCGCGATCACGCAGGACAGCCTGCGCCGCGCCATCGGCATCGTGCCGCAGGACACCGTGCTGTTCAACGACAGCATCTACTACAACATCGCCTACGGCCGCCCGGACGCGACCCGCGACGAAGTCATCGCCGCGGCGCAGGCGGCGCAGATCGACGCCTTTATCCGCGAGCTGCCGCAGGGCTACGACACGCCCGTGGGCGAGCGCGGCCTGAAGCTGTCGGGCGGCGAGAAGCAGCGCGTGGCGATCGCGCGCACGCTGCTGAAGAACCCGCCGGTGCTGGTATTCGACGAGGCCACTTCCGCGCTGGATTCGCGCACCGAGCAGGCGATCCAGGCCGAACTGATGCGCCTGGCGCAGAACCGCACCACGCTGCTGATCGCGCACCGGCTCTCCACCGTGGTCCATGCCGACCAGATCCTGGTGATGGACCACGGGCGCATCGTCGAGCGCGGCACCCATGCGCAGCTGATGCGCGCGGGCGGGCGCTATGCCGAGATGTGGGATATCCAGGCGCGCGCCGCGGCCAAGGGCGGCGAAGCGCTCGGCGCGCAGGCACTTGCGCTCGACGTGGGCGACGCCACCCAGGACGCCTGAGCCGTTATCCGCCGCGCCCGCTTGCACCGGGAAGCGGCGCGGATTGTCGGCAATTGCTGCCGACGATGCCGCTGCGGCAATCGCCGCGCCCATTTCTGGTTCGACAATCGCGTGCGGCCACGCCCTGAAACGGGGCCTGCAAGGCTGGCATGTCCCTTGCGGACACATCCCTCCGAAATCCTTTATCCACGGAGAGATGCCATGCCCCAATCCCGCGCTGCGCAAGTGTCGCCCGGCGTTTTCACGGCTGCCAGCGAGAGCGTTGGCCACACCGCCGCGCGTCCGGCCCGTGCCGCCGCACGCCGCCGCCTGCTGAAGCTCGGCGCCATCATCGGCACCAGCCTGGTGCTGTCGACACAATTCGCCGGCGCGGCCCATGCACAGGCTGCGTCCACCAGGGTCCGGTTCCAGCTCGACTGGCGCTTCGAAGGGCCGGCCGCGCTGTTCCTGCTCGGCGAGCAGAAGGGCTACTACAAGGCCGAGAAGCTCGACGTCGCGATCGATGCCGGAAACGGCTCGGGCAACGTGGTCAACCGCGTGGCCTCGGGCACCTATGACATGGGCTTCGCCGACATGTCGTCGGTGATGGAGTTCTACGGCAACAATCCCGACGCGAAGAACAAGCCGGTGGCGGTGATGATGGTCTACAACAACACGCCCGCGGCCATCCTGGCGCTGAAGAAGTCAGGCATCCGCGCGCCGAAGGACCTGGCCGGCAAGCGCATGGGCGCGCCGGTGTTCGACGCCGGCCGCCGCGCCTTCCCGATCTTCGCCAAAGCCAACGGCCTGCAGGCCTCGTCGTTCAACTGGCAGGCGATGGATCCGACGCTGCGCGAAACCATGCTGGTGCGCGGCGACCTCGATGCCATCACCGGCTTTTCGTTCACGTCGATCCTGAACCTGAACGCGCGCGGCGTGAAGGACGAGGACATCGTGGTGCTGCCGTACCCGCAGTTCGGCGTGAAGCTGTACGGCAACGCCGTGATCGCGTCCGAGGACTTCCTGAAGAAAAATCCGGAGGCGGTGAAGGCGTTCCTGCGCGCCTTCAGCAAGTCGGCGCGCGACGTGATCGCGCGCCCGGAAGACGGCATCCGCGCGCTCAAGGCGCGCGACGGCATCATCGACGAGAAGCTGGAAACGCGCCGGCTGAAGCTGGCGCTGGACAGCGTGGTCCGCTCGCCCGACGCGAAGGCCGAGGGCTTCGGCCGCATCAGCAAGCCGCGGCTGGCGCTGATGGCCTCGCAGGTGGCCGATGCCTTCGGCACCAAGGGCCGCATCAACGCGGATGCGCTGTGGACCGACGCCTACCTGCCGAGCGCGGCCGAACTGGATGTGCTGCGATGATGACGCGCCAGGCTGCCTTCATGCCCGCCTCCGGCGGCAGCGCCGCGCCCGCGGCGGCGGAACCGTTTGTCGATTTCAACCGGGTCTGGCTGGCCTATAACGACGAGCTGGCGCACCAGGGCGAGTTCGCGGTCGAGGACCTGTCGCTGCAGGCCGCGCCGGGCGAATTCATCGCCATCGTCGGCCCGTCCGGCTGCGGCAAGTCCACCTTCATGAAGCTGGCGACCGGGCTCAAGCCCGCCACGCGCGGCATCGTGAAGATTGCCGGGCAGAAGGTGAACGGGCCGCTCAAGCAGGTGGGCATGGCGTTCCAGGCTCCCACCTTGCTGCCGTGGCGCACCACGCTCGACAACGTGATGCTGCCGCTGGAGATCGTCGAGCCCTACCGCTCGACGCTGCGGGCGCGGCGCGACGAGTACATCGACCGCGCCCGCCGGCTGCTGCATACCGTGGGGCTGGGCGGCTACGAGGACAAATACCCGTGGCAGCTCTCCGGCGGCATGCAGCAGCGCGCGTCGATCTGCCGCGCGTTGATTCACCAGCCGCGCATGCTGCTGCTGGACGAGCCCTTCGGCGCGCTCGATGCCTTCACCCGCGAGGAACTCTGGTGCGTGCTGCGCGACCTGTGGCAGGCGCAGCGCTTCAACGTGATCCTGGTCACGCACGACCTGCGCGAGGCCGTGTTCCTGGCCGACACGGTCTACGTGATGAGCCAGCGCCCCGGCCGCATCCTGATGCGCAAGGAGATCGACCTGCCGCGGCCGCGCGATCTCGAACTGACCTATACCGAACCCTTCGCCGAGCTGGTGCACGCGCTGCGCGAGAAGATCGGCCATGTGCGCCAGCACTGAAGCAAACACCGAGGCAAGACGATGATGATGACCCTGACTTCCGCGCAGGAGCGCCGCGTGCAGCGCGTGGCGCCCTGGCTGTTGCTGGCCGCGGTGCTGCTGCTGTGGCAGGGCGCGTGCATGGCCTTCGACGTCTCCGACTTTATCCTGCCCACGCCGTCCGCCATCGTGGCCGCGCTGGTGGAGTACGCGGACGTGATCGCCGGCCATGCGTGGCGCACCTTCTGGACCACCATGGTGGGATTCGGCGTGGCCATCGGCGTGGGCGTGCTGCTCGGGCTGGCGATGGGCTCGTCGCGGCTGCTCTATGCCGCCAGCTACCCGCTGATGACCGCCTTCAACGCGCTGCCCAAGGCCGCCTTCGTGCCGATCCTGGTGGTGTGGTTCGGGCTTGGAGCCGGGCCCGCCATCCTGACCGCGTTCCTGATCTCGTTCTTCCCGATCATGGTCAATATCGCCACCGGCCTCGCCACGCTGGAGCCGGAGCTCGAAGACGTGCTGCGCGTGCTCGGCGCCAAGCGGCGCGACGTGCTGTTCAAGGTGGGGCTGCCGCGTGCGCTGCCGTATTTCTTCGCCTCGCTGAAGGTCGCGATCACGCTGGCCTTTGTCGGCACCACGGTATCGGAGATGAATGCCGCCAACGAGGGCATCGGCTACCTGCTGGTGTCGGCCGGCTCGGCCATGAAGATGCCGCTGGCGTTCGCCGGACTGGTGGTGATCGCGGTGATGGCGATGGCCATGTACGAGCTGTTCGCGGTGGTGGAAAAGCGCATGACCGGCTGGGCCCACCGCGGCTGAGGCGCCAGGTGACGAAGCGCATGGCGCCGGTGGATAATCCGCGTCATGGAAATCAAATGGCTTGAAGACTTCGTCAGCCTGGCCGAGACGCACAGCTTCTCGCGCTCGGCCGAGCTGCGCCACGTCACGCAGCCGGCGTTCTCGCGCCGCATCCAGTCGCTGGAGGCGTGGGTCGGCACCGAGCTGATCGACCGCTCGAGCTATCCCACCAGCCTGACCCCGGCCGGCAAGGTGTTCTACGAACAGGCGCTGGCGATGCTGGCGCAGGTCAGCGAAACGCGCGCGCTGATGCGCGGCCAGCGCTCGGCCAATGCGCAGGTGCTGGAGTTCGCGGTGCCGCATACGCTGTCGCTGACCTTCTTCCCGGAGTGGCTCAAGGCGCTGGAACGCAAGCTCGGCACGCTGCCGTGCCGGCTGCGCGCGCTCAACGTCCATGACGCGGTGCTGATGCTGGTGGAGGGCGGCTGCGACCTGGTCATGGTCTATCACCACGCGCGCCAGGCCATCCAGCTCGATCCGGCGCGGTACGACATGCTGGTGCTTGGTACCGAACGGCTGTCGCCCTACAGCGTGCCGGACCCCGCCGGCAAGCCCCAGTTCCGGCTGCCGGGGACCGACAAGAAGCCGGTGCCGTTCCTCAGCTATACGCCCAATGCCTTCCTCGGCCGCATGGTCGACCTGCTGCTGGCCGATACCGCCGAGGCGCTCAAGCTCGACAAATGCTACGAGACCGACATGGCCGAGGCCCTCAAGGTGATGGCGCTGTCGGGCCACGGCATGGCCTTCCTGCCCGAGAGCGCGGTGCGCGACGACGTCGCGGCGGGGCGGCTGGTGCGGGCCGAGTCGGCGCGCGGGCTGCCGTTGTCGATCGACATGGAGATCCGGCTGTATCGGGAGCGCCCGGGCGAGAATGGGGGCGAGCGGCGCGCGGGGGCCAGGCGCAAGCGGCAGCTGGTGGACCAGGTGTGGGGGACGTTGTCGGGGGGCTAGTGCACCGCTGGTGTGCTCCCCTCTCCCGCGTGCGGGA